>DASSAL010000057.1:0-9641 GCA_035685405.1 Actinoplanes sp. | reverse complement strand
CATCGGACCGCATCCCACGCCGGCCCCAACCTCCCCGCACGTGGTTCCCGGGCGCGGCACCGGCGGACCGCCCGATCCTGGACTCGCCCCCAGGTCGTGGCCGTTCGGCAGGGGCGTCCGCGACCGGTCCGGGCGCGGTCGGATGGTCGCGTGAACGTCCGCCGCTGAGGGACGGCGCCGGAGAAGGTAGCCGCCGGAGAAGGTGGGGCAGCGCCGGCAGAGGATGCGCGGCGCTGGCAAAGGATGGCGGCGCCGGGAGAGGGTGGCGCCGGGAGAGGGTGGCGGTGGGGCGCTAATCGAACGGCGCCTGCTCCACCATCGCCCGGAACTCGGCGTAGATCTGCCGATACCGGGCCACCGCGCCGTCCCGGTCGCCCGCCTCCAGCAGCTCGAGGATGGCGTCGTGGCCCTCGATCCAGGCGCCCCACAGGTTGCTCACGGCGGACATCGCCAGGATCCGGGTGGTCCGGGCCACCACCAGGTCCACCATGGACTGAAGCTCGCGGTTGCCGCTGGCCAGGATCACGGTGGTGCTGAAGTCGGCGCCGGCGGCGCCGGCCGCGAGCACGTTGCCGGCCGCGAGGGCCTCGACGAACTCCTTCTGCCGCTGGCGCAACAGGTCGAGGTGGGTCTCGGTCAGGTTCTCCACGCCCCACTCGAAGCCGGCACACGCCAGCACGCTCATCACGTCGACCAGCTCGAGGGCGTTCTTCTGCGTCACCTTGGTGACGTGCCGGGTCCGGTTCGGCGCGATGTCGATCAGCCCTTCGACAGAGAGCTGAGCGATGGCCTCGCGGACCGGCGTGATGCTGACGCCGAGCCGGGTGGCGAGCTCAGCGTCCTTGATCAGGGTGCCGGGTGGCAGCTCGCCGGAGACGATCTCGTTGCGCAGCTGCTGGACCACGGCCGCCGTTCTGGTCGGCGGAACCGCATAAGACATAGCGGTAGCGTACTCACCGTGAGCAGACCCCGGTGACCTACCCGCGCGGGCGTCCACCGGAGGACAATGAGCGCGTGGCCGCGGGCGTACCGATCATCGATCTTGATGTGGCCGGCCCGGGGCCGGCCGACGATGCCCGGCCGGGACCGACCCGGTCCGGCTTCTCCCGCCCGGTGCTCGCGGTGGTGATGGTGTTGCTCGTGCTCGCCGCCGTCGGTCCGGCCGGGCCGCCGGCGCCGGGCCTGCGGATGGTGCTGGCCGCGAACGGCACCACCGCCGCGGCGTTCAAGCTGGGCGCCGGCGCGCTTTACACCGCCTCGTACGGCCCCAGCAATCCCACGAGTGAGTCCGCGGTCCGCCGGTTCGAGCTCGCCGGCGGCGCCCAGCGCTGGGCCCGCGCGCTGCCCCATGCGGTGCAGAACCTGCAGATCAACGATGGCGCCCGGGTGTTGATGGCCCGGTCCGGGACCGATCCGCGGGTCAGCTTCCTGGACGCGGACACCGGCCGGGTGCTGTGGAGCCTGGCGGCGGCGAACACGTCGGTTGTCACGCTGACGGACGGCGGCGCGTTGATCACCACCGACCGGCCCGAGGCGACCGGGCTCCGGCTGGCCGAGCCTCGGACCGGGCGGACGGTCTGGTCACGGACGCTGGCCGGGCGGGTGTCGTTCGGGCCGGACGACCTGTGGACCGGCCGGCCCAGCCGGGTGGTGGCGATCGGTCTGGCCGGCACCGTGACGACGCTGGACTTCGCCACCGGCGCGGTGCTGTCGGCCGGCGTGATCGGCGGGCCGCTGCGGGCGGAGAGCGGCCGCGTGCACACCGTCGGTGACAACCGGCTGGTGGTGTTCCGGTCCGATGCGCGACCGGCGCTGACCGCGTACTCGCTGGTGCCCTTCGCCCGGCTGTGGGGTGCCGCGGAGAGCGGCGAGGCGGTGTTCGACTGCGGTCCGGTGTGGTGCCTGATGCGGCCGGACATCAGCGCGGTCGTCGCGATCGACCCGGCCACCGGCACCCGGCGCTGGCGCGCCGGTGAGATCGCCTACGCGGGCCGGCTCGACGACCGGTTCCTGGCCGGGTACGACCACGGCGAGCGGCCGCGGATGTCGCTGCTGGACCCGGCCACCGGGCGGACGCTGCGCCCGATCGGACCGGTGTTCCAGGTCGGCCGCCTGCTGTTGCAGCCCGCCGAGCCGGACCAGGCCTGGGTCAGTGAGCTGGACCCGGACGGGCGGCCGCACACGCTCGGGTGGGTGGACACCGCCGCGCCGTTCGGGTGTGAGGTCGACGGCCGCTACCTGGCCTGCCCGACCACGGACGGACCGACGAAGGTCTGGCGCCTTCCCTAGGCTTGTGCCGGCTCACTTCTCCGTGGTGTTGGTCAGCGCGATCGGCTGGTTCAGGTCGGCCGGCGCGTTCCACTTCTGCAGTTCGGAGTTGTTGCAGGTGGCGACCTTGACCTTGGCCGTGCCGTCGGTGTGGGTGTCCGGTGGGTTGGCGGCCAGGTCGGTCGGGGTGAGGCAGAAGCCGTGGCTGTCCACGATGCGGTAGCTGGTGGCGTAGACGCCGGTGTCGCCGTACACGGTCCAGATCAGGTTCGGATCCGTCAGGACCTCGGTCGCGCTGCACTCGGTCAGCGTCACGTACTGATTCGCGGCGGTTGATGCGGGAGTGCGCATGCAGTACCCGCGACCGTCGGTGGTGTTGATCGTGCGGATTCGCTTCTCCAGCGGGCCGGCCCCGGCGGGGAGCGTGTACCAGGTCTGGTTCCAGGGCGGGACGCCGTTGGGCGACTGCTTGCAGAACCAGACGATCATGTAGCTCCAGTCCGGCCGGAAGTTGGTGACGTCCAGGCACCGGCTGAACTGCTTGAAGTTGACGATCTGGTCGGTTTCGGCCGAGGACATGCCAGCGCCGACACCGGCCTGCGGCCGCCAGATGTTGCGGTTGGCGGCGCCCGAGCACGAGCCCAGCACGATGTCGCTGTCCGCCGTTCCGGGGTTGCGCAGGCTCAGGCAGAAGTCACCGAGCCGGACCTCGTTCTCCCGGGTGCTGGCGAACGACGAGGAGTCGTTGAGGCTCCACTGCTGACGCGCGCTGAGCCCCATGCAGGGCTGGAATCGCACGACGTCGTTGGTGGCGCGCGGGTACGGCGCGTCGACGCACATGCCGGCCGGGGCGCTCGCCGTCTCCGACCCGACCACCTTGATGTTCAGGTCGGTGGTGTAGGCGAATCGCTGGTCGCTGCTGCCGCCGGCCCGGCACAGCTGCACCTTCACGACCGTACCGTCGGCCGGATAGGAGTTCGCACCGGCGTCCAGGCACAGCGGGGCGACGGTGGGCGACGCCAGCTGGATGGCACCGCCGCTGGTGTTCTCGTTGGTGGTGCGGAACGTGTACGTGGACTCGATGGTGCGGGTACCGGTGGCGCCCTCGGTCAGGTTTCCGCCGGCCCGGCCGCCGGTCGAGGTCAGCCGAGCCGTCACCGGCACATCGGTCGGCGGGCAGGTCTGTGGCGTGGGCGCGCCGTCGTCGGCCAACCGGTAGTACACGATGACCACCCGGTAGGCCGAGCCGGACAGCGACGTGCCGGTCAGCGTGCACGGCGGCAGGGACTCCAGGTCGCCGCCGCTGGTGGAGCCGGACGCCCGGAGCTGACCGACCGCCACGTCGATGCCGGCCTGCGCCGCCTGCAAGGCGTCGGTACGCGCGGTGATGGTGCGAGTGGTGGTCATCTGGCGGACCACGATCGGTACGAGGGCGGCGCTCAGCGACATGGCGACCAGCGTGACGAGCAGCGCCATCGGCATCGAACCCCGATCGGAGCCCCCGGGCGCCGGGCGGCCGGGCGGTCCGCACCGGACCCTGATCCCGATCATGTCGGCCTCCCTCTGCTGCAGTCGTTCGTCGCCGGTGTGTTGCGCGACGTGTTCAACGCGGTGAACGTGGTGTCCACCTGCGCGGTGCTGTCGTCCACCCGGGCGGTCAGCCGGACCCGGAGCCGTTGGAAGTCGGGGGCGAAGTCGATGCCGGCGCTCGCACCCGTGGTGATCCCGGCGGCCTGCCGTTCGAACGGCCCGCTGCCGGGGGCGACCAGGTTGGTGGCAAGCGTCTGGCCCGCCGTGCCCTCCACCGGCGGGGTGCCGGCCCGCGGCCAGGTGAGCATCTGCAGGACGCCGCCGGCGTCCAGCCGGAGTTGATAACACCGGCTGCCGTCGTACCCGGCCCACTCCACGTACCAGGCGTTGTTCACCTGCCCGGGCTGGGCGATCCAGGACGCGTAGCGCAGTTCCCGGTCGAAGCGCTGGAAAGCGGTCTGCAGTTGGGACTGGACGATCGAGATGGACTCCGTCTTCACGTTCGCCCGGTACGCCTGCAGGATCGCGGCGGTGAAGACCACCATGACGACGCCCAGCAGGCCCATCGTCACCAGAACCTCGACCATCGAGAGGCCGGCGTCGTCCCGGGCCCCGGTCGGCCTGCGATGCCTCATGGGTTCACCCTCCAGACCAGCATCAATTTGGCGACCTGGCCGCCGCCGTTGACGGTGAGGGTGGTGGTGTAGGTACCCGCCGTGGTCGGGCTCCCGGACACCACCCCGCCGGCGGTCATCGTCAGACCCGGCGGCAGGCCGGTCGCCGACCACGTCTGCGCGGCCGGGCCGGCCGCCTGCGCGGTCAGCGAGACGGTGGAGCCCACGGTGCTGGTCCGGTCCGGGTTGCTCGGGTCGGGTGTGGTCACCCGCAGGCCGGTGGTGGACACGTTGACCACCGCCGTCGCCGTCGCAACACCGCCGGCGCTGTCGGTCACCGTCGCGGTGGCGAGGTATCGGGTGCCGGCGGTGATGATCCCGCTGGTCGTTCCGTTGCTCGCGCTGTAGGTCATGCCGGGCGGCAGACCGGTCACCGTCCAGGTGTACGGCCCCAGCCCGCCGAACAGCCCTTGGGCAAGGTCGTAGGCCCCGTTGTCACCCTTGTTGGCGCTGTAGGTGGTGCCGAGGATCAGCCGCACCGGGGTCAGCACCCGCCAGTTGAACGTGGTAGTCGCGGTCCTCGAGCCCTTGGCGGTGACCCTGATCGTGGCCGTCTGCGAGGTCGTCTGCACGGTTGTCGGAGTCCCGGAGATGACCCCGGTCGACCCGTTGATCGCCAGGCCGGCCGGCAGGTTGGCGGCGGTCCAGGTCAGCGGCGGCAGGCCGCCGGTCAGGGCGATCGGGAGCGAGGCGGCCGTGGTGGTCCGGAAGACCTGATCTCCGGGCGAGGTGAGCGACGGCGAGGTCGCCACCGTCCAGGTGAAGGTGGTGTCGTCGCTTCGGGCGTCCCGGTCCTGCACGTGTGCCGCGACCGTGTACGTGCCAACCGTGGTGGGCGTGCCGGTGATCAGGCCGGCTGCGGTGGCCGTCAGGCCGGGCGGCAGGCCGGTCAGCGTCCAGGTGCGGGGCAGCGAACCACCGGCCGCGACCAGCTGGAAGCTCACCGACTGCCCGACGTAGTGGGCCTGCGCGCCGGGGTTGGCGATGGTGGGCGGCGGCCGCTTCAGGTCGAAGACCGGATCGGCGCCCGGGCTCACCAGCGTCGAGGCGACATAGCTGCACGGGTCCGGCGTGCATTCCTTGTGCTGCCAGGTGACGGCCACGACCACCCGGAAGAACGGCACGCCGCCCCCGCCGGGCTCGGTGCCGACGCAACTGCCCACGTTGACGCTGGGCTGCGCGGGGTCGGCCTTGGTCTGCCAGCAGCGTCCGACGTACCAGCGTTGCTGATACTCCACCCCGCTGATGGTGACCGGGAGCGGGGCCGTGGGCAGCGGCGCGTTCACGCCGGCCGTGCTGTCCACGGTGGGGTCGGCGTCGGTCCTGGTGATGATGGCCCTGACGTCGTCACGGGCGACGGCGAGCTGGTTCTGCACCGCGGTGCTGCCACGCCCGGCGAGCAGCGAGGACGGGGACAGCGCCCGGGCACGCTCGAGCGCGTCGTTGGCCACCTCGATCGCGACCTGCTGCGTGCGCTGCTGTCCGACCACAGACACCGACCTGGTCAGGAACGGCGCGGTACCCGCCATCACCAGCCCGATCACCGCGAGGGCGACCAGCACCTCGAGCAGCGAGAAGCCGTCGTCGGAGCCGGCCCGCGGCATCCGGCGGCGCTGGGGTCGCGAGGACCCGGAGGCTCGATCGGTGGTCATACCCGTTCCGTTTCCGTGAAAAGTCAGGCCGAGGGGTCGACGTCGACCAGCGTGTGGCGTTCGACGCCGGCCTCGTCGAGGATCCGTTCGACCGAGGCGATGGAGAGCCAGTCGAGAACCTCCTCGCCGTGCACGATGCGGTACCACCGGACGCCCTGGCTGCGGACGATCTCCACTCGCCACTGGCCGTCTGGGGTCTGCATCGCGCCCTCGATCTCGCCCGGCCGCATCAGTTCGTCGTGATGTTCGTGGTGCCGACCGGCGGCGCCACGAAGGCCTTGACGGTGAGGTTGAGGCTCGTGCTGCCGGCGGCGCTGCCCTCGGACGTCAGGTTGGCGATCTCGATCAGAACGGCCCGTTTCTGGTCGGCCGCCTGCAACTGCTTCAGGAAGCCGTCCAGCTGCGCCGGAGTCCCGTCCGCGGTGAGCTGGATCGGCAGGGCCCAGACACCGGGTGTGGCGTCGACCGGTTCCGGGTCGCCCACGGTGATGCCGCTGATGTCCGCGCCGACCTTCGTGCCGGTGGCCTGGAGCTGACGCAGGAAGGCCGGCACCCCGGAGTTGGCCGGCAGCGCGGCCTTGCGCGCCGCCCGCTGCGCCTTGAGGGTCGGCAGCTTCGCCTTGTCGGCCTCCAGCTTGGCGATCCGGGCGCGCAGGATGTTCGCCTGGTCGTAGGCGGCGTTGGTCTGCTCTTTCAGGGACGCCGCGTCGGTCCGCTGCGGGGTGACACCGAAGGACCAGGTGAGCAGGCCGAGCAGGACGACGGCGGCAAGCCCGGCGATCATCCAGAGCTGATTGACGAGACGGGCACTCATCAGTTGCCTCCCGAGTTCGTGCAGGCGGTGGTGAACCGGCCGCAGAGTGCCGCACGAGTGATGTCGACCCGGAGGCTGAAGGTCACCCCGCCGGAGTCGTCGGAGGCGACGCTGGTGACGTACGGGTTGGCCACGACGGACCGCCGGCCGAGGGCCTCGACGTACGCGGCGACCGCCTTCTTGTCCGGTCCCGCGCCGCTCACCAACAGCGAGCCCACGGTGTCGGTGGCGGAACCGGGCAGCACCTTGACCGCCGCCGCCGCGTCATCGGACGTGGTCAGCTGACCGTTGACGCCGCTCACCGTGATGCCGGACGGTGCGCCGGCGCTGCGCAGCGCGGCCAGCAGCGCGGCCCAGTCCAGGTCGTTGGCCATCACCGCGGCGAGCTGCTCGTTGAGCAACTTGGTGTCCGCCTGCACCTGGAGCGTTTCGGTGTACTCCCGCTGGTCGCTCTGCAAGGCGGTGACCGCGGCGGACGCCTTGATCCGGGCCTGATCCGCCTCCTGCTTCTGGTGGTACGCCACTGCGAACCAGGCCGCGCACAAGCCGGCGACCACCGCCAGGGCGACGACGACCAGGCCGCGGGTGCGGCGCGCCTGCCGGGCGGCGACGATGTCCTCCGGCAGCAGGCTGGCGGAGATGTTCAGGACCCGCATGCTCTGGGCGGGGGAGGCCGCCGGGTTCAGTGGAATCAGCGTGGTGGACATCAGGCCGCCGCTCCCAGGGTGAGGCCGATCGACACGGCGGCCGACGGGACGAAACTGTCGAAGCCGCGCTGGCGGGCCTTGCGGGTGTCGCGCAGCCGGCCGGCGTTGTCCGCGTACATCACCACGACGTTGAGCTGTTGCTGCAGGTGCTCGGCGAGGCCGGGCATCAGCGCACTGCCGCCGCACAGCGAAATCCGGGTGACCTGCTTCTGCCGTTCTCCGGAGGCGAGGTAGGTGAACGAGCTGCGCATCTCGTTGACCAGCGGGCGGATGGCGTCGGCGGCCGCGACGGCGGTGTCCGGGTTGCCGTCGCCGTGCAGGCCGTACCGGCACTTGAGGACCTCCGCCTCGGCCGGGTCGATGCCCAGCCGGGTGGCCATGTTCTGGGTCACCTCGGCGCCACCGCGCGGCACGGTACGCACGATCAGCGGCTCACCGTCGGCGTGCACCACCACGCTGGTCACCTCGGCGCCGATGTCGACAATCGCCTCGACCTGGGCGTCCAGCCGCGAGGCGGCGCGCAACGCGGCGAACGAGGCCAGGTCGACGCCGACCACGTGCAGCCCGGCCTTCTCCACCGCCTGCACGGTGGTCATCACCGCTTCCTTCGGCATGGCGATCAGAAGCCCGCGTACGGTCGGGTTGTCGCCCGGCTCCTCCAGCGGGTGGAAGTCCAGCACCGAGCGTTCGACGGCCAGCGGCAGCATGTCGCGCACCTGGAACGGCAGTGACTTGCGCATCTCCTTGGCCGGCAGGTTGGACACCGACACCTCGCGGACCACCAGCTGCGGGTTGGTCACGCCGAGCATGACCTTCTTGGTGTCGAACTTGCAGGCCGCCCAGAGCTGCTTGAGGGCCGACGTGACCGCCACCGGGTCCTGCACGATGCCGGCCTGCACGGTGCCGGGCGGGAGCGGGACCTGGCCGAAATTGGTCAGCGCGTGCTCGTCCTTCCCGCGGCGCACCTCCACCGCGCGGATGGACGACGAGCCGATGTCCAGCCCGATCGGATTGACGCTAGCCATCGGTTTCCTTCCTCAAGCGACGGGAGGGGTGAGCAGGTTCAGGTACCAGTCGGCGATCGGCGCGGCGGCGAACACCGCGACGAAGGCGCCGGCCAGCATGTACGGCCCGAACGGGATCCGGCTCTTGAACCGGGCCAGGCGGACGGCCATCAGCGTGATGCCGGCGAGGCCGCCCAGCAGGAAGCCGGCGAACGCGCCCACGGCGACCGCGCTCCAGCCCAGCCAGCCCAGGTAGAAGCCGAGCAGCGGGGCGAGCTTGATGTCGCCCCGGCCCATCGGCCCGAGCAGCCGGATGCCGAGGAACAGCAACCAGAGCACCGCGGCGGCGGCGAACCCGCGCAGGATCGCGCCACCGGAGTCTCCGATCAGGGCGGCCGGCACCAGCAGGGCGACGGCCATCGCGTACGACGGCTTGACGATCCTGTCCGGCAGCCGGAACGTGTCCAGGTCGATCATCGTCAGGGCGACGGCGACGGCGGCCAGATAGAGGTACGCGGGCAGTTCCCAGGACAGCCCGAAGCGGGCGGTCACGGCGACGAACAGCGTCGCGGTGAGTGCTTCTACCAGGGGGTAACGGACGCTGATCGGTGTCGCGCAGTCGGCGCACCGGCCGCGCAGCACGAGCCAGCCCAGCACCGGGACGTTGTGCCGGTTACGGATCGCGGCGCCGCACTGCGGGCAGCGCGACCCGGGCCGGATCACCGACTCGTCGTGCGGCACCCGGTGGATGACCACGTTGAGGAACGACCCCACCGCCAGACCGAGGAGTGCCACGCCGAACAGCAGAGGCGATGGCATGGCTGACCTCCTCGGTGACGTCGGTGGGAGAGCGGCGGGGTGGGGCCCGCGCCCCCCCCCGCGCCGGGGCAAAGCCGGCGTTTTGCCAGTAGGACGCGGCCTCGGCCGGCCAGCCGCCCCCGGTGCGGGGGTCGGGGGCTAACCTGGGGACTCCGCCCGCGGGTGTGGCGCAG
>DASSAL010000056.1:0-3031 GCA_035685405.1 Actinoplanes sp. | reverse complement strand
GGCGGTACCGCGCTCGCCCGCCGACGCCCCGCCGGAATAGCCGCTTCCGCTGGCGCTCCCGTGCCCGGAAGATTAGCGTCCAGGCATGGCGGAAAAGGTGCTCGCTATCGTTCTCGCAGGCGGCGAAGGCAAGCGCCTGATGCCGTTGACCGCGGACCGGGCGAAGCCGGGCGTGCCCTTCGGCGGCATTTACCGGATGATCGACTTCGTCCTGTCCAACCTCGCCAACGGCGGCTACCTCAAGATCGTCGTCCTGACCCAGTACAAGTCGCACTCGCTGGACCGGCACATCACCAAGACCTGGCGGATGTCCACGCTGTTGGGCAACTACGTGACCCCGGTGCCGGCACAGCAGCGCCTGGGCCCGCGCTGGTTCGCCGGCTCGGCCGACGCGATCTACCAGAGCCTCAATCTGATCAACGACGAGAACCCGGACCACGTGATCGTGTTCGGCGCCGACCACATCTACCGGATGAATCCGCGGCAGATGGTCGACGACCACATCACCTCGGGCGCCTCGGTCACGGTGGCCGGCATCCGGCAGCCGAAGGCGCTGTCCGATCAGTTCGGCGTGATCGACGTCGATCCGGCCAATCCGCGCCGGATCCGGGAGTTCAAGGAGAAGCCGACCGAGGTCGACGGCCTGCCCGACGCCCCGGACGAGATCTTCGCGTCGATGGGCAACTACGTGTTCAGCACGCGGGCGTTGTGCGAGGCGGTCAGCCTCGACGCGCAGAACCCGGACAGCAAGCACGACATGGGCGGCAACATCATCCCGATGCTGGTCGATCGGGGCGAGGCGAACGTCTACGACTTCCGCGACAACGACGTACCGGGCAGCACCGACCGGGATCGCGGCTACTGGCGCGACGTGGGGACGCTGGACTCGTTCTACGACGCGCACCTGGACCTGATCGCCACCACGCCGGTGTTCAACATGTACAACATGGAGTGGCCGATCCTCACCGCGTACGGCCCGTGGCCGCCGGCCAAGTTCGTGCACGGGTACGACGACCGGCAGGGCCGCGCGCTGGAGTCGATGATCTCGCCCGGCGTGGTGGTCTCCGGCGCGCTGGTGGAGCGCTCGGTGGTCTCCCCCAACGTGCGGATCAACTCGTGGGCGCACGTGCAGGGCTCGGTGCTGATGGAGGGCGTGAAGGTGGGCCGGCGGGCGGTGATCCGCAACGCCATCCTGGACAAGAACGTGGTGGTGCCGGAAGGCGCGCAGATCGGCGTCGACCTGGACCGCGACCGCAAGCTCTACACCGTTTCCGATCAGGGTGTCGTGGTGATCGGCAAGGGCCAGAAGGTGGAGCTCTAGGCCGGCGCTCAGCGCTCGTTGAGGGTCTGCGACGGGGGTACGCCGTACCGCTTGCGATAGGCGTCGGCGAACCGGCCGAGATGGGCGAACCCCCACCGGGCGGCCACCTCGCTGACCGTGACCTGCCACGGGTCGGCCCGGGTGAGTTCGGCGTGTACGCCGTCCAGCCGCAACCGCCGCAGATAGGTCAGCGGCGGCACGCCCACGTGCTGCCTGAAGGACTCCTGCAGCACCCGGATGCCCACGCCGGCCACGGCGGCCAGGTCGGCGGCGGTGAACGGGTAGGCCGGCTCGGCGTGCATGGCGTCCAGGGCGCGCTTGACGGTGCGCGGGCGGCGGGCGACCGGCTCGCTGGAGTACGGATGCTCCACGGTCAGCGCCAGCCCGGACACCACCAGGTCGCGTAATCGGCGGGCCATCTGGGGCTCGCGCAGCAGGCCGTCCGCGCGCATCTCGGCCAGCACCAGCCGGAGCAGGGCCGCCCAGCTGCGCCCGGGGCCGGACCCGACGGCGAACGTGGCGCCCAGCGGCATCGGCGACCTGATCTGCCGCTCCAGGACCGCATCCATCTCGCGTTCCAGGACCGCCCGGTCCACTTTGACGCTGAGCATCCGGCAGTCGCCGGACCAGGTCAGCGCGATGTCGCCGACCGGCTGGAGCACCACCGCGCAGGACGGGTCAGCGGTCACCACGTGACCGAGCTGGCGGCACTGCGCCGCGCCGGTGACCGGGACGAGCACGTGATAGGCGATCTCCAGGTCGCTCGCCGTCACGTATACAGCGGCGCCGTACCGCACCTCGCCGAGCGTGAGCGGGCCGATCCGGACCCCGTCGGCGGCGAAGTCGACGGCGTCGCCGGCGACCAGCGGGGTGACCCGGATGCTGTCGTAGAACAGCCGCCGGCAGAAGGCTCCGGCCTCCTCCAGGTCGCGGGTGCGCAGCGACGCCCGGACCGCGACGTCGCTGTCGGGATCCGCGCCCTGCCTCCCAGCCATCAGCCGACTGTAGTCCTGTGGTCACTCCGGCGACATGCCTACGCGGCCGGGGACGTCGGCCGTTCATCCTCGATGACGGCGCTCATGCCCGGGCCGGGGTACGGCAGGCCGAGAGAGGGAACTCCTCGAGCAGCGCGGCGCCGGCCGGGCCCGGTCCAGGGCCCAGCGTGGCCGCCGCGGCGTCCGGTTCGTACTCCGGGTCGACCAGCGGGACGGTCACGCCGGCAATGGCCCGCAGCAGGATCGAGACCACGTCGTCGGTGATCTGCCGGCCGTTGGGGAACCCGGCCGGATCCCCGCCGAGCAGGCCGAACCGGTCCGGATTCCGGGCCGGCGGGATGGCCGTGTTCAGCCGCACCATGTCGGCCGGGACGTCGCCGGTGCTGTTCTGGAAGCCGTCGATCAGCCCGCCCGGGATGCCGGTGAGCAGGACGGCCACCAGGTCGGCGCGGGGCTGACCGGTGCGGTTCAGCGCGGCCAGGCGGTCGAACCGGCCCGGGTGGCGCGCCGGCAGCAGCGTGGCCGGCTCCGGGTGCTCAGGTGCGGGCGACTTTCCTGGGTACGAGCGCCGAACCGGTGGCGGTTCAGGCCCGATGCATCGGACCGTTCCGGGCCCGGCGGATCCGGCGGACAGCCAGGCCGGCCGCGAGACCGGCCGCGACGATCAGGACCGTGCCGGTGACGTACCGGCCGGGCGCGACCGGGGTGTCGCCGG
>DASSAL010000055.1:0-20866 GCA_035685405.1 Actinoplanes sp. | reverse complement strand
GTTCTCCGCGGGCGTGCTGGCCTGGCTGCTGCTGGAGCCGACCCGGGCGGCCCGCGACGACGTGCCGGCGGCGGTCGGCGGGGTGGTCTCGTCGCTCACGCTGGTCGGTGCGGCGCTCTGGCTCGAACGCTCCTGCCGGGTGCCGGACCAGCCCGATCACACCGATTCCGACGAGCCGGATCGACCCCGCGGGCACCGCTGATCACGGGCTGTTCCGGTCTTGAACCGAGACAGTGATATATCCGTATGCTCAGCAGGGGGAGGCTGGCCGACAGCGCCGTCGGCAGCCTCAACCATGGGTAGGAGGCGGCGATGACATACGAGGACACGACGTTCCGCCGGAAGTCCGGCGACAACGAGGACTCGGTCGGCTACCGCGCGAACGCCGCCAGTGCGGCCGATTATCGCCAACGCCGTCGTGATCTCGAATCGGACGCAGTCGACCCGTCCGCCGAGTCGTCGCGCCGGCCGTCCGCCGACGACGCCAACGGGCGGGACCGGCTCGGCATCCACCTCGGGTGGGAGATCGTCCTGCTGCTCGCGGTGGCGGCGATCGGCTACCTGCTCTACCGCCTCGACCCGGCCAGCCTGCGGCGGCCGGCGCTGGACACCCTGCTGATCACCGGTACGGCGATCGGCCTGCTGACGCTGGGCGCCGGGCTGACGCTGCGGGCCGGCGTACCCAATCTCGCGGTCGGCCCGGTCGCGCTGGCCGGTGCGCTGCACTACGCCGAACAGGGTGACCGCGGCCTGATCGACGCGGCCGTGCCCGCGCTCGGCATCGCCGCGGCCGGCGGTCTTCTCCTCGCCCTGCTGGTGCTGGGCCTGCACGTGCCCGCGTGGGTCGCGACGCTGGGCGCCGGAATGGCCGTCACCGTATTCGTTCAGTTGCGCATCGCACCGGTCGATGTGCAGGGCAACTATGACCCGTCCGACCAGGCGTTCTACCTCTTCGGCGGGTTCGCGCTGGTGGCCGTGGTGGGCGCCGCGCTGGGTTCGGCCGCGCCGGTCCGGCGGGTGGTCGGCCGGATGCGGCCGGTCGCCGATCCGGCCGCCCGGCGGGGTGCCGCCGCCGCCCTTCCGGTGATCGGCTCGCTGGTGGTCTCGTCGGTGTTAGCGGTCGCCGCCGGCATCCTGATCGCCGCCCAGTCCACCGAGCCCATCGAGCCGGGCACCGGCCTGGAGTGGACCGGCATCGCGTTCGGCACCGCCCTGTTCGCCGGCACCAGCGCGTTCGGCCGGCGCGGCGGGATCTTCGGCACGCTGCTCGCGGTGGCCGGGGTGACGTTGTTCCTGGACTATTCGGCCCGGCGCGACCTGGACATCGCGCTGTTCGCCATCGCGGCCGCGCTGATCGGTGCTGGCCTGGTGGTGACGCGGCTGGTGGAGACCTACGGGCGGCCGCTGCCGGTGGGCGTGTCCGAGGAGGAGTGGACCGGTGCGGCCGCGGCCGGCACCACCTGGACGCCGGACCTGCCGGAAACGTGGTCGACCTCGGTGCCGACGCAGAACCGGTCGGACCGGTGGGACGACGGACCGTGGGGGACCAACCGTTAGCCGTACCCGGCCGGTCCTATGCTTCTCCCATGACCTCCCCGAGCTTCGCCGAGCTGGACGCCCTCTCGACCGAGGAGCTTCGCGAGCGCGCCTTCGCCAGAGCCCGGGAGAACCGGGATGTCGGCTTCTTCTGGTCGGTGGTCAAGCACCTGCCGGACTCCGACGACGCCTCCGCCCTGGACGGCGCGCCGAACTCGGTCGGACCGACCGTGGACGAAGCCGTCGCGCTGTGGCGTGAACTGACCGGACACGGGTACGGGGAGCAGGAGCCGCTGCTGCGAGCCGCCTTTATCGACTACTTGCAGAAGCACTAACCCTTTTGCCACACGGCGGAGCCGTTTCGGTGGCTCAGCCATCTATGTCCGTCGTTTGAAACTGTGCGGCTGCTGGGAACCTAGCCGCGCATGGCTCTCGGCAATCGATACAAGACTGCACCCGGTGCGGGCACCACGGCCGCGCTCATCCTGGTCCTGGTCTTCGGCAGCCCCTGGTACCGGGATTGGGTCGACGACAACACCGACCCGGAAACCGCGGGCGGCTGGTGGCTGCGTCTGCTGGCCTGGCCGGCCTGGCGCATCGACTCGGGCGACTCGCTGCGCGAAGTCGTCGTCCAAGACCTACGGGCGATCCTGGTGATCGTCCTGACTCTGCTCTTCCTGTTCCTGCTGCCCGGCTCGCAACTGGCCCGCGCGCGCGGCACGGTCAGCCAGTTCTTCGCTGGCTGGGCCGCGTACATCTTCGCGGGTGGCTTCGCCGCCCTGCTCACCACGCTGTTCCTGGCCAACCCGTCGCTGCTCAGCGCGTTCCGGACGGCCGGCGAGGGCGCCACCTACGGCCTGTTCGTCGGCTGGATCATCGGCCTGGCCACGCTCGGTGGCCGGCGCGGCACCCGCTAGCCACCCGCGGGGCCGGCCCGCACGAACAGCGCGATCGGAGTCCTCCCCGGATCCGGTCGCGCTGTTCTACACCCGGGCTTCGGTCGCCCGGTTGGGCACCTCGAAGATGGCCGACCGGGACACGGTGCCCACCGGCCGGCCGTCCTCGGTGGCCACCACGTTGAGCGCGTCGGCGGTCAGCATCGCGGCCAGCGCGTCGTACAGCGTGCCCTCCACGTCCACGGCCGGCAGCCGCTCGACGTCCTCGACGTTGCCCAAGGGGCGTAGCGCCTCGCGCAGCGGGGTGACGGTCAGCCGCCGGATGCCGCGGTCGGCGCCGACGAAGTCGCGCACAGTGTCCGAGGCCGGGCTGCTGAGCAGAGCCGGAGGGCGGTCGTACTGCAGCAGCCGGCCGCCCTCCCCGAGCACCGCGATCCGGTCGCCCAGCCGTACCGCCTCGTCGATGTCGTGGGTGACCAGCACGATGGTCTTGCGAACCGCGGCCTGCAGCCGCAGGAATTCCTCCTGGAGGCGGGCGCGGACGATCGGGTCGACCGCCGAGAACGGCTCGTCCATCAACAGCACCAGCGGGTCCGCCGCGAGCGCCCGGGCCACTCCGACTCGCTGCCGCTGGCCGCCGGAGAGCTCGCTGGGATACCGGCCGCCGTAGCGCTGCGGGTCCAGGCCGACCAGCTCGAGCAGGTCGTCGGCGCGGTCGCGGATCCGCTTGCGGTTCCAGCCGAGCAGCCGCGGTACGGTGCCGACGTTGGCCCGGATGGTCTGGTGCGGGAACAGGCCGACGTTCTGGATCACGTACCCGATCTGCCGGCGCAGCTCCACCGGGTCCTGCTCGGCGATGTCCGTGCCGTCGATCCGGACCGTGCCCTTGGACGGCTCGATCAAGCGGTTGATCATGCGAAGCACGGTGGACTTGCCGGAGCCGGACGGACCGATCAGCACGACCAGCTCGCCGGCCGGCACCTCGAGGCTGATGTCGCCGACCGCGACCGTGCCGTCCGGGAAGACCTTGCCGAGGTTCTCCAACGTGATCGAAGCCGCTGTGCGGCGCCCACCGGCGTCGTTGATCGCGGTAGCGTCCACCTATGTCCTTCCTGTCGTGGGCCGCATCGCCCGCGTCACCTCTGGCCGCCCCCGCCGAGGACGGGCCGGGAAATCCGTGGCTCTCCTGGCGTTACGTCCGCGACAACGCCGATCTCCTGCTCAGCAACCTCCAGGATCATGCCTGGCTGACCGCTCGGGCGGTGCTGATCGCCCTGGTGATCGCGCTGCCGCTGGCCGTGGTCTCGTACTGGTGGCGGTCGCTGACCGGCCCGATTCTCGCACTCTCCGGCATCCTTTACACCATCCCTTCGCTGGCGCTGCTGGCGCTGGTCGCGCCCGCGGTGGGCACCACCACCGACCTGTCGGTGCTGATCGCGCTGGTGCTCTACGCGCTGCTGGTGCTGGTGCGCAATGCCCTGGCCGGGCTGACCCAGGTGCCCGATGAGGTGCGGGAGGCGGCGGCGGGCATGGGGTACGGGAAGTTCGGCCGGCTGTGGCGCATCGAGTTGCCGCTGGCCCTGCCTGGCATCCTGACCGGGCTGCGGCTGGCGACGGTCTCCACGGTCGCGCTGGTCACGGTCGGCGGGATCATCGGCAAGGGTGCGCTCGGCGACCTCATCCTGGGTGGGTTCCGGAACAACTTCTACAAAGCGCAGATCCTCACCGCATCGGTCCTCTGCGTCCTGCTGGCGCTGGTCCTCGACCTGCTTCTGGCTGGCATCGGCCGGGCGCTGACGCCGTGGGTACGGCGGCGGGCGGCATGAACTACCTGTCCGATGGCCTGGTCTGGCTCAACGACCCGCTGAACTGGACGAACCCCGGTGGGCTGCTGGACCGGTTGCAGGAGCACCTGGTGATCAGCTTCTGGGCGGTGCTGCTCGGGTGCGTGGTCGGCTGGCCGCTCGGCATCTGGCTCGGCCATCGTGGCCGCGGCGGTGGTCTGGTGATCACCGTGGCGAACCTCACACTGGCGATTCCGACCTTCGCGCTCCTCACCATCCTGCCGCTCACCGCCCTCGGTTTCGGCAAGCCGCCGGTGGTCGTCGCGCTCGCCGTCTTCGCCCTTCCGCCGCTGCTGGCCAACGCGTACACCGGTCTCCGGCAGATCGATCCGGAGACCCGCGAGGCGGCCAAGGGGATGGGTCTGTCCGGTGGCCAGTTGCTGCGCCAGGTGGAGCTGCCGCTGTCCGTGCCCTACCTGGCGGCCGGGCTCCGGACCGCTGCGGTGCAGGTGGTGGCCACGGCGGCGCTCGCCGCGTGGGTCAACGGCGGCGGTCTCGGCGAGATCATCAACGCCGGCTTCGGCATCGGCATGAGCAGCGGCGGCGGCGCCCAGATCGTGGCCGGCGGTATCGCCGTCGCGGTCCTCGCGCTCCTGGTGGAGGGGGTGCTGGCGATCGTGCAACGAGCGGTCACCCCGAAGGCCCTGCGCGCCACCAAACGCCGCCAGCGGCCCAGTGCGGCGATTCCGGCTGGGTAACGGTCGGCCCCCGGCCCACCGAAGTTGTCGTACCCGGGGAGTACACCTGACAGGAACAACAACGGGCATCGGCCCTCCGACTGCCCGTCGGACACGCGGCGCGCCCGCAAGCGGTGCGCCGGGACACAGAAGGCGGCAGTATGCGTCGAAACCTGTTCTTGGCGGTTGGTGCCTTCACCACCGCCGTCGTCCTCTCCGGCTGTGGTGGCGCGGGATCCTCGGGCACCGAGGCGCCGGCCAGTTCGGCCGCCGGCGCCGGGTGCGCGCCGGTCGCCGGAGACACCCTGGTCGTGCTGACCGACGACAAGAACCTGCAGAACACCGACAACGTCGTACCGGCGATCCACGCGAAGTCCTCGTCGCCGCAGCTCATCGCGGCGCTCGACAAGGTTTCCGCGGCGCTCGACACGACCAAGCTCATCGAGCTGAACAAGGCGGTCGACATCGACCGCAAGTCCTCCGCGGCGGCGGCGCAGGAGTTCGCGACGGCGAACAACCTGACCGCCGGCATCGAAGAGGGCCCCGGCGGCGACATTACCGTCGGCGCCGCCAACTTCAGCGAGAGCGCCACCCTCGGTGAGCTCTACAAGCTCGCACTCACCGCGGCCGGCTATCAGGTCGAGGTGCAGCAGATCGGCAACCGTGAGCTGTACGAGCCGGCGCTGGAAAAGGGCGAGATCGATGTGGTGCCGGAGTACGCGGCCACCCTGGCCACCTTCCTCAACGGCAAGGTCAACGGCGAGAACGCCACCGACCCCTCGTCGCCCGACCTGAACACCACGATGAAGAACCTGACCGCGCTGGGTGAGAAGTCCGGGCTGGTGTTCGGCAAGCCGTCCGCGGCACAGGACCAGAACGCGTTCGCCACCACCAAGGCGTTCGCCGACAAGTACGGCGTCAAGACCCTGTCCGACCTGGCCGCCAAGTGCTCGGGTGCGGCCACCGTGCTGGGCGGCCCGCCGGAGTGCCCCCAGCGGCCGAAGTGCCAGCAGGGCCTGGTGTCGACGTACAACTTCCAGTCCGGCAAGTTCACCGCGCTGGACGCCGGCGGACCACTCACCAAGACCGGCCTGAAGCAGGGCACGATCAGCGTCGGCCTGGTGTTCAGTTCGGACGGAGCATTGGCCGCCGGCTGAGGTTCAGCCGGTCCGGCAGCGCCGGGCATTGCGGGGGCGATGCCCGGCGCTGTGGGGCTGCTGCCCGGTGCTGCGGGGTGCAGTCGGGGTGCTGGCCGGTGCCGCAGGGTGCTGGCGGGTGCCGCAGGGTGCTGGCCGGCACTGCCGTTTCGCTGTCCGGTGCTGCCCGTCTCGTCCCGGTGACTGCTCGGTGCTGCCCGTTTCGTCCGCGGTGGGCTCTCGGTAGCATCGGCGACCATGTCCGACCGGCAACCAGAAAACGGGCACAGTCCGCGCCTGATCCGCGCCCTCACCTGGGCCGGTGCCGGCCTGGCCCCGGTGGCCGCGCTGCTGGTCCTGCTGGGCGGTGACGGCGCCGAGCGGGTCTCGATCGTGCTGATCGCCGTCTGCGCGGTGCTGCTCGGTGCGTCGCAGCTGATCCGCACCGATCCGGTGCTGCTGCGGATGCATGTGGAGGACCGGGTCGCCGACGAGATCGGCGCCCTGCGCGAAGAGTTGCGCGCGGAACTGGCAGCGGCCCGGTCGGCCGGACCGGATCGGTGGCCGGCAGCGGCCCATCCCGGTCCGCGCCCCCGCCCGGACGGCCGTGCCGTGGTGCGCGCCGCGCCGGCCCCGGTCAGCACGTCGTCGTCCGTCGGCCGGGGTGCGTCGGTGGGCTTTGCTTCGTCGGTCAGCTCGGCGTCGGTGGGCTCGGCGTCGGTGGGCTCGGCGTCAGTCGGCGCCGCGTCGGTGGGCTCGGCTTCGTCGGTCGGCCCGGCGTCGGTGGGCTTTGCCTCGTCGGTCGGCCACGCCCCGGTGGGCTTTGCCTCGTCGGTCGGCTCCGCCTCGGTGGGTGCGTCCACTGCCGCGGGTGCGTCGGCGGTTGTGGCCGCTCCGGTGCACGCTTCCGTGGCCGTGCCCGGCCAGCGGGGACACCGGTCAGGCGCGGTCCGGCCGCCGAGGGCGCCGGTGTTCCGCCCACCGATGCCGCCTGCTCCGGCCGACCCGGATGTCAACCCGGCCGCCCCAGCCTCGAGCCAGCCCTACGTCAACCGGCCCGCGCTCGCTTCGAGCGTGCCGTACGTCAGTCGGGCCGGGCTGGCTTCGAGCGACCCCTACGTCAACCCGCCACCGCCGGCTTCGAGCGAGCCCCACGGCAGCGCAGTGGGGCGGGCCGCGAGTGAGGCTTACGGCACGCCATCCTGGATGACGTCCTTCTCCGGCGCCTCGGATCGCCGTGCACGGGCGCATGACGGCCGGACCGGGGCCGCGTCGGGGGCTGTCTTCGGCGCGACCCGCGGTGGAGCGGTGGCGGGCACCTACGGCTGGCCGGTCGGTGAGCAGCGCGGTCGCCGCCGGGCTGACGAAACCGCGGTGGACCTCGGTTACACCGGGCGCCGATCCAAGCCCGATCACGCCTCCCACCACGCCTCCGAAGACGACGAGGAGGTCGGTTTGCGGGATGGCTTCGGCTTCGGCGATCCGGAGCCCGGTTACCCCGGTTGGGCGGAGGCGGAGAACCGCTACGGCGGCTGGTAGCCCGCTCCCCGAGATCGATGCGACGCTGCTGCCCTTCGCCCAGATCGATGCGACGCCGGCCGGCGCTATTTGTCGATGTCGCCGACCACGAAGAACATCGAGCCGAGGATCGCGATCAAGTCCGGCACCAGGCATCCGGGGATGAGCGTTGCCAGGGCCTGCACGTTGGCGTACGAGGCGGTCCGCAGCTTGAGCCGCCACGGGGTCTTCTCGCCCCGTGACACCAGGTAGTAGCCGTTGATGCCGAGCGGGTTCTCGGTCCACGCGTACGTGTGGCCCTCCGGCGCCTTGACCACCTTGGGCAGCCGGACGTTCACCGGCCCGCTGATCTGATCCACCCGTTCCAGGCACCGCCGGGCCAGGTCAAGCGACACGTGCACCTGGTCGAGCAGCACCTCGAACCGGGCGTGGCAGTCGCCGGCCGTCCGGGTCACCACGGGCACGGACAGCTGGTCGTACGCCAGGTAGGGCTCGTCCCGGCGCAGGTCCATGTCCAGGCCGCTGGCCCGGGCCACCGGGCCGGACGCACCGTAGGCGGCCGCCTGCTCGGCGGTCAGCACCCCGACGCCGACCGTCCGGGCCAGGAAGATCTCGTTGTGCCGGATCAGCCGCTCCAGATCGGGCAGCCCCGCCTCCACCTGGCCGATCGCCTCCCGGGCCCGCCGCGTCCAGCCGGCTGGGATCTCCTCCTTGAGGCCGCCGACCCGGTTGAACATGTAGTGGATCCGTCCGCCGGAGACCTCCTCCATGACCGCCTGCAGCGTCTCCCGCTCCCGGAACGCGTAGAACATCGGCGTGATCGCACCGATCTCCAGCGGGTACGAGCCGAGGAACATCAGATGGTTGAGCACCCGGTTCAGCTCGGCCAGCGCCATCCGCAGCCAGATCGCGCGCTCCGGCACCTCCATGCCCATCAGCCGCTCGACGGCCAGCACCACGCCCAGCTCGTTGGCGAACGCCGACAGCCAGTCGTGCCGGTTCGCCAGCACGATGATCTGCCGGTAGTCCCGGACCTCGAACAGCTTCTCCGCGCCCCGGTGCATGTACCCGACGATCGGCTCGCAGGCCACCACCCGCTCGCCGTCCAACGTGAGCTTGAGGCGCAGCACGCCGTGCGTGGACGGATGTTGCGGCCCGACGTTGAGCACCATGTCGGCGGTTTCCAGCCCGGCGCCGGTGCCGACCGTCATCTCCGTCAGATCGCTCACCCGACCATGCTCCCACGGGTGCGCTGGCGGGCCGCGCTCGCGTCGCGCCCCCGAGCAGCGGGGCGAGCGGCGGCGGGCGGAGCGGCGGGGGCGAGCGGCGGCAGGCGAGCGGCGGCGGTCGAGCGGCGGGGGGCGAGAGTGATGGGCGAGCGGCGGCGGTCGAGCGGCGGCGGTCGAGAGTGATGGGCGAGCGGCGATGAGGCCGAGCCACGGTGGGCGAGGAGGGCGGGGGCGAGCCGGCGGCGAGCGGCGGTGTCCCGGATGCGGTCGGAAGCGGCGGTGCCTGCGCCCGGTTTCCAGGCGGTGGTCACGGCAGGTGCAGGGCGAGCGGATCGATGCCGATGGTGTGCAGCAGCCACCAATGCCCGCCGAGCCCGGACGGCTCCAGCAGTTCGGCCGCCGAACTCGCCGCCGCCAGCGCCCGCAGATAACCCGCCGGGTCGGTGCGGGCCAGATCCAACGGTGGCCGCGCGCCGTCCACCCCGAGCGCTTGCAGCGCCTCCCGCTGGGTGAGCAGGCGGTACGGGGCCCCAGCCGCGCTCGCCACCGCGTCCATCGCCACGTGGGCCGTCACGTCGCAGCTGCCGTCCGGTACCGGCTCGACCTGGCGCCCGCCGCGGAAACCGGTGAGCGTGCCGTGCGCCGGCCGATGACCGCGCAGATGGCCGTAGTCCACCGCCAGTGCCGTACCGCGCCGGACCCGGGCCACCGCCTCGGCCCAGGCCCGGTCGCGCGGCCAGCCGATCTCGATCCGGGCGGTCCGGCCCGGGTCGGCCCAGCGCGCCAGCCAGAACCGGTCCGCGGCGTCGACCGGGCCGCCGATCGTCTCCTCCCCGGTCGCCGGGTCGACCAGCACCCGGCGGACCTGCCCGTCGCTGATCAGCGCGACGTCGACCGGCACGTTGTCCAGCCATTCGGTGGCGATCAGCAGGCCGGTGATCCCGTCCGGCGCGCTGCGCCGCCAGGCGATGCGTGGGTCGAGCCCGGGTGGGCGGGGGGCGACCTCGACCGCGGTGAACCGGATCCGCGACCTTGGTCGGCCGCGCCCTTCGGAGGACCGGGTGCCGGTGGCCGCCCAGCCCGGGCAGTCCCGGTGGACCATCGCGGCGAGCGCGGCCAGCAGCTCCCCACGACCCGCCCCGACGTCGACCACGTCCAGCCGCGGAGGCCGGCCCAGGGCGTCGTCCACCCGCCGGAGCAGGCGCAGCACCGCGTCGGCGAACACGGGTGACGCGTGCACGCTGGTCCGGAAATGGTCCGCCGGGCCCTCGGCCGGGCGAACGAAGAACCCGTCCGTCCCGTACAGCGCGCTCTGCATCGCTGCCCGCCACCCCACCGCTGCCATCCCGTAACGGTAGGCGTAACGCATACTCCTACAAGTGGGCCCACTGGTGATCGGCGTGATCGGCGCCGGCCGCGTCGGTGCCGTACTGGGCGCCGCACTGACCGCGGCCGGGCATCGGCTGGTCGCCACGGCCGCCGCCTCCGCCGCCTCCCGTGAACGTGCCGGCCGCCTGCTTCCCGGTGTCCCGATCCGCCCCGCCGACGAGGTGGCCCGCGCCGCCGGGGACCTGCTCCTGCTGGCCGTTCCGGACGACGCCCTTCCCTCGGTGGTCGCCGGGCTGGCCACCACCGGGGCTCTGCACCGGAGCCGGATGGTCGCGCACACGTCCGGGGCGCACGGTGTCGGGGTGCTCGGTGACGTACCGGGAACCGCCCTGCATCCGGCGATGACCTTCACCGGCGAGAGGGCCGACCTGGACCGCCTGCACGGCATCTCGTGGGGCGTCACCACGGCCGACCGGGCGTTCGCCACCCGGCTGGTCGCGGACCTGCACGGCATACCGGAGTGGATCGCCGAGGCGGACCGGCCGCTCTACCACGCGGCGCTCGCGCACGGCGCCAACCACCTGGTCACGCTGGTCAACGAGGCCGCCGACCTGCTGCGCACGGCCGGGGTCGAGGAGCCGCGGAAGGTGCGCGCCCCGCTGCTGCACGTGGCGCTGGACAACGCGCTGCGGCTGGGCGACGAGGCGCTCACCGGGCCGGTGTCCCGCGGCGACGCCGGGACCCTCCGGAAGCACCTGGAGCGGATGCCGGCGCCGTCCGTACCCGCGTATCTTGCTCTTGCCCGGCGCACCGCGGACCGCGCCGTCGCGTCCGGCCGCCTGCGCCCGCAGGACGCCGCGCTGCTGTGGGACGTGCTCGCTCAGGCGGCATCACCCCGCACCCTGACCGGAGGGCAGGCATGACCGACGTGGTCCGCACCCGGGCCGACCTGGCCGCGGTGCGCAAGACGATGCCCGGAACCACCGCCGTGGTGATGACCATGGGCGCGCTGCACGAGGGTCATCGCGAGCTGATGCGCGCCGCGCGGGTCCACGCCGACCATATGATCGTGACCATCTTCGTGAACCCGTTGCAGTTCGGTCCGAACGAGGACTACGACCGGTATCCGCGAACGCCGGACGCCGATCTCGCGGTCTGCCGGGCGGAAGGCGCCGACCTGGTGTTCGCACCGGAGTTGGCGGAGATGTATCCGGACGGGCTGCCCTCGGTGCGCGTCGATGCCGGCCCGCTCGGTGACCAGTACGAGGGCGCGAGCCGGCCGGGTCACTTCACCGGCGTGCTCACCGTGGTCTGCAAGCTGTTCCAGCTCACCCGGGCCGACCTGACGTTCTTCGGCGAGAAGGACTACCAGCAGCTGGCGCTGGTCCGGCGGATGGTCCGCGACCTGAACATCCCGGTCGACGTTCGCGGGGTGCCGACCGTCCGGGAAGCCGACGGCCTGGCCCGGTCCAGCCGCAACCGCTACCTGTCGGCGGACGAGCGGGCCGCCGCGCTGGTGCTGTCCCGGGCGCTGCACCAGGGTGCGGCGGAGAGCACCGCGGAAAGCGTGCTGGCCGTCGCCGGCCGGGTCCTGGCCGAGGGTACCGGGGTGCAGGTCGACTACCTGGCGCTGACCGATCCGCTGCTCGGGCCGGCGCCGGCGGCCGGGGAGGGCCGGCTGCTGGTGGCGGCCCGGGTGGGCACCACGCGCCTGATCGATAACGTCCCGGTGTTCCTGAGCCCGGACCGGTCGATTGCCATATGATCGACAAAACGGTCATCGGCGGAGGCGTTCATGGGGCTGCGTACCCGGCTTGCCGTCACCGTCGGGCTGAGCGCGCTCGTGGCATCGATGGCTGGCTGTGGCAATCCCGGCGGCGTGGACGGCAACCTGGTGAACAACTGGGCGGCGATCGGCGCCCCGACCGGCTTCACCCCGGCGGCGGAGACCTGCCACCTCGCCAACTACACGGTGGCCGGCACCCGGGACACGTACGAAGAGGTGGACTGCGCGTTCAAGCACCGCACCGAGACGGTCCACGTCGGCGCGTATCCGGACCCGGCCGCCGAGGCCGACGCACCGCCCGCGGCCGGGTCGGCTGGCGCCCGCGCCGCGTACCGGATCTGTGACGCCGAGACCACCGAGTTCGTCGGCGCCCCGTGGCGCACCGGCCGGCTGTGGATCGGTGTGACGCATCCGTCGCCGGCCGCGTGGACCGGCGGTGCCCGCTGGTTCCGCTGCGAGGTGCTGGAGATCAGCTCGATCGAGGACGACGGCGGGCTGGTGCTGCGGACCGGCAGCCTCCGGGACGCGCTCACGGACGACACGTCGCCACTACGGCTCGCCTGCTACGCGGTCCAGCTGGCGGCGGACGGGGCGATCGGCACCATGCCGGCGACCAGTTGCGCCCGCGAGCACAACGCCGAGTTCGTCGGGGTGTGGACCGCAAAGGATCTGCCGTACCCGGCGAAGGACGGCGACTGGGCCACGTTCCACGACGGCTGCCGTACCTTGATCGCCTCGTACGTCGGTGTGCCGGACGACGCCGACCTGCAGTACCGCACCGGCGTGGTGTCGCTGCCCGGCGGTGAGGACGTCTGGGCGCTCGGCGACCGAGGGGTGCGGTGTTATCTCTGGCTGGACGGCGCGAAACTGACCGCGTCGCTGAAGGGCAAGGGCGCCAAGGCGCTGCCCATCCAGTACGAATAGACCCCGCGTGTGGAATTGTTGGACCCCCGCGGTTGACTGGCCCCATGTCGCTTCCCGCGGATCTTCCGGCGCTGCCCCGCCGCCTCGCCGCTCCCGCACCAGGGTGGACCGAGACCACCGACGTGCTGGTGGTCGGCTCCGGCATCGCCGGCCTGACCGTCGCCCTGCACCTGCGCGAACAGGGCCGGCACGTCACCGTGGTCACCAAGGTCAACATCGACGACGGCTCGACCCGGTGGGCGCAGGGTGGCATCGCCGCCGTGCTGGACCCACTCGACACCCCGGCGGCGCACGCCTCCGACACCGAGATCGCCGGTGTCGGGCTGTGCGACCCCGCGGCCGTCCGCGTGCTGGTCGGGGAGGGCCCGGCCCGGGTCCGCGAGCTGATCCGACTGGGCGCGGCGTTCGACCGGAACCCGGACGGTTCGCTGATGCTGACCCGCGAGGGCGGCCACCGCGCCGACCGGATCGTGCACGCCGGCGGCGACGCTACCGGTGCCGAGGTGCAGCGGGCGCTGCATCAGGCGGTCCGCCGCGACCCGTGGATCCGTCTGGTCGAGCACGCGCTGGTCCTCGATCTGCTGTGCGCGGCCGACGGCCGCGCCTGCGGCCTGACATTGCACGTGCTGGGGGAGGGCTCGGAGGACGGCGCGGGCGCGATCCTCGCCCGGGCGGTGGTGCTGGCCACCGGTGGGATGGGACAGGTGTACGCCGCCACGACCAATCCCGCGGTCTCCACCGGTGACGGGGTGGCGCTGGCGCTGCGGGCCGGTGCCGCGGTGACCGACGTGGAGTTCGTGCAGTTCCATCCCACCTCGTTCGTCACCGCCGCCATTGCCTCGGTGCAGCGCCCGCTGATCTCCGAGGCGTTGCGCGGCGAGGGCGCGCACCTGGTCGACGAGGCCGGCAAACGGTTCATGGTGGGCCGGCACGAGCTCGCCGAGCTGGCGCCGCGCGACGTGGTGGCCAAGGGCATCCACGCGGTGCTGCGCGAGTCCGGCGCCGACCACGTCTATCTGGACGCCCGCCACCTCGGCCGGCGCTACCTGGAGCAGCGCTTTCCGACCATCGTCGCCGTCACCCGCGCGGCCGGCGTCGACCCGGCGACCGAGCTGATCCCGGTGGCACCCGCCGCCCACTACGCATCCGGCGGTGTCCGCACCGACCTGCACGGCCGCACCTCCATCCCGGGTCTGTACGCCTGCGGCGAGGTGGCCTGCACCGGCGTGCACGGCGCCAACCGGCTGGCCAGCAACTCGCTGCTGGAGGGGCTGGTGTTCGCCCGCCGGATCGCCGACGACATCGCCGCGAGCCTGCCGGCGCAGCGCGACCCGGTGCCGCAACCGCAGCCGTCCTGGGTCGTCGAACCGGCGATCCGCGGTGACCTGCAACGGGCGATGACCCGGGGCGCCGGGGTGCTGCGCTCGGCCGGCTCCCTCACCGCCGCGGCCACCGCGCTGGGCCGGCTGGGCGGCCGGCGGACCACGCCGAACACCGCCTCCTGGGAGGCGACGAACCTGCTCACCGTGGCGACCACGCTGGTGGCCTCGGCGTCCGCGCGGCTGGAGACGCGCGGCTGCCACTGGCGCGAGGATTATCCGACGGCCGCCGACGAGTGGCGCGGTCACCTGCTCAACGGCCTGGACCCGCGGGGCCGGCTCACCCAGACGTTCCAGGAGATGGCATGGCCGACTGCACCGAAGTGATGCCCGGCGGAGACGGAGGGACAGGAGGGCATGCCGAGGGTGAGCGCCGCATGACCCTCGATGCGGATCTCGCGGAGGTGCAACGCATCGTCGCGACCGCCCTGGCCGAGGACCTCGGCGCCCCGCCCCGCGACGTGACCAGCGAGGCGACCATCCCGGCCGGGCAGGTGGGCACCGCCGAGCTGGTGGCCCGGGCGCCGGGCGTGGTGGCCGGGCTGCCGGTGGCGGCCGCCGTCTTCGCGGCCACGTCGAACGGCGTCACCACCGTCGAGCAGCGGGTCGAGGACGGCGCCCAAGTGGTCCGCGATGACGTGCTGGCCGTCGTGACGGGGCCGGTCCGGGCCCTGCTGACCGCCGAGCGGACCGCACTCAATCTGCTGTGCCGGATGTCCGGGGTGGCGACGCACACCCGCAGATGGGCCGACGCGCTGGCCGGAACCAAGGCCACCGTGCTGGACACCCGCAAGACCACCCCCGGGCTGCGGGTGCTGGAGAAATACGCGGTGCGCGCCGGCGGCGGCACCAACAAGCGGATGGGCCTCTACGACGTCGCCATGATCAAGGACAATCACAAGCTGGCGGCGGGCAGCATCACGGCGGCGTACCGGCGGGTCCGGGAGACCTTCCCGGAGGTGCCGGTGCAGGTCGAGGTGACCACGCTGGCCGAGGCCGAGGAGGCAGTGGCGGCCGGCGCCGGCTTCCTGCTCTGCGACAACATGGACCCGCAGCTGCTCACCTCGGTCGTCGCCGCGGTGGGCGACCGGGCCGAACTGGAGGCCACCGGCAACCTGACCCTGGCCACGGCGGCGGACTATGCGGCGACCGGCGTCGACTACCTGTCCGTGGGCGGGCTGACCCACTCGTCGCCGATCCTGGACATCGCCATGGACCTGAGAGTGTGAGACGTGCTGCTCTGCATCGACATCGGAAACACCAACCCCGTCCTGGCCACGTTCGACGGCGACAAGCTGGTGCACAACTGGCGGGTCAAGACCGACGCCCGGTCCACGGCCGACGAACTCGGGCTGATGTTCCGTGGGCTGCTGGCCGGCGACGCGGTGGAGATCACCGGGGTGGCGGCCTGTTCGACAGTGCCCGCCGCCCTGCGGTCGTTGCGCACCATGCTGGCCCGTTACTACGGTGCCCTGCCCAACGTGATCGTCGAGCCGGGTGTCAAGACCGGTGTACAACTGGCCATCGACAATCCCAAGGAGGTCGGCGCCGACCGGGTGGTCAACACCTTGGCGGCGCACGCCCTCTACGGCGGACCGTCGATCGTGGTGGACTTCGGCACCACCACCAACTTCGACGTGGTCAGCGCGCGTGGGGAGTTCCTCGGCGGGGCGTTCGCGCCGGGCATCGAGATCTCGTTCGACGCGCTGGCCGCGCGGGCGGCGCAGCTGCGCAAGGTGGAGCCGGCCCAACCGCGGTCGGTGATCGGCAAGAACACCGTCGATTGCCTGCAGTCCGGCATGTACTTCGGGTCCGCCGGGCAGGTGGACCGGATCGTCGAGCGGATGATCGAGGAAATCGGCCCGGTGCGCGCGGTGATCGCCACCGGCGGGCTGGCCGGCCTGGTCATGGACGAGTGCCGGACGATCACCGCGTACGAGCCGATGATCACGCTGATCGGCCTGCGGATGGTATACGAGAGGAACGTCGGATAGCGGCTGAGTAGGCTTCTGCCGTGACTCAGCAGAACGTACCCGTCGACCCCGCCGAAGACCTTCCAGAGCAGATGCGGGTCCGGCGGGCCAAGCGCGACCGGATGCTGGCCGAGGGCAACGCGCCGTACCCGGTGACCGTCCCGCGCACCGCGACACTCGCCGATGTGCGCGCCCGGTATGCCGATCTGCCCACCGACACCGTCACCGGGGACAAGGTGTCGATCACCGGCCGGGTGATCTTCATTCGGAACGGTGGCAAGCTGTGTTTCGCCACTCTCCGCGACGGCGACGGCACCGAGCTGCAGGCGATGTTCTCCCTGGACAAGGTGGGTCAGCAGGCCCTGGAGGAGTGGAAGCAGCTGGTCGACCTGGGCGATCTGGTCAGCGTCACCGGTGAGGTGATCACCAGTCGCCGTGGCGAGCTGTCCGTGCTGGCCGACTCGTGGGCCATGGCGGCCAAGGCGCTGCGCCCGCTGCCGGTGGCGCACAAGCCGCTGTCCGAGGAGACCCGGGTCCGCCAGCGCTATGTCGACCTGATCATGCGACCGCAGGCGCGGGACATCGTCCGGACCCGGGCCACCGTGGTCCGCAGCCTCCGCGAGTCGCTGTTCCGCCGCAATTTCCTGGAAGTGGAAACGCCAATGTTGCAGTTGCTGCACGGTGGCGCGAGCGCCCGGCCATTTGTGACGCACAGCAACGCACTCGATATAGATCTTTATCTGCGCATCGCGCCGGAGCTATTCCTCAAGCGCGCGGTGGTCGGCGGCATCGAGCGGGTCTTCGAGATCAACCGCAACTTCCGAAATGAGGGGATGGACAGCTCCCACTCGCCGGAGTTCGCGATGCTCGAGGCGTACCAGGCGTATGCGGACTACAACGTGATGCAGACCGAGGTGCGGCAGTGGATTCAGGAGGCCGCCACCGCAGTCAGCGGATCACACATAGTGACCCACTACGACGGAACCGAGTTGGATCTCGGCGGTGAGTGGGCCGCCGTCACGTTGTTCGGTGCGCTGTCCGAAGCCCTCGGTGAGGAAGTCACGGTCCGTACCGATCTCGCACAGCTGCAACGGTATGCGGAAAAGCACGACCTTTCCGTGGATCCGAGGTGGAGTGCCGGCAAGCTCGCCGAGGAGCTCTTCGAGCACCTGGTGGTGCCGACCCTGCAGGCACCCACGTTCGTCCGGGACTATCCGGCCGAGACCACCCCGCTGACCCGGGCGCACCGCGAGATTCCCGGCCTGACCGAGAAGTGGGACCTGTACGTGCTCGGCGTCGAGCTGGGCACCGCCTACTCCGAACTGGTCGACCCGGTGGTGCAGCGCGAGCGGCTGGTCGCCCAGTCGCTGCTCGCGGCCGGCGGCGATCCCGAGGCGATGGTGCTGGACGAGGATTTCCTGCGGGCGATGGAGTACGGAATGCCGCCCGCCGGCGGGATGGGAATGGGAATCGACCGGCTGCTGATGGTGCTGACCGGTCTGGGGATTCGGGAAACCATCCTCTTTCCGTTGGTCCGGCCCGAGTAAGCGTAAGCGTTATACCCACCTCCATTGACGGCCAGCGCAGGTCACGCGTTATTGTTCACGGGGATTGGGATTGTTTCGGAGCACCTGTGGCCTCGGAGGGATAACGGCGCGTGGCGAAGCAGATCATTCACAAGCTTGTCGATGACCTGGACGGGGGGGACGCCGAGGAGACCGTCAAGTTCGCCCTCGACGGCATTCAGTATGAGATCGACCTGTCCGAAGCGAACGCCGCGAAATTGCGCGACGTGTTCGCGCCGTACGTCGCGGCCGGCGCCAAGGTGGCCCGCGGCGGTGTCGTGGTCGGTGGACGGGCGGCACGCGGACGCGGTGGAGCCACCGCGGACCGGGAACAGAACAAGGCGATCCGGGAGTGGGCCAAGAAGGCCGGCAAGGACATCTCGGATCGGGGACGGATCCCCCAGGAGATCGTGGACGAGTTCCACGCCAAGGGACCGGGTCGCTGAGCGCGGCACCGGACATCGCACGATCGAGCGGCCCCGCCGGACGGTGGGGCCGCGCGCGTTTGCACTTTTCGCTCCTTCTTCGGTTCGCGTGACTACGGTTATCCACAGGGGTGGACAACGCCGTCCACAGGCTGTGGACAGGCAGCTCAGGGCCGGGCCGCGGATTTCGCTGTGCGCGTACTCCGTTGGGGTGGGGAACACCCGTTGAGCATGCGAAGTTGTGGAAAACACCCTCGCCGGGGACCGCAAGGCCCGGTGAGGGCCCGGCGGAGACACCCGGCGGCGATAGAGTTAGAGCTACGGGCATCACCGATGCCCGTGCGCTGGCCCCGCCAGTTCATGGGCGCACGGCACGTGAGGAGCACGAGGGCATGTTCGAGCGGTTCACCGACCGAGCGCGACGGGTTGTCGTCCTGGCCCAAGAAGAGGCCCGGATGCTCAACCACAACTACATCGGGACAGAGCACATCCTGCTCGGTCTGATCCACGAGGGCGAAGGGGTCGCCGCCAAGGCTCTGGAGAGCCTGGGCATCTCCCTCGAGGGCGTCCGGCAGCAGGTGGAAGAGATCATCGGCCAGGGTCAGCAGGCGCCGAGCGGGCACATCCCGTTCACGCCGCGCGCCAAGAAGGTGCTGGAGCTGTCGCTCCGGGAGGCGCTGCAGCTCGGCCACAACTACATCGGTACGGAGCACATCCTGCTCGGCCTGATCCGTGAGGGTGAGGGCGTGGCCGCCCAGGTGCTGGTCAAGCTGGGCGCCGACCTCAACCGGGTCCGCCAGCAGGTGATCCAGCTCCTCTCCGGCTACCAGGGCAAGGAGCCGGCCGCCGCGGGCACCGCCACCGGCGAGGCCGCCCCGTCCACCTCCCTGGTCCTCGACCAGTTCGGCCGCAACCTGACGCAGGCCGCGCGCGAGGGCAAGCTCGACCCGGTGATCGGGCGCGAGAAGGAGATCGAGCGGGTCATGCAGGTGCTGTCCCGCCGCACCAAGAACAACCCGGTGCTGATCGGTGAGCCGGGCGTCGGCAAGACCGCGGTGGTCGAGGGGCTGTCCCAGTCCATCGTCAAGGGCGAGGTGCCCGAGACGCTGAAGGACAAGCAGCTCTACACGCTCGACCTCGGTGCGCTGGTCGCCGGTTCCCGCTACCGCGGTGACTTCGAGGAGCGCCTCAAGAAGGTGCTCAAGGAGATCCGCACCCGGGGCGACATCATCCTGTTCATCGACGAGATCCACACCCTGGTGGGTGCGGGTGCCGCCGAGGGCGCGATCGACGCCGCCAGCATTCTCAAGCCGATGCTGGCCCGTGGCGAGCTGCAGACCATCGGCGCGACCACCCTGGACGAATACCGCAAGCACCTGGAAAAGGACGCCGCGCTGGAGCGCCGGTTCCAGCCCATCCAGGTGGGTGAGCCGTCGCTGGCGCACACCATCGAGATCCTCAAGGGCCTCCGTGACCGGTACGAGGCGCACCACCGGATCAGCATCACCGACGCCGCCCTGGTGGCCGCGGCGACGCTGGCCGACCGGTACATCTCCGACCGGTTCCTGCCGGACAAGGCGATCGACCTGATCGACGAGGCCGGCGCCCGGATGCGTATCCGCCGGATGACCGCGCCGCCGGACCTGCGTGACTTCGACGAGCGCATCGCCCAGGTGCGGCGCGACAAGGAGTCGGCGATCGACGCGCAGGACTTCGAGCGGGCCGCGCAGCTGCGCGACAAGGAGAAGCAGCTGCTGGGCCAGAAGGCGCAGCGGGAGAAGGAGTGGAAGGCCGGCGACCTGGACGTGGTGTCCGAGGTCGACGACGAGCAGATCGCCGAGGTGCTGGGCAACTGGACCGGCATCCCGGTCTACAAGCTCACCGAGGAGGAGACCTCCCGGCTGCTGCGCATGGAGGACGAGCTGCACAAGCGGGTCGTCGGCCAGGACGACGCGGTCAAGGCGGTGTCCAAGGCGATCCGCCGGACCCGGGCCGGTCTGAAGGACCCGAAGCGCCCGTCCGGCTCGTTCATCTTCGCCGGCCCGTCCGGCGTCGGCAAGACCGAGCTGTCCAAGGCGCTGGCCGAGTTCCTGTTCGGCTCCGAGGACGCGCTGATCCAGCTCGACATGTCCGAGTTCCACGACCGGTACACGGTGTCCCGCCTGGTCGGTGCCCCGCCCGGATACGTGGGCTACGACGAGGGCGGCCAGCTCACCGAGAAGGTGCGCCGCAAGCCGTTCTCGGTGGTTCTGTTCGACGAGATCGAGAAGGCCCACCCGGACGTGTTCAACACGCTGCTGCAGATCCTGGAAGACGGTCGGCTCACCGACGGTCAGGGCCGCATCGTGGACTTCAAGAACACGGTGATCATCCTGACCACCAACCTGGGCACCCGGGACGTCGCCAAGGCGGTCTCGCTGGGCTTCCAGGCCTCGGAGGACATCGAGAGCAACTACGAGCGGATGAAGCAGAAGGTCAACGACGAGCTGAAGCAGCACTTCCGGCCGGAGTTCCTGAACCGGATCGACGACACGATCGTCTTCCACCAGCTCACCCGGGACGAGATCCTCTCGATCGTCGACATCTTCGTGTCCCGTATCGAGACCCAGCTGCGCAACAAGGACATGGGCCTGGAGCTGACCGAAACGG
>DASSAL010000054.1:0-21471 GCA_035685405.1 Actinoplanes sp. | reverse complement strand
CGCCGGTCGGCTACTCGCTGGCCACCGAGGTCGCCGACTGGCTGGTCCGCAAGGGCGTGCCGTTCCGCGACGCGCACGAGATCACCGGCCGGCTGGTGGCGCTGTGCGCCGCCCGCGGCTGCGAGCTGGAGGACGTCAGCGACGACGACCTGAAAACGATCAGCGAGCACCTCGACCCTTCGGTCCGGGAGGTGCTGTCGGTGCGGTCGGCGCTGGCCGCCCGCACGACCCCGGGTTCGACCGGGCCGGGGCCGGTGGCCGAGCAGCTGGCCATGGTGCAGGACCGCCTGGACACCTGGCGCGAGTGGGCCATCGAAAAGGTGGTCCCGCGCTGACGGTCCCATGCCCCGGTCCGGATGGATCAGCGCGGGTCCGGAACAGTGACGCGGCCGTACGAGGTCAGCGTGCGCAGCGCCTCGAGCGTCACCATGCCGCGCCACTCCAGGCGGGATGCCTCGCTCGGCGGGTTCCAGGTGATCGGCCACCCGCCGTCCGGCTGCTGTGCCGCCAGCAGACCGTCCAGGTGCGCCTCGATGTGGGCGGCGGAGAACCGGGTGCGCCAGCGCGAGTCGGCTGACGGGGCCACGGTCAGCGGCGTCAGCCCGTACCCCGGTGCGGCCGGATCCAGGTGGAACATCTCCTGCGCCACCAGGTGCTCGACCACCGCGCCGGCGTGCTTGTCGGCCCGGTCGCGGTCCGGCACGTGCTCGAGGAAGACCAGCACCTCGGCCAGCGCGTGCACCTCGTCCGGCAGGGGCTGTCCGGCCAGCGCCCGCCAGCAGTACGCGGTGGCCGCGTCCCGCCACGGGTGCGGCAGGTCGAGGCGGTAGAGCAGGCCGGCCAGCCCGGCGGTCGGGTTCAGGCCGGGCGCATAGGTCCAGTCCGACATGTGCTCGGCGCGCGGGTACCGCTCGATGACCGGAGCGGCCAGCGATACGGCGCCGGCCTCATCCGCGGTACGGGCGAGGAAGTCACATGCACGCCCGACCATCTCGGTGTCCCGCACGCCCACCGCGGCCAGCGTCCGGAACGCGATCTCCACGTCGATCGGGAGGCTGTCCGGGCACCGGGAGTCCGGTTCCAGCCCGTGCCCGAACCCGCCGTCGGCGTTCTGGTAACCGCGCAGCGCGTCGGCCACCCCCGCGGCCGGCCCGCCCCGGAAGCTCGCGGCGAACCCGCGTTGATCGACCAGGCGGGCGTTCGCCTGCAGGAATCGTTCCGCTGCGCCGAAGACATCGTTCATGTGCCCCAGCCTAGGAACGGCGCCCGGATCCGGTCTTGAACGAATCGGACGCGGTACCGCGATCGGCGGTCACGATCAGGCGACGCTGGTCAGGTCCCGGGCGGGGGCGGGTTCCGCCGCACGCCGGCGCCGGGTCACCGCGACCACGGCCGCGACCGTCACCGCCACCGCGATGACCATGCCCACCGCCGGGTTGGGGACGTCGAGCAGTTTCAGCGCGCTGGCCAGCAGCACGATCACCAGCGCGCTGCGGACGAGCGCGGCCGGCGCCCGGGAGGAGATGCGGGCGCCGAGCAGCACGCCGGGGATGGAGCCGACCAGGACGGCGGCGGCGATGTCCAGCTTCAGGTCGCCGAACAGGGCGTGGCCGAGCGCGGCCGCGGCGACCAGTGGGATGGCCTGCACCAGGTCGGTGCCGACCAGGTCGTTGGCGCGCAGCATGGGGTAGAGGGCGAGCAGCGCCACGATGATCAGCGAGCCGGAGCCGACCGAGGTGAGCCCGACGATCAGGCCACCGGCCGCGCCCAGCAGCAGGGTCGGCAACGGGCGTACGACGACCCGCTGGGCCGGCCGGTCATCGCCGCGACGGCGGGCCGCCCACGCCTTGAGCAACAGTCCACCGGCGGCGAGCAGCAGCGCCACGCCGAGCGCCATCTTGATCGCGTGCTGCACCGCGGCGTCGTCGCCGAGCAGGCGCAGCAGCAGCACACCGAGGAACGCCGCCGGAATGCTGCCCACGCACAGCCAGCCGACGAGCCGCCAGTCGACCGTGCCGCGGCGGGCGTGCACCCAGCCGCCGAAGGGCTTCATCACCGCGCTGGCGGCCAGGTCGCTGGAGACCGCGGCGACCGGCGGCACCCCGAAGAACAGCACCAGGATGGGCGTCATCAGCGCGCCGCCGCCCATCCCGGTGAGCCCGACCACGATGCCGACACCGAGACCGGCCAGCGCCAGGGTCAGATCCATCCGGCCAGTGTCGGGGGAGAGTTCCGCTTTGTCTACTTATTGGGTCGGGCAAGTCGAGTTTCGTGTCCCGGGCGGCCACGATCTCCGGGGAGTACGTTTCCGGTATGACACAACCGCGCCGCCAGGACCCCAAGCCCTGGCGGGTCGAGGGGGCGCCGGGCGCCGACGGCAGACCGCCTGGCAAACGCCCGTCCTGGATGCGGTTCGGCTGGATGCTGCTGGTGCTGCTTGCGGTGAACTGGATCATCTCCTCGCTGCTGCTGGCGCCGGAGCCGCGGATGCCGGTCTCCTACACGTTCTTCCTGACCCAGGTGCAGGCGGCCAACGTGGCTGACATCACCTCCACCGGCGACACCATCGAGGGGACCTTCACCAAGGAGGTCGCCTACACCCCGGCGGGCAGCTCGAAGAGTGAGCAGGTGGACCGGTTCACCACCCAGCGGCCGTCGTTCGCCGAGGACAACCTGTTCGCCCAGTTGCAGGCCAACGGCGTACCGGTGAACGCCAACCCGCCGGACGCGCCCGCGCCGCTGTGGCAGCAGCTGCTGGTCGGGTTCGGCCCGGCGCTGCTGCTGATCCTGCTTCTCGTCTGGATGTTCCGCCGCGGTGCGGCCGCCGCGGCCGGTGGCATCGGCGGGTTCGGCCGGTCCCGCGCCAAGCTGTACTCGCCGGAGTCCGGGCCGCGGACCACGTTCGCCGACGTGGCCGGGATCGAGGAGGTGGAGCAGGAGGTCACCGAGATCGTCGACTTCCTGCGCGACCCGGAGCGATACCGCAAGCTGGGCGCGCAGATCCCGCACGGGGTGCTGCTCGCCGGTCCGCCCGGCACCGGCAAGACGCTGCTGGCCCGCGCGGTGGCCGGCGAGGCCAAGGTGCCGTTCTTCTCGATCTCGGCGTCCGAGTTCATCGAGATGATCGTCGGCGTCGGTGCCAGCCGGGTGCGCGACCTGTTCGTGCAGGCCAAGAAGGTGGCACCGGCGATCATCTTCATCGACGAGCTGGACGCCATCGGCCGGGCCCGCGGCGGGGCCCAGTCGCTGGGCGGCAACGACGAGCGCGAGCAGACGCTGAATCAGATCCTCACCGAGATGGACGGCTTCACCGGCAGTGAGGGCGTGGTGGTGCTGGCCGCCACCAACCGGGCCGAGATCCTGGACCAGGCGCTGCTGCGGCCGGGCCGGTTCGACCGGCGGGTCACGGTCAGCCCGCCGGACCTGGCCGGCCGCCGGCAGATCCTCGAGGTGCACACCCGCGGCGTTCCGGTGGACCCGGACGTCGACCTGCAGGCCCTGGCCGGCGCCACTCCGGGCATGGTGGGCGCCGATCTGAAGAACCTGGTCAACGAGGCGGCGCTGCGGGCCGCCCGGCGACGGCACGAGACGGTCACCCGGGCCGACTTCGGCGACGCGCTGGAGAAGATCGTGCTGGGCACCGTACGCGGGATCATGCTCACCCCGGAGGAGAAGGAGCGCACGGCGTTCCACGAGTCCGGGCACGCGCTGCTCGGCATGCTCACCCCGGGCGCCGACCCGGTTCGCAAGATCTCGATCATCCCGCGCGGCCAGGCGCTCGGCGTCACCTTCCAGAGCCCGGAGGCGGACCGGTACGGGTACTCGGTCCGGTATCTGCGCGGCCGGATCATCGGCGCGCTCGGCGGCCGGGCCGCGGAGGAGGTGGTCTACGGCGACATGACCACCGGCGCGGAGAGTGATCTCGACCAGGTCAGCTCGATCGCCCGGCAGATGGTCGGCCGGTGGGGCATGTCCGACGCGATCGGCCCGGTCGCCGTGCTGCCGCCGCCGGGCCGCGAGTCGCCGCTCGGCCTGGACGGCGTGGCGCCGGCCACCAAGGAGCTGGTGGACGCGGAGGTACGCCGGATCGTCGAGGCCTGTTACGCCGAGGCGGTGGAGTTGCTCCGCCGGCACCGGGACCAGCTGGACCGGCTGGCGCACGCGCTGCTCGAGCGGGAGACGCTGGACGAGGACGCGGCGTACGCGGCGGCCGGGATCAACCGGGAGTCGGCGCCCGGAGCCGTGGCCCGCGGCGAGAAGGCGGGCACTCCACCGGCGCCCGGCTTGCCACCGGCGGACGGGATGCCGGGAAGCCGGCTGCCGATCGCCACCGCGGCGGAAAACTCCAGATGACACCGGGTTTGAGGAGGAGCGATGTGGCACCGCTGTTCCTTGGCCGCTCAGCTTGACGACGGAAATGTTAGCGATAACAATTTGCGGAACGGTGCCGATCGATGCATCGGCGCAGGCGATGCGAGGAGGTCTGCTCATGGCCCACCGGACGGTCCGCTTGACCACCGCCGGCGGGCGACGATCATCGGTCGTCCGCGCGATGACCGATGCGGTCGCGGCCAGTCGCCTCGAGCTGCGCCAGCTGCGGTATTTCGTGACGCTGGCCGAGGAACTGCACTTCGGCCGGGCGGCCACCCGTGAACACATCGCCCCGTCGGCGCTGACCGCGCAGTTGCAGCGGCTGGAACGCGCGCTCGGCGTCCTGCTGGTGGACCGCAGCCCGCGGCGGATCACCCTCACCCCGGCCGGTGAGCGGTTCCTGGTCGAGGCCCGGCAGATCCTGGCACACGTCGACCGGGCCGCGATGGTCGCCCAGGACGCGGCCGGCGCACCCCCCAGGTTGCGGGTCGGGGTGCTGGACGAGGGGTACGACGCGGTCCGTCCGGTGCTGCGCGCCGTCCAGGACCGGCATCCGGAGCTGGAGATCCATCAGGTCAACGCGGGCGTGCCCGAGCAGTGCCTGCTGCTCGCCGACGGGCGGCTGGACGCCGGCGTGGGGCGGGTGGCCAGCGCCTCCACGGCGATCGCGTCGGAGCTGTTCCGGCTCGACCCGCTCGGTGTGCTGGTGCGCGGCGATCATCCGTTCGTGGCGCGGTCGGGTGTGCCGGTGGCTGCACTCGGCGAGGAGACGCTACTGCTGCCCGACCAGGAACGGGCGCCGGAGTTCAGTGAGTTCGTCACCGAGGTGTGCCGGACGGCCGGGTTCTTCCCGGCCCTGTTCCACGGCAGCGTGCAGAACCTGCGCGCCGCCGTGGACCTGGTGGTCGAGGGCCGGTGCGTGTTGTGCCTTCCGGCCTCGGCGGTACCGTACGCGGCCGATGTCACGTGGCGTCCGCTGGAGCCGGCGGTGCCGCGATACCCGTGGTCCATCCTGTGGCGGGCGGAGGACCCCTCCCAGTACGCGGTCGCCCTGGTCTCCACCGCCCGCCAGCTGTGCGTCGAGAACGGCTGGCGCACCGCACCGGCCGAGAAGGCCAGCTGACCGCCCAGCTGACCGCCCAGCGACGATCTTGGACTTATGGTGCCCTACAAAAGCCGCATCCGGCCGATATGGGCAGCCCGCGGTCCAAGATCGCGGGGGCGGGCGGGGGTCAGGACAGGCGGATCATGTTCCATGAGAGGGGCGGAAGGACGGCCTGGAGGCGGGCACCGTCGAGCTTCGGGTTGTCCAGCCGCCGGGTCTGCACCCGCTCCGGCTGAGCCAGGCTGTTCACCGCGTCCGGGTCGTCGTCGGACAGGCAGGTGTGCTCGGCGGGCGAGATATCGGGCAGGGCCCGCAGGTCGACGTCGAGCGTCATCGGCTCGGTCTGCGACCGGTTCACCGCGAACAGCACCAGCCCGCCCTCGTCCGGCCGGACCGCCACCGCGTCCAGCAGCGGCACCTCGCCGTGTTCCTTGGTTTCGTGTTGCGGCGCGACCGGTTCCACCCGCAGCACCGTGCCGCGGCCGTACCGTGAGGTGAGCGCGAACGGGTGGAAGCTGGCCTGCTTCCAAGCCGGTCCGCCGGGCTCGGTCATGATCGGGGCGATCACGTTCACCAGCTGCGCCAGGCAGCCGATCTTCACCCGGTCGGCGTGCCGGAGCAGACTGATCAACAGGTTGCCGACGACCACCGCGTCGGTCACCGAGTAGACGTCCTCGATCAGCCGCGGCGTTTCCCCGACCTCGAGGTTCCGCTCGCCGGCGAAGCGGTTCTGGTACCAGACGTTCCACTCGTCGAACGAGATGTGGATCCGCTTGCGGTGCCGGCCCACCGCCCGGACGTGATCGGCGGTGGCCACCACCGATTCGATGAACTGGTCCATGTCGATCGCGCTGGCCAGGAAGCTGTCCCGGTCGTCGCCGTGCTGGTAGTAGTACGCGTGCGCGGAGACGTACTCGACCACGTCGTACGTCTCGGCCAGGACGGTGGCCTCCCAACTGCCGAAGGTCGGCATCTTGCGGTGCGACGACCCGCAGGCGACCAGCTCGATCGAGGGGTCCACCTGGCGCATCGCCCGGGCCGTCTCGTTGGCCAGCCGGGCGTACTCGTGCGGCGTCTTGTGCCCGGTCTGCCAGGGCCCGTCCATCTCGTTGCCGAGGCACCACACCTTGATCCCGTACGGATCACCGCCGCGCCGGTCCGACCACGCGGTGCCGCCCGGCAGGTTGCAGTACTCGACCAGGTCGCGGGCGGCCTCGATGCCGCGCGTGCCGAGGTTGACCGCCATCATCGGCGCCACGTCCACCTTGGCCGCCCACTTCATGAACTCGTCCACACCGACCTGGTTGCTCTCGATCGACCGCCAGGCCAGGTCCAGCCGCCGGGGCCGTTCGCCGATCGGACCGATGCCGTCCTCCCACCGGTATCCGGAGACGAAGTTGCCGCCCGGGTAGCGCACGATCGGCACACCCAGGTCGCGGACCAGGTCCGCGACGTCGTTGCGGAACCCGTCGCCGTCCGCGGCTGAGTGGCCCGGTTCGTAGATGCCGGTGTAGACGCACCGGCCCATGTGTTCCACGAACGAGCCGTACAGCCGCGGGTCCACCGCGCCCACCCGGAACGCCGGGTCGACGGTGAAGGAGGCGTTGAGCATGGTCAGCCTTTCAGTCCGGTACCGGCGATACCTTCGACGATGTTGCGCTGGAAGAGCAGGAACACGGCGACCAGCGGGACGGCGCCGAGGATGGCCGAGGCCATCGTGTCGGCGTACCGGATGCCGAACGCGCCCTGCACGGTGGCCAGGCCGACCGGGATCGTCATGATGTCCGGGTTGCTCAGCACCAGCAGCGGCCACAGCAGGTCGTTCCACGAGCTCACGAACGCGAAGATGGCCACCGCCGCGACCGCCGGCCGGGCCAGCGGCATGATGATCCGCGCGTAGATCCGCAGGTAGCCGGCGCCGTCCATCCGGGCCACCTCCTCCAGTTCCCGCGGCAGGCCGTCGAAGAACTGCTTGAAGATGAACACCGCGACCGCGGTGGGTATCTGCACCAGGCTCACCGCCCAGAAGGTGTTCAGCAGGCCGAACGTGTCCATCTCGCGGAACTGGGGGACGATCAGCACCTGGCCGGGGATCATGATGCCGGCCAGGATGCCCCAGAAGAGCACGTTGCGGTAGCGGAACCGCATCCGGGACAGCGCGTACGCGGCCATGCTGCCGGTCAGCACGACGCCGATGGTGGTGAGGCAGGCGATCACCACGCTGGAGCCGAACCAGCGCAGGATGTCGGTGTCGCGCAGCACCCGGCCGAACGCGTCGAACGTCGGGTTCTCGATCAGCCAGGTGGTCCGGGTGGTCTCCTCGTTCGGCTTGAGCGCGGTGTCCAGTGCCCACAGCACCGGCACCAGCCAGATCAGCGCGAACAGGATCAGCACGATGGCGCAGATCCAGTTGAACAGCCGGCCGCGCTTGTCGACGCGGGCCGCCTCCACGGGTTGCCGCCGGGTGGTCGACTCTGCGGCCTCGGTGAGCGTCACGTCAGGCTCCCTTCTCCTGGCGGCGGACGATGCCGAACCAGACCGCCGAGACCGCGAGAACGATGAGGAAGAACAGCATCGAGATGGCGGCCGCGTATCCGGTGCGGAAGTTGGTGAAGCCCTCGTCGTAGACGTACTGCAGAATCGAGCGGGTGGCGAAGTTCGGCCCGCCCTGGGTCATCAGGTACATCTGGTCGAAGACCTTGAGCGAGGCGATCACCTGCAGCACCGCGACCAGCGTGGTGGTGCGGCCCAGCAGCGGTACGGTGATCCGCCAGATCTGCTGCCACGGGCTGGCGCCGTCGATCGCCGAAGCCTCGTAGAGTTCGCGCGGGATCTCCTGCAGACCGGCCAGGTACAGCACGAAGTTGAAGCCCAGCGTCCACCAGATGGTGGTGATCGCGAGCGACGGCATGGCCCAACTAGGGTCGCCCAGCCAGACCGGCGAGGTGATACCGATCTTGGCCAGCGCGGCCTGCAGCAGGCCCAGCTCCGGGGTGTAGATGAAGACCCAGATCAGCGCCACCACGGCCGACGGCAGAATGAACGGCATGAAGAACGCCAGCCGGTAGAACCACCGGCCGTACCTGGCCCGGTCCGCCAGCAGCGCGAACACGAACGCCAGCAGGATCAGCGGCGGCGTGGTCAGGATCGTGAACCACAGCGTGTGCCACAGCGACGACCAGAAGTCCGGGCTCTGCAGCGCCTCGGCGTAGTTGCCGAAGCCGGCGAAGCTGCCCAGGCCGGGCCGCACCAGGCTGGTGTTGAAGAAGCTCATCACCAGGCCGTACAGCGCCGGTCCGATGATGAACAGCAGGTACAGGATGACGAAGGGGGCGAGGAAGGCCGCCGCCGGCCGGCCGTGCCGTTCGGACCGTTGCGGTTTGGTCCGGTGCGCCGGCGCCTCGTCCTTCTGGCGTACGGAGGTTTCGGTCGTTGAGGACACCAGTACCCCCTAGACGGGTGGGGCCGTGTTGGACAGGGTGGTCAGCTTCGTGCGGATCTGCGCCAGCGCGTCGGCCGGCGCCTGCCGCTGGCCCATGACGGAGGCGATGGACGAGCCGCACACGATCTCGAAGATCGAGCCGGACCCGGAATACCAGCCCTCCGGGTCATACGCCGCGCCTTCGGCGGCCGCCGCGTAGTTCGACTGCGGTTGCATCGCCTTGTACTCGGCGCTGTCCCGGAACGGCAGCCAGGCCGGCACGTGGCCGCCCTCGGCCCAGATCTTGCTCTGATCCAGGAACGACTTGATCAGCAGCAGCGCACGGTCCACGCGCTCCTCGTCCCGGCCCGGGTGCTTCGGGATGATCAGCACGTGCGAGTCGGCCTGTACCGCGTACCGGCCGCCGCCGTAGACGTTCGGGAACAGGGTCATGGAGAACGGCATCTCCGCGGTCTGGAAGGTGGAGATCTCCCACTCGCCCTGGAAGTAGAAGCCGGCCTGCCCCTCGGCGAACGAGGCGATGGCGCCCTGATAGTCGGCGGCCGCCGGGAACAGTCCGTCCGCGGTCCACTTCTGCAGGAAGGTGAGCACCTGGGTGGCCTTGGCGTCGTCGATCACCACCTCGCGGCCCTGGTCGGCCAGCATCTGCCCGCCGAGCTGGCTGTACAGCGACTGGAACACCCGCCACGGCGTGGACGTGTCGCTGTTGACCGCGACCACACCGCCGGCCTGGCCGGTGACCTCCTTGGCCCGCCGCATGGCGTCGAGGAACTTCTCCTCGTTGTCCAGCGGCGACAGCTGGCCGGCGGAGTCCAGCAGGCCGGCCTCCTTGCAGACGTCGGTGTTGTAGAACATCACGAACGGGTGGGTGTCCAGCGGGACGCCGTATGCCTTGCCGTCGACCAACCCGTTCTCCCAGGCCGTCCGGTCGAGTTTGTCGGGGGTGATGTCGAACCGGGCGAGGTCCTCCGGCCGCATCTCGGCGAGCAGGTCCCCGGAGACCAACGTCTTCATCCGGGTGAGATGTGAGATCGCCACGTCGGGCGGCTTCTGCCCGACCGTGGCCAGTGACAGTTTGGTGTAGTAAGGGTTGCCCCAGGCCAGGGTCACGGCCTTCAGGTCGATGTCCGGGTTGGCCGCGCGGAAGGCGTCGAGCATCTGGGTCATGCGGACGCCGTCGCCGCCGCCGAACAGGTTCCAGTAGGCCAGGGACCCGGCCGCGTCGCCTCCGGTGCCGAGCCCGCTGAGCACCGGCGCTGAGCAGCCGGCCAGGGTCGCGCCCGCACCGAGGCCCGCGCCTATCAGGAAGGAGCGCCGGCTCAGTTTGCTGGTCATGTTCCGAAGCCTGCCGCCTGGAGGGGCAGCGCGCCCACGGCAGACGACCGCAAAGACCAGAACGGTCGGACGTAAAACGAGAAGGGTCGGACGGCCCCGGTCGCCGGCCCGGCCAACCGGTTCCGCACGCCGACCGGCGGGGTATGACCGGTGCCATGGAACAACTGCAGTGGCTCGGTGTGGTCCGGCACGGTCAATCCACCGGCAACGTGATCGCCCAGGACGCGGAGACGGGTGGACTGGAGGCCATCGACATCCCGGAGCGGGACGCCGACGTGCCGCTGTCCGACATCGGCCGGGAGCAGGCCGAGGCGGTCGGGCGGTGGTTGGCCGGCCTGGACGCCGACGAGCGGCCCGCGATCGCGATCGTGTCGCCGTACCTGCGGGCCCGGCAGACCGCCGGGATCGCGCTGGCCGGCACCGGGATCGAGATGGTCGTCGACGAACGGATGCGGGACCGTGAGCTGGGCGTGCTCGACCTGCTCACCGGCCGCGGCGTGGCGGCGCGGCTGCCCGGCGAGGCGGCCCGGCGCAGCCGGCTGGGCAAGTTCTACTACCGGCCGCCGGGCGGGGAGAGCTGGGCCGACGTGCTGCTGCGGCTGCGCGCGGTGCTCCGCGAGATCCGCACGGACCACCCGGACGGGCGGGTGCTGCTGTTCGCCCACGAGGCCACCGTGCTGCTGGTCCGCTACCTCGCCGAGCGGCTCGACGAGGCGGAACTGATGACGGTGGCCCGGTCCACCACCATCGCCAACGCGTCGATCAACAGCTGGCGGCGGGTCGACGGGGAGCTGAAGGCGGAGCTGTTCAACCACGTCGAGCACCTGCACCGCGAGGGCGCCCCGCCGACCAGGCAGGAGGACGTCAATGCAGAACCGGTCTGAGGTGGTCATCACCCCGCGGGTGCTGCGCGAATGGCCGCTGCCGGACCCGCAGGGGGACAAGGAGACCCGCGGAACGGTGCTGGTGGCCGGTGGGTCCCGGGCCAACCCCGGTGCGGTCCTGCTGGCCGGTGTGGCCGCGCTGCGGGCCGGCGCCGGGCGGCTGCAACTGGCGGTCGAAGCGTCCACCGCGACCGCCCTGAGCATCGCCGTCCCGGAGGCCAAGGTGATCGGCCTGCCCGACGACGACCAGCTCACCGGGCACGCCGCCGGCGCCGACGTGCTGGCCCTCGGCCCCGGGCTGCACGACATCCAGGACACCGCGCGGCTGATGCGGCAGGTGCTGACGGTGGTGCGCCGGGATGCCGGAGTAGTACTGGATGCGTACGCCCTGGGTGCGCTCAGCAAGGATCCGGAGATGCTCGCCGGCGGCCCGGACCGGGTCGTGCTCACCCCCAACGTGACCGAGGCCGAGGTGCTGCTCGGCCGGGACCCCGGGGACGACCTGGCCGCCGCGGCGCGGGCGCTGGCCGAGCGGTACGGCGCCACCGTGTCGCTGTACGGCCACATCGCCGCGCCGGACGGCCGGTCCTGGACCGAGGAGAGCGGCGACGCCGGGCTGGGCACCTCGGGCAGTGGCGACGTGCGGGCCGGCATCGTCGCCGGCCTGCTGGCCCGCGGCTGCGAGCCGGCCCAGGCGGCCTGCTGGGGTGCGTTCGCCCACGCGGCCAGCGGGCAACGGCTGGCCCCGCGGTACGGCCGCACCGGCTTTCTGGCCCGGGAACTCGTCGACGAGGTGGCCTACACGATTGCCACGGTCTGAAACGGGTACGGATTTCTCTCACACCGAGTGAGAAGGAGGCTCTCATGCCGACCGCCCGCGAGATCATGACCCCCGACGCCACCTGCGTCGGCGAGAAGGAGTCGCTGGCCGACGCCGCGAAGAAGATGGCCGACCTCAACGTCGGTTCGCTGCCGATCTGCGGCGAGGACAACCGGCTCAAGGGCATGCTGACCGACCGCGACATCGTGGTGAAGGCGCTCGCCCAGGGCCGCAACCCGGCGGACTGCACGGCCAGTGAGCTGGCCCAGGGCAAGCCGGTGACGATCGGCGCCGACGACGACGCCCAGGAGATCCTGCGCACCATGGCGCAACACAAGGTCCGCCGGCTCCCGGTGATCGACGGCCACCAGCTGGTCGGCATCGTCGCGGTCGCCGACGTGGCCCGCGCGTTGCCGGACCGCCCGGTCGGCGACCTGATCGACGCGATCTCCGAGTAAAAACCCACCTTCGGACAGTCACCGGAGCCCGGCCTTCTGCTAGATAGAAGGGCATGACTGTCCTTCCCAGCGCCGAGGGTGCGGTCGACCGCCGCACCCTCCTGCGCCTCGCCGGCCTGGGCGCCGGTGCGGGCGTCGTCGCGGCGGCCACGCTTCCCGGCACGGCCGCCGCCGCGGACGCCGTATTCCAGCATGGTGTCGCCTCCGGCGATCCCCTTCCCGGCGGCATCCTGCTCTGGACCCGGGTGTCCGGGTCCGACGGCCCGGTGACCGTGTCGTGGCAGATCGCCGCGGACGCGTCGTTCACCTCGATGGTCCAGTCCGGAACCTTCGCCACCGGCCCGGACCGCGACCACACCGTCAAGGTGGAGGTCGCCGGGCTGGCGCCGGCCACCACGTACTGGTACCGCTTCGGCGTGGCCGGCGTCTGGTCGCCGACCGGCCGGACGATGACCGCGCCCGCGCCCGACGACGCCATCACCCGGCTCCGGCTGGGCGTGGTGAGCTGCGCGAACTGGGAGGCCGGCTATTTCGCCGCGTACCGCCACCTGGCCGACCGCGGCGACCTGAACCTGGTCGTGCACCTCGGCGACTACCTGTACGAGTACGGCACCGGCGACTTCGCCGCCGGCGGCGTGGTTGTGCGCCGCACGAGCCCGGACCACGAGGTCCTCACCCTGGACGACTACCGGACCCGGCACGCGCACTACAAGACCGACCCGGATCTGCAGCGGCTGCACGCAAGCGTCCCGTGGATCATCACCTGGGACGACCACGAGGTCGCCAACGACATGTGGCGCGACGGCGCGGAGAACCACACCCCGGCCACCGAGGGCTCGTTCGCCGACCGCAAGGCGGCGGCCCGGCAGGCGTACACGGAGTGGATGCCGGTTCGCCTCGGCGACGACGGCCAGATCTTCCGCCGGCTGCGCTACGGGCAGCTGGTCGAATTGTCCATGCTGGACCTGCGCACGTACCGGTCCCGGCAGTCCGGCGGTGCCGCCGTCGACGACCCGGGCCGCACCATCACCGGCACCGATCAGATGCGCTGGCTCGCCGACGGCCTGGTCGCCTCCACCGCCACCTGGAAGCTGGTCGGCAACCCGGTGATCATCTCCCGGCTCGACCTGGCCACGCTGCCGGCCTGGCTGCTCGGCCCGCTGGCCAACCTGCTCGGGATCCCCAGCAACGGCATCGTGGTCAACGCCGATCAGTGGGACGGGTACAACGCCGACCGGGAACGGCTGGTCGACCGGTTGCGCGCGACCGGCACGACGGACGTCGTGTTCCTGACCGGCGACATCCACACATCCTGGGCCAACGAGCTGACCACCCGCGACACCGGCCCGGCCAACCCGGCCGCCGCCGAGTTCGTGGTGCCGTCGGTCACCAGCGACAACATCGACGACTTCCTGGGCACCCGGCCCGGCGGCCCGTTGAGCGTGCTGGCCGCGTCGCTGATCCGCGGCACCAACCCGCACGTCAAGTGGGTGGAGACCGACGGTCACGGCTTCGGCGTGCTGGAGGTGACGTCGTCACGCTGCCGGATGGACTGGTACCACCTGGCCGACCGGACCCGGCGCGACACCGCCGCCCGATGGGTGCAGGGCTGGTCGGTGGGCCGCGGCTCGTCCCGCATCCGCCGCGAGTCCGCCCCGGCCGCCACCACTAGCGACCCGAGGTAACGCCGCCGGGCCGGGGTGGGCGAAGCGGGACCCGTCGCCCACCCCGGCGTCCATCCGGCCCGACATAGGCGCTCATCAATGTACTCCCCGGCTGGGCCGGTCACCCGCCGGCGCCGGGGCGGCGCCGCGGCGTGTGCCGCCGATACGTGCTCACCGTCGGGTCGCCCTTGATCCAGAACCGCCACGGCACCTCGTGCGCGCTGGTCACCCCGACCCGCGGCCCGCTCTCCACCGCTCCGGTCTCCCGGTCCGGCGGGATCAGCAGCGCCGGCCCCGTCCCGTCCACCACCGACGTCCCGTTGGCCGCCCGGCCCAGCGCCAGCACCTGCATCAGCTTGGCCGGGCCGGACGCCAGATCCCGCTCGCGCCGCACCGGCCGGCGCACCCGTGCGATCTGCAGGCCGTCCACCACCTGCCCGGCCCGCAGCAGCACCGCCGAGGCCACGCCCGCCGGGCCGCAGACCACGTTGGCGCAGAAGTGCATGCCGTAGATCTGATAGACGTACAGCCTCCCGGGCGGCCCGAACATCACCCGGTTGCGGTCGGTGATCCCGCGATGGGCGTGGCTGGCCGGGTCGGCACCCAGCCCGCTGTACGCCTCCACCTCGGTCAGCCGCACGGTCACGCCGCCCGCGGTCAGCCGCCAGCCCAGCAGCGTCCGCGCCGACTCGGCCACATCCTCGGCCGGCGCGTGCAACCACGGGTAGTCCGTCAGGTCCTTCTGGAAGACCAGGACATCGCACGGCGTGGCGAGGTGCGGCACCAGTGCCGGATACGCCTCGTCGAGGCGGGCGGTACGCACCATCCGATAACCCATCCGGGGATACCAGGAACGCAGGAACTCCTTGGCCGGATGCGCCCAGGTGCGCGGGGTCAGCACGTCCAGCCGCATCCGGACGAGGCCACGGCGGCGGGCCCAGTCCTCGGCGTAGCCCACCAGCTCGCGGCCGATCCCGGTACGCCGCTCCGACGGCGCCGTGACCAGCATGCCCAACTCGGCCCCGCCGTGGTCCAGCTGCCGGACCCGCACCGCACCGGCGAGCCGCCCGTCGCGGCGTACCGCGGCGATCTCGCCGGCCCGGACCAGCGCCGTCATCTCCGCCGGAGTCGTCCGCGTGGTGCCGGGCTGCCACAGCCCGTCCTCGGCCACCGCATACGCCCGGTTCACCAGGTCGGTCAGCTCGGCGACGAAGGCCGGGTCCTCGGCCGCGGTCGGGGCGACTGCCAGCACCGTCACGTACGCCATTGGATCAGACGCGTTCCCGACGAAGCGGTTCCGGGCCGTTCCGCGGCCGCATACGGTCGGCCGGACACCAGGAGCGGCATGACCGCAGGCGAGGGCCAGAAGGGCATGCCAGAGGAGGGCTCGCCATGACTTACATGGTGCTGCACGGGCAGTTCGTCATCCGGTATCCCGACCGTCCCCGCCAGGGCCCCGAGCCGGACGGCGACACGGTCAAGTTCCAGCCCGATTCGCCGGCGCTGGTGGAGTCGCTGCCGCGGCCGTCCGGCAGCCCGCCCGACCTCAACGCCCGCGGCATCTCGGTGCGGCTGGAGGCGATCGACGCGCTGGAGACCCACTTCGGCGAGACCCATCAGGAGCTCGGCGGCGCCGAGGCGGCCCGCGACGAGCTGCTGGCCCGCCTCGGGTTCACCGGCGTCACCTTCTTCCCGGACCTGCCGAACAAGGTGCAGTCGGCGAACCAGGACACCATCCGGGGTCACGTGCTGTCCAACGGCATCGACGCGAACGGTCGGCTGATCGCGTTCGTCTATCCCGGTGAGCACCCGGCGCCGGACGGCACCATGGTGTTCGTCGACGAAAAGCTGGCCGCCCGATCGGTCAACGGCGAGCTGCTGGCCGCCGGGCACGCGTACCCCGCCTTCTACGCCACCCTGCCCACCGACCTGCGCGCGCATCTCAGCGAGCTGTCCCGCGCCGCCCGCACCGACCGGGCCGGACTCTGGCCGCGGTCCACCGCCGACCCGGACCGGGCGGCCACCGTCACCGGCCTCGACGACCTGCAGAACCAGGTGATCTGGCCCAAGCTGTTCCGCCGGATCGTGCCGTATCTGGCCGCCGGCTTCACCGACTTCGACGGCTTCGACGGCTGGCTGCGCGCCGACCCGGTGCACCGCGATGACGAGATCTTCCTGATCCGGCGGTTGGAGCGCGGCAACCTGCACGACGTGGTCCGGGGCGCCGGGCCGGCCATCCAGCTCACCGAATGGCCCGAGGACTTCATCATCACCCCGGACCCGGCACTGCCCGGCACGCCCACCGCCCCGGCCCCGTCCGCGGCCGGCGACCTGCTGATCCTGGCCGCGCTCCCGGATCCCCAGGGCCTGGACCGCGGCCACGAGCTGGTCACCCTGCTGAACACCACGCCGGACCCGGTCGACCTGACCGGCTGGGCGCTGGCCGACGCCGGCGGCGGGCGGATGCGGCTGGCCGGCACCGTCGAGGGTGCGGCGGTCCGGCAGATCGTGGCCGGCACCGCGATCCCGCTCGGCAACACCGGCGACACGCTGGTGCTGATCGATCCGGCCGGCACCACCATCGACCGGGTGACGTACAAGGCCGACCAGGTCCGCGCCGGGCGCACGATCTGTTTCGGTCGATGAGCCTTATTCCTGTCTGTATCGATCCTTAAGCGCTCCTGTGCGGCCGGCCGGCCGGGACCGTCAGCCCCGATAGTGGGGTCGCGCCGTCCGTCCCCACACCTCGAGGTAGCGACCCCGTGCCGATGTCCGCTCCTGCCCGCTTCCGCTACACGCTGGTGGCCGGAGCTACCGCCGTGGTCATCGGCGCCGGGTTCACCGTGGCCGGCGTGACCCGGCAACCGGACACCGCCGCCGGCCGCTCCGCCGCCGACGTCCCGCTGACCGCGCCGCAACCGCCGATCTTCCCCAGCGACGACCCCGCTCTGCTGCCGTCCGACGCCGCGTCGGCCACCGGATCGGTGGTGCCGAGCGCCACCACGCGCTTACCGGCACCGGACGCCACCACCAGCAAGCCCGCCGCCCGGCCGCGGCGAACCAGCCCGTCCCGGACCGCCACCGCCCGGCCGCGACCCGGGCCGGCCGCGCCGCAGACCAGCGGCTCGGTGCTCGACCGCGTGCTGTCCCACATCAACGTGGCGCGCGCCGCCGAGGACCTGCCCGCCTACACGTTGGACGGCAACCTGTCGAGGGCGGCGGCGCTGCACAACCAGCGGATGATCGACGGCTGCGGGCTGGACCACCAGTGTTCCGGTGAGGGTGGCATCGGCGATCGGTTCAGCGCGCAGGGCGTGCAGTGGCGCTCGGCCGGCGAGAACATCGGTGTCGGCTCGGCCGGCTCGGGTGACGACGCCGCGGTCCGCGCCGCGAACGGCCTGACCGACAGCATGCTGGCCGAGCGACCGCCCGACGACGGGCACCGCCGGAACCTGCTGAGCACCAGCTTCCGGCGCATCGGCCTGAGCGTGGTGCGCGACGGCGACGGCCGGATCTGGGTGACCCAGGACTTCGTCGGCTGAGGTCACCACGGCCGGCTGATCGTAGAGTGCTGCGGTGGCCAACCTCATCCAGCGGATCACCGGCCGGCTGTTCCGCACCCCACCCGCCCCTCGTACCGTGCCGACCGGACAGCGCGGGCGTGCGCTCGCGTACGCACCGAACCTCGACGGCGACGCCGATCCCGGCGAGATCGTCTGGACCTGGGTGCGGTACGAGGACGACCCGGCCCGGGGCAAGGATCGTCCGGTCCTGGTGGTCGGCCGCGACGGGCGCACCCTGCTCGGTCTGATGCTGTCCAGCCAGAGCGACCGGGCGGGTGACCGGCACTGGCTCGCGCTCGGTGCCGGCGACTGGGACCGGGAGCACCGGCCCAGCTGGGTCCGCCTGGACCGGGTGATCGAAGTCGACGAGGATGGCATCCGGCGGGAAGGCGCGATCCTGGACCGGACCCGCTTCGATCAGATCGCCGAGGAGCTGCGGCAGCACTACGGCTGGACATGACCGGGGAGGGCACGCGCCATGCGCAAGTACGTGATGATGGGCGTCCAGGGCAGCGGCAAGGGCACACAGAGCGCGCTGCTGTGCGCCGACCTCGACCTGGTGCACATCAGCGTCGGTGACCTGTTCCGCTGGCACGTGCAGAACCACACCAAGCTCGGCGCCCAGGTCCGGCGCACGATGACCGCCGGTGAGCTGGTCGGCGACGACCTGGTCGGGTCGGTGGTGCGCGACCGCCTGGACCAGCATGACTGGAACTACGGCTTCGTCATCGACGGCTTTCCCCGCAACGGCCCGCAGGCCGAGTTCTTCATGGAGAGTTACGACATCGACGGCGTGATCCACCTGCAGATCCCGGACGACGAGGTGCGCCGCCGGGTGCTCAGCCGCCGGCTGTGCCCGAACTGCGGCATGGACTACAACCTGATCGCCGACCGTCCCGAGGTGGAGGGCCGTTGTGACATCTGTGGCCACGAGCTGGTCACCCGCGCGGACGACACCCCTGAGGCGCTGGACGCACGGCTGCGCGACTACCACGAGAAGACCCGGCCGGTGCTGGAGCTGTTCCGCCGCAAGGAGGTCGTGCACGACGTGGACGCCCGCTCGCAGCCCGACCGGGTGCAGGCCGACATCCGCACGGCATTGCGCCTACCCCGGTACGCCCAGGAGGGCTGACGCGCCTCAGGTGCCGCTCAGGTCGTACCCCCGCTTCTCCAACTCCGCCTCGACCGCCTCGCACACCTTCTCCACCACCGCAAACCGCGCGTAGTGCTTGTCGTCACCGCGGATGACGTGCCACCGAGCCCACGTCGGGTCGGTGCGTTCCAGCATCTCGTTGACCGCTTCCTCGTACTGCGGGCGCTTCTCCCGGTTGCGCCAGTCCTCCTCGGTCAGCTTCCACTGCCGCAGCGGATCGCCGGACCGGGCCTCGAAGCGGCGCAGCTGCTCCTCCGGCGAGACGTGCATCCAGAACTTGACGATGATCATGCCTTCGGCGACCAGGGTGCGCTCGAACTCGACGATCTCGTTGTACGCCCTCGACCACTGTTCCTTGGTGGCGAACCCCTCCACCCGCTCGACCAGCACCCGGCCGTACCAGGACCGGTCGAATACCGCCATGCCGCCCCAGCCGGGCAGCTTCGGCCAGAACCGCCACAGGAAGTGGTGCCGTTTCTCGTCGTACGTCGGCGCGGCGAACTGCGACACCCGGACGAACCGCGGGTCCAGCGGCGTGACCAGCCGTTTGATCGCCCCGCCCTTGCCGGACGCGTCCCAGCCCTCGAAGACACAGGTGAGCGGCGGGCCGATCGCCTGGTCACCGAGCTGGCCGCCGAGCAGCAGCCGCAACCGCAGCATCCGCCGCTGGGCCTCCTCCAGGCGGGCCACGGCCTTCTTCTTGGCGATGTCGATCGGGGGCGCGGCTGATCCGAGGCGGCTCATGCGTACCAGCATCGCTGCTCTCCGGGCTGTGCGCGACAATCGTTTCGTGACCCTTGTTGACGACTTGCAGTGGCGTGGTCTCCTCCAGGACTCGACCGACCTTTCGTCGCTCCGCGATGCCCTCGACGGTGGATCGATCAGGTTTTATGTCGGCTTCGATCCGACCGCTCCGTCCCTGCACGTCGGCCACCTGATGCAGGTGACGACCGCCCGCCGGCTGCAACTCGCCGGGCACCGGCCGCTGCTGCTGGTCGGCGGGGCCACCGGGCAGATCGGCGACCCGCGCGAATCCAGCGAGCGCACGCTCAACCCGCCGTCGGTCGTCCAGGGCTGGGTGGAACGGATCCGCCGGCAGCTGGCCCCGTTCGTCACCTACCACGGGGCGAACGCCGCGACCCTGGTCAACAACCTCGACTGGACCGGCCCGACCTCGGTGATCGAATTTCTCCGGGACGTCGGCAAGCACTTCCCGGTGAACAAGATGCTGGCCCGCGACGTGGTCCGCAACCGGCTGGAGAGCGGCATCAGCTACACCGAGTTCAGCTACCAGCTGCTTCAGGCCAACGACTACTACGAGCTGCACCAGCGGTACGGGTGTGTGCTGCAGTTCGGCGGCTCCGACCAGTGGGGCAACATCACCGCGGGGGTGGACTTCGTCCGCCGCCGGGGCGCCGGCCCGGTGCACGCGTTCGTCACGCCGCTGGTGCTCAAGGCCGACGGGACGAAGTTCGGCAAGAGCGAGGGCGGCACCAACGTCTGGCTCGACCCGGCGATGACCTCGCCGTACGACTTCTACCAGTTCTGGATCAACGCCGACGACCGGGACGTCAGCAACTACCTGCGGTACTTCAGCTTCAAGCCGCGCGAGGCGCTGGAGGAGCTGGAGAAGGCCACCGCGGAGCGGCCGCAGGCCCGGCTGGCACAGCGGGCGCTGGCGTACGAGCTCACCGAACTGGTGCACGGCACGGCGGCCGCCGAGGAAGCGGTCGCGGCCAGCCAGGCGCTGTTCGGCCGGGGCTCGCTGGACGCGCTGTCGCCGGAGACGCTGCGCGCCGCGCTGTCGTCCGCCTCGCTCATCGAGGTCCGCGGTGAGCTGCCCGGGGTGGTCGAGCTGCTGGTTTCGTCCGGCCTGGCCGGCGGCACCAACGAGGCGCGCCGGACGATCGCCGAGGGCGGCGTGTACCTCAACAACGAACGGATCACCGACGTCGACGCCGTGCCGCCGGCGTCGGCCCTGCTGCACGGACGCTTCCTCGTCCTGCGCCGGGGCAAGCGCACGTTCGCCGGCGTCGAACGGGTGTGACGCAGGTCGCCGCCGCGGGGTTTGCCGTCGCCCCGCGGCACCACGTACCTTCGTTCCCTGCGTCGGGTGGCGAGCCCGGTCCCCGGAATGGGGGGCCGATTTGGCGCCGCGGAGCCGACCGGGTAAAGTGTTTCGAGCCGGCAGGGAAACGGACGCTGAAGCGGCCGTCCTGCCAAACCCCGAACGATCAGCCCCTGGGTGGGGCCGGTGGTCGGTGTGTGGTTGTTCTTTGAGAACTCAACAGGGTGCTTGATAAGCCAGTGCTATGAGAGTTGTTGTTTTTCTCTGGCAATTTTTTGTTTTGGATTGTTGGGGTCTGTTTTTCAACTGGTTTTTGTTGGAGAGTTTGATCCTGGCTCAGGACGAACGCTGGCGGCGTGCTTAACACATGCAAGTCGAGCGGAAAGGCCCTTCGGGGTACTCGAGCGGCGAACGGGTGAGTAACACGTGAGCAACCTGCCCTCAGCTTTGGGATAACCCTCGGAAACGGGGGCTAATACCGGATATGACCTTCTGCCGCATGGTGGGGGGTGGAAAGTTTTTGCGGCTTGGGATGGGCTCGCGGCCTATCAGCTTGTTGGTGGGGTGATGGCCTACCAAGGCGACGACGGGTAGCCGGCCTGAGAGGG
>DASSAL010000053.1:0-12503 GCA_035685405.1 Actinoplanes sp. | reverse complement strand
CGCCTCGGCCGGGAACGGCCGGAACAGGCGCACCTGGAGCACACCGACCCGTTCCCCGGCGGCCACCAGATGCGCCACCGTCTCGCGGGCGGTCTCGGCGCCCGAGCCCATCAGGACCACCACCCGCTCGGCCCGCGGATCACCGGAGTACTCGACGATGCCGTACCGGCGGCCGGTGCGCGCGGCCAGCTCGTCCATGGCCTGCTGCACGGCGTCCGGTACCCGCGCGTAGAACGGGTTGACCGTCTCGCGGGCCTGGAAGTACACGTCGGGGTTCTGCGCGGTGCCGCGGACGAACTGCCGCTCCGGCGACAGCGACCGCCCCCGGTGGGCGCGGACCAGCTCGGCCGGGACCAGCGCCCGCAGGTCGTCGTCGGTCAGCTGCTCGATCGTGGCCAGCTCATGGGAGGTGCGGAAGCCGTCGAAGAAGTGCACGAACGGCACCCGGGTGCGCAGCGTCGCGGCCTGCGCCACCAGCGCCAGGTCGTGCGCCTCCTGGACGTTCGCCGAGGCGAGCAGGGCGAACCCGGTGGACCGCACCGCCATCACGTCGGAGTGGTCCCCGAAGATGGACAGCCCCTGGGTGGCCAGCGACCGGGCGGCCACGTGCAGCGTCGCCGGGGTGAGCTCGCCGGCGATCTTGTACATGTTGGGGATCATCAGCAGCAGGCCCTGTGACGCGGTGAACGTCGTGGTCAGCGCGCCGCTCTGCAGGGCGCCGTGCAACGCGCCGGCCGCGCCGCCCTCGCTCTGCATCTCCACCACGGTGGGCACCGTGCCCCACACGTTCGGCCGTACCCCGGTCGACCACTCGTCGGCCAGTTCGGCCATCGGCGACGACGGCGTGATCGGGTAGATGCAGCACACCTCGTTGGTCCGGTACGCGACGGAGACCGCCGCCTCGTTACCGTCCACGGTCACCAGGGTCATGATCGCACCTCCGGCACCATCTCGATGGCGTGCACCGGGCACTGGTCGAAGCACGTGCCGCAGCCGGTGCACCGCGGGTAGTCGAACCGGTAGCGCTGCCCGGGACCCAGCTTGATCACCGCGTCCTCCGGGCAGGAGGCCAGGCAGCCGTCGCATTCGAAGCAGGTGCCACAGGACAGGCACCGGCCCGCCTCGAACGTCGCCGCAGCGGCGGTCAGGCCGCCCACCACCTCGCTGAAGTCGGTCACCCGGTCGGCCGGCTCCCGTTCCGGCTGGCCGCGCCGGTCGGCGTCGCTGAAGTACCACGGGTGCAGCAGGTCGAAGCTGGCGACCGGCGGGGCCGGTGCGGCATCCGCCGGGACCGACCGCAGGTACGCGTCGATGTGCTGCGCCGCCTGCCGGCCGTGCCCGACGCCCACGGTCACCGTGCGCTCGGCGGGCACCATGTCGCCGCCGGCGAACACACCGGGGCAGCCGGTCATGAACGACGGCGAGACGACCACCGTGCCGTCCGCGGTGAACTCGACGCCCGGCGCGCCGCGCAGGAACGCGGTGTCGGACCGCTGGCCCAGCGCCAGGATCACGGTGTCCGCCGCCAGCACCTCGGTGCGGCCGGTGGGCACCGGTGCACCGGTCTCGTCGAGTTCCATGACCTCCACCGTCAGCGTCGGCGAGTCGAAGGTCTGGATGGTGCGCAGCCAGTTGATCCGGATGCCCTCGCGCTCGGCCTCGTCCGCCTCCTCCTGGTGGGCGGGCATCTGGCCGCGGGTCCGCCGGTACACGATCAGCGCCTCCTCGGCGCCCAGCCGCTTGGCCGTCCGGGCGGCGTCCATGGCGGTGTTGCCGCCGCCGTAGACCGCGACCCGCCGGCCGATCACCGGGCGGTCGCCGGCGGCCACGCTGTGCAGGAAGCCGACCGCGTCGACGATGCGCCCGGCCTCCCGGGCCGGGATGTCCACCCGCTTGGACAGGTGCGCGCCGACCGCCACGAACACCGCGTCGAACCGGCCCTCCTGCCGTTCCGCCGCCAGGTCCCGCACCGGGTGGCCGGTGACGATCCGGACCCCGAGCGCCTCGATCCGGGCGATCTCGGCGGCCAGCACGTCGCGGGGCAGCCGGTACGCCGGAATGCCGTACCGCATCATCCCGCCCGGCTCCGGCTGGGCGTCGCGGATCTCCACCTGGTGCCCCCGGCGGGCCAGGTGGTACGCCGCCGAGAGCCCGCTCGGGCCGGCGCCGATCACCAGCACCCGGTGGCCGGTGGGCGCCGCCGGCGGGTCGAGGGCCCAGCCGCGGTCGATCGCCAGGTCACCGAGGAAGCGCTCGACGCCGTGGATCGAGACGGCGCCGTCCAGGTACTCGCGGTTGCAGGAGCTTTCGCAAGGGTGGTAGCAGACGCGTCCGTGCACGGCGGGCAGCGGGTTCTGCGCCACGATCGTGCGCCAGGCGCGCTCGTGCTCCCCGGCCCGGGCCAGCGCCAGCCAGGACTGGATGTTCTCGCCGGCCGGACAGGCCTGATGGCACGGCGGCAAGAGGTCCAGATAGACCGGGCGCCGCTCCCGCACCGGACCACCGCGGGCCTGGTCGTGCAGCAGATCCGGTACCGGCGTCATGTCCTGGAGCGGCGTGTTCACGGTTGCCTCCTTCATCCCCGATCACCACCCGCCGGTCGCCCGGGTGCAGGGCGCCCGTTCGGCCGGCGCCGGGCGACACCTTCGTCGTACCTCCCCGCCGATCCCGGCCGATAGGGCCGGATGGCCTGCTCAGCAGTGCCGGTGGCCCGCCCAGGGCGGCCCGTGCCGGACGGCGTTTGGGAGAATGCGCCGGTGGCGGACGACAACGGATGGCGGCGGCTGCTGGCCGAGAAGCCCGGGCACTCGCAGTGGTACATCGAGCGGTTCCGGACCATGGCGCGCAACGGCACGGACCTGGCCGGTGAGGCCCGGCTGGCCGACGCGATGGCGCCGCGGCAGGCCTGGATCCTGGACGCCGGCTGCGGTCCAGGCCGGGTCGGCGGGCATCTCGCCGCGGCCGGGCACCGGGTGGTCGGCGTCGACCTCGACCCGGAACTGATCGCGGCCGCCGAACAGGACTGGCCGGGTCCTCGCTGGATGGTCGGCGACCTCAGCGAGCTGGACCTCCCGCAGCGGTTCGACGTGATCGTCTGCGCCGGGAACGTGATGACCTTCGCGGCCCCGGGCACCCGGGTGGAGATCCTGCGCCGGATGCGCCGGCATCTGGGCGACGGCGGGCGCGCGGTGATCGGGTTCGGGGCCGGACGGGGGTACGCCTTCGACGACTTCCTCGCCGACGCGGCCACCGCCGGCCTCGAACCCGGCCTGCTGCTGTCCACCTGGGACCTGCGCCCGTTGACGCCGGACGCGGACTTCCTAGTCGCCGTGCTCGACCCCGCGCAGCGCGGCGACGGCTGACTCCTCCGCGGCGTGCACCGCGGTCATCCGCTCGGCCAGCATCCCGAAGTCCGGCGCCACCGGCGGTTTCTCGTCCAGCTCCCGGCGCAGGTCCCAGAGCTCCGCCCCGGCGTCCGCGGCGGGTGCGCCGAGCGCCACCCCTTCGGCCACCGCCGCGGTCAGCTCCCGCAGCCGCGCGTACTCCGGCACATCGGGGGGCAACGCCGCCTCGGCGAACGCGTGCCACTCGCCGGCCGCCGCGCGGAACTCAGCGGCCGCACCGGACGCCGCCGGGCCGAGCAGCGGGGCGGCCTCGTCCAGGAAATCGGCGTACAGGCCGCGCAGGTTCCCCCCGGACATGCCGACCGGCTCGATCTCCTCCCACGCGGTCAGCAGCGCACCGGCCAGCCCGCGCCCGCCGGCGAACACGGTCGGCCATCCCTTGGCGTGGCGCCGGTCGGTGCACATCTTCGCCCACTTGCGCCAGGCCGGCAGCGCGAACGACGCGGACGTGCCGCCCAGGTGCTGCACGCAGTCCCGGACCCCGGCCCGGACCGCGCCGGCCAGGTCGTCCGGCGTCGCAACCTGGTCGATCAGGACCAGCCGGTTGCGGTACGAGCTGACCCGCGCCCGGGCCGCGTCCACCGCCGCCCGGTCCACGGTCAGCGGGCCGGTGTTGCGGTCGTCGATCCGCACCCCGCCGGCCGTCTCGGCGTACGCCACCACCGGGTGCCCGCCGTGTCCGTCCCGGTTCGGCGGCAGCTGCCAGTAGCCGATCCGGTACCAGTCCGGCACGATGATCGCCCGGCGGCCCTCGGCGAGCGCGGCGGACAGCTGCCGCGCGGCGGCCTTCGCCCCGGCGGTGGTGTGCACGGTGTACCGGACGCCGAGGCGGTCCAGCGTGCGGTCGGTCGCGTCCAGGTAGTTCCACCGGTGCCGGAAACCCAGCGTCAGATCCGGGTGGTCGTGCTGAGCGAACTCCCACAGGATGTACCCGGCGCCCAGCCCGCCGCCGATGCCGAGGACCATCGCCTCGGACAGCGGCACGCCCCGGTCGGCGAGCAGGTGGGAGATCACGGCGGTGTCCGGGTGCTGGCCGCCGCGCAACGTCCAGCCGTGGTCGGTGACCGGCCGGGTGTCGCCGGCGACGTGCCGGCGCGCCGCGGCGTACCGTTCACCGGTCTTCGCCATCCGTGCCCGGATCCGGGCCTTGAGGTGTTTCTGTGCGGTCATCGCTGCCTCGTCCGGTCGTGCGGCGGCCGCGCCCCACGCTCCGGCGACGCGCACGACCGTCGGTGCGATGCAGCACGGGGACGGTTCGCTCTCCCGAGGCCGGTCACCCCTTTGCCGCCACGTGCCGGGCGGCGTGGGCACCCGGTCGGCGGTGGGGCACGGGAGCGTGCCCGGTCATACGCTAATGCACCGCAGCGGCTCAGTGCCAGGCCCGGCTGCGGATCACCAGAACGATGCCGAGCAGCCGGTCAGCGTGGTGATCGTGACCGAGTCCACCGGGCGGAGCGGGATCTGCATGGCGGGCCACCTTCCGCGGTCACCCTACGCCGGGCACACTGACCGGCGTGGACTCCGACGCGTTCACGACATTCGAGGCGGCCGGCTGGAACCGCACCGCGGCCGGCTACGGCAAGCTGATCGCGCGGATCACCGCCCGGGTGCCGCTGCCGGTGAACGGGCGCACCCTCGACGCCGGCTGCGGTGACACCCCGCGGGGTATCGGCCTGGACGGCTCCGAGGCGATGCTCCGGCAGGCCCGGGCCGCCGACCCGGCGGCGCCGCTGGTGGCCGGCCGCGCCGACCGGCTGCCGTTCCGCACCGCCGTGTTCGACACGGTCGTCGCCGGGTTCCTGCTGCCGCACCTGGCCGAGCCGGAGCGGGCGGTGGCCGAGTTCCGCCGGGTGCTGCGGCCCGGCGGCCGGCTGGCGCTGGCCACCTGGGACACCCCGGACCGGACCCGGCTGGTCGGTGTGCTGATCGACGCGATCGCCGCGGCGCAGGCGCCGCCGCCGGCCGACCTGCCGCCGGGACCACCGTTCTTCCGGTACGCCGACCCGGCCGCGCTCGCCACCCTGCTCGACGGATTCCGGCACGTGGCGATCGACCGGCTGGCCTTCGAGCACCCGGTGGCGAGCCCGGACGAGTGGTGGTCCGGGCTGCTCGAGGGCACCGTCCGGACCGCCGCGATGGTCACCGACCCGCCCCGGGTCCGGGCCGAGTTCGACCGGCTGGCCGAGCCCTACCGCGGCCGGATCCCGGTGTCGGTGGTCATCGCGACGGCCACCCGCTGACCGCTACCGCTTCCAGAACGCCGTCCGGTCGCGCACCCGGCCACCGCCGGCGAACTCGGTCAGCACCCGGTACGCCTCCGCCCACCGGGTCTCCAGGTCGTCGCCGCCGGCCAGGTATTCCAGCAGCGCGCGCAGCGGCGCCAGCTCCGGCTCGGCCCGGTCGCCCAGCAGCACCTTGAGCCGGGCGCCCAGGTCGGACAGCATCGCCCGCCGCTCGAACCGCGGCCGGCCCCGGTTCTCCCGCAGCCGCTGGGCCTCGACCCGGGCCAGTTCCCGCAGATCCGGAACCGGCCGGGACACCGTGGCGCGCGGCTGTCGCAGCACCCCGGGAATCGCCGCGAACGGCTGCGGACCGGTGGGCCGGCCACTCTCCGCGGCGGCCCGGACCGGACCGAACCGGCTCTTCATCGGCGCGGCCGGCGCCCCCAGGCTGGTCGCGGCGGCGGATCCGGCCACGAACGCCATCGCCGGCGCCGGGTCACCCACCGGCATCTCCCAGCCGGACGGCAGCTCGACCGGCTGCGTCACCCGCCGCGTCGCCCCGCCCTCGGTGACCACGCGCGAGTCGACCGCCACGTAGGCGGTGAACCGGCACAGCACCCCGTACCGCAGCGAGGTCTCCACGATGGCCGGCTCCAGCGACCGGTCGCCCGCGGCGTACCGGTCCTCCAGGTCCCGCAGCCGGGCCCGGGCCCACTGGGCGGTGATCGCCGGCTCGGCCCGCTCGCGCACCGCCACCGTGGTCCGGAACTCCTCGTCGTCCCGGGTCCGGCCGGTGACGGTCAGGGCACCGGACGGAGCACCCGCGTACCGGCCGCTGATCACCAGCGGCACGCCCGGATAGAGGCCGGGCAACCGGTGCGGGGTCCGGGTGTCGTCCGCCAGCGTCAGGCCGTCGGCGTGCAGCACCAGATCGGTGACCAGCGGGGCGCCGATCCGGCGCTGGATGTGCTCCATCGCCTCGTCCAGCCGGTCCTCGCTCTCCACCAGCTCGGTCCGACCGGCGCCCACCGCCGCCAGCCGGCCCAGGAAACCGGCGTTGACCGCCCGGTCGATGCCGACCGTGTGCACCCGGGTGGACCCGATCAGCGGGGTCACCTCGTGCAGGATCTGGTCCTCGTTGCCCACCTGGCCGTCGGTGACCAGCACCAGCACGCGGTCCCGCTCGGAGCTCTGCAGCAGGGTCAGCCCGCCGCGCAGCGGGGCGAGCAGTTCGGTGCCGCCGCGGGCGGTCACGCCGGACAGGCGCTCCACCGCGCGGAACCGCTGCCGGTCGCCGGCCGTCACCAGCTCACCGCCCGGACCGTCCATCTGGTGGTCGAAGGTGATCACCGCGAACCGGTCGGCGTCGGTCAGCGTGTCCACCACCCGGGCCGCGGCGCGCCGAGCGGCGACCATCTTCCAGCCGCCCATGCTGCCCGAGCGGTCCAGCAGCAGCACCACGTCCTTCGGGGTCCGGGCGTCGCCCGCGGCCGGCGGCAGGATGGTCACCTGGTAGGTCCCTTCGGTGTCCCCGCCGGCGGGGTCCGGCACCGCCACCGCCGACTCGCCGCCCAGCCGGTACGCCAGCCGCAGGATGAAGTCGCGGTCCGCCCGCTCGCCGGGCGCGATCGACACGTGCCCGCCCTCGGTGGTCACCGTGTGCAGGCTGGACCGCACCTCGCCGAGCTCGAGCCCGGCCGGGTCGATCTGCACGTCCACCGACAGGCGCAGCGGGTTGGGGAAGCCGGGCAGCAGCACCGGGGGAGTGATCCGGGACGCGTCCGGCACCGCGTCGGTGTCCAGCACCTGGCCGCTGCCCACGCCCGGACCGGGCAGCGGCACACCGGGCACGTACCGCGGGGCGACCACCAGCGGGAACCGGAAGGTGGCGGCGCCGTCGGCGTACGGCAGCGGCCCGACCAGCCGCAGCTCCACCGACACCCGCTCACCGGAGACGATGTTGCCGACCCGCATGGTGAACACGTCCGGCCGGTCCTCCTCGGTGATCGACGCCCGCCGGCCCTCCTCGATCGCCCGGTCGTACGCCTCGCGGGCCGCGCCGCGCTCCCGCAGCTCGGCCGTCACGGTGCGCCCGTCCGCGGTCATCGTCATGCCGGTCACCGCGGCGCGGTCCGGCAGCGGGAAGATGTACGTCGCCTCCAGCGCGCTGTCGTGCGCGTTGACGAACTCGGTGGTGACCACGGTCTCGGCGACCAGGCCGCTGATCCGGGCGCGCACGTCGAGCCGGTCCAGCGGCAGGTTGCCCCGGTCGGTGCTGAGCGCGCCGAAACCGGTGTCCGGCAGGATCCGGACGCGACCCACCTCGGCGGCGTCCATCGGGGAGATCTTCACGACGGGTTCCCTTCCTCCAGCAGTCCCCGCTCGGCGAGCAGGTCCATCAGCGGCCGCGCGGCGGCGGCGATCTCGCGTCGTTCGTCGTCGGTGGGCAGGCCGGGTAGCACCAGGATCACGCCTCGCCCCAGCGCCACCCCACCGACCGGTCCGGCCGGAGCCGGCGCGGGCGCCGGCGGGTCGGCCCAGAACCGGGCTCGCACCGGTCCGGCCAGCTCCTCCGCCTGCGCCCCGTTGTGGCTGAGGAGCTGTTCCGGTACGCGGGCCACCTCGCCCAGCACGGCGTCACTGGCCCCGGCCAGCTCGGCCTGGATCTCGGCGAGCGTCCGGCCGTCCGCCTGCCGGCGTTTCACCGCGACCAGTTGCAGCAGATGCCGGTGGCCGTACACGGCGGTGCGGCCGCGCATGCCGAGCGGCCGGTCCACCAGCCCGGTGGTGGTGTACCACCGGATGGCCCGCCGGTCGGGCAGGTCGCGGACCCGCCCGTTGGGCGCGCCCGGATATTCGGCCGCCAGCGCCCGGTGCACCCGGTCGACCAGCTCATCCAACGTCCACACGCCCACTACCTTGACACTGTCATCGTGACAGTGTCAAGGCGAGGGTCACGCGACGACCACCTCGGTGGCCGGGTCGTGCGGGACCGTGCCGGAGCCGTTCACCACCAGATCGGCCCGCTCCCAGGTCCGCTCCCGTTCGACGAACGGGTTCTCCTCGGCCATCCATGCCCCGTATATGGCGGGTGTGGTCTCGCCCGCCGCCACCCGGGCACCGTCGCGGCGGGTGGTCAGCCCCGGGTCGGTCTCCACCCAGATCACGGCGTCGTACCAGGCGGCCAGGTCGCGTCGACCGGCGCCGACGCCTTCCACCAGGACCAGCGGGGCGCCGTCCGGCACCTCGACGGCACCGGGCCGCCCGAGCCGGTCCCACTGCGGCGGGCGGTAGCGCACCGGCCGGCCCGCCCGTACCGGTCGCAGCACGCCCTCGACCAGGAGATCGGTCCAGTCCAGGACGGCCTGGTGCCACGCGATGTCGTCGGTGTGCACCACCGCCGCACCGGGCACGGCGGCGGCCAGCCGTCCGGCGAGTGTGGTCTTGCCACTCGCGCTGCGGCCGTCGATGGCCACGATGGACGGTGCACCCGGGCGGGTCGTGACGAACTGCCGCACCTCCTCGAACGGCACCACCCGCCAGGCGAAATCCATGCCGGTGTCCATGCCCGGTGCACGGCACGTTGACACCGCCGGTAGCGGACCGATAACAAAGGACGCCGGTAGCGACCGCCGGGGGCGGGAGGTGAATGGGTCATGCTGGGGCGGCTGATCAGCCTGTCGCACGTGAACGATCCGGCGACCACCGTGCTCTACCCGGGTGACCCGCCGCCGGCCGACGACCTCGACCCCGACGACCTGTGCCGGCCCGCGGTGAAGATCGACGTCCGGGGCGCCGTGCGCGGCCGATCCGGACTACCGGGGGACCCTGATCTTCGGAGTCCTCCCACCACCACCACCGTCATGATGCGCAGAACAACAGCAGGCACGCTGATCCTGCTCGCTGTCGTGGTGGCCACCATCGGTGCCGGGCAGGCCGGCCTGTTCGACGCGTTCGTGACCCGGGCGGTCAACAACGCGGCCCAGTTCCTCGGCGCGGTCGCCGCCGTGGCCTGTGCACTGTGGACCGCACGGCGGTACCACGGCCCACAGCGGGCCTGGCGGCTGTGGCTGGCGCTGGGCATGACGTTCTGGGGCGTCGGCCAGGTGCTCTGGTCGTACGGTCAGCTGTTCGCCGACACCCCGCTGCCGTCGCCGTCGCTGGCCGACGCCGGATATCTGGGCCTGGTGCCGCCGGCCCTGATGGCGCTGATCTGCCTGGCCGGCCGCCGCACCCCGCCGAACGAGATCATGCGGCTGCCCAGCCGCACCGTGGTGGTGCTGGACGGCCTGATCCTGGTCGGCGCGTGCTTCGTGCTCACCTGGTCGACGGCGCTGGGCGCGGTGGTGCGGGCCGGCGCGCCGACACCGGTCGCCTTCACCGTGGCCATCGCCTACCCGATCACCGACCTCATGCTGATCATCATCGTGGTGCTGCTGCTGGCCAACTCGCCGGTGCCCCGGCGGCAGCCGCAGCTGGTGCTGCTCGGCGCCGGGCTGGCCGCGATCTGCTTCTCCGACAGCGTGTTCGCCTATCTGGTGGCCTCCGGGGCGGACGCGATGCCGCCGCTGTTCGATGCCGGGTTCGTGATCGGGCCGCCGCTGCTGGCCCTGGCCGCGCTCACTCCGCCGGCGCCGCCGGCCGAGCCGGGCGAGGTCAGCCGGGCCCGCTGGGGATACCTGTTGCTGCCGTACGTGCCGGTGGCCGCCACCTGCGCGCTGATCGTCGCTCAACTGGCCCGCGGGCTGCCGGTGGGCCGGCTGGAGATCGCGGTGGAGGTGCTGGTGATCGCGCTGATCATCACCCGGCAGGCGATCACGCTGGTGGAGAACGCCCGGCTGCTGGACCGGGTCACCGAGGGCCGCCAGAAGCTCACCCACCAGGCGTACCACGACCAGCTCACCGGCCTGGCCAACCGGGCGCTGTTCCGGGATCGGCTGGACCGCGCGCTGGTCACCCACCGTCGCGACGGCGGCCCGCTGGCCGTGCTGTTCCTCGACCTCGACGACTTCAAGGCGGTCAACGACCGGTACGGCCACGAGACCGGTGACCTGCTGCTGCAGGCGGTGGCCGAGCGCCTGCGGCCGGCCGCTGCCACGGTGGCCCGGCTGGGCGGCGACGAGTTCGCCGTGCTGCTGGAGGACGTGCCGGACGTGGCCGGGACCGCACGGCGGCTGCTGGACAGCCTGCGCAAGCCGTTCCAGGTCAACGGGCGCGCGCTGACGATCGGCGCCAGCGTCGGGTTCGTGGACGCCGCCGAGCACGACGGGACCACCGCCGAGGCGCTGGTCCGCCGGGCCGACGCGGCGATGTACGCGGGCAAGCGCGGCGGCAAGAACACCGTGGTGCGCTACCACCCGGATCTCACCGAACTGCTGGCCCGGGCGCTCGCCCACGAAGGGCTGGACGTGCACTACCAGCCGATCGTGCGGCTCGCCGACGGTGCGGTGATCGCGGTGGAGGCATTGGCCCGGTGGACCGATCCGGTGGCCGGGCCGGTGCCCGCCGACCTGTTCATCACCGTCGCCGAGCGGGCCGGCCTGGTCGGCCGGGTGGACGACTTCGTGCTGGACCGGGCCTGCCGGGACGCCACCCGGTTCACCGGCGCGTGGGCCGGTGCGGTGGTGCACGTCAACGTCTCCGCCGCCCGGTTCGGCGAACCCGAGCAGGAGGCGGCGGTGGTCGGTGCGCTGCGCCGGCACGAGTTGGCGCCGCAGCGGCTGCTGCTCGAACTGACCGAGACCGCGCGGCTGGACGACCTGACCGCCGCGGTCGCTGCGGCGCAGCGGCTGACCGCCCTCGGGGTGCTGCTCGGCCTGGACGACTTCGGCACCGGGTACAACGCGCTGCATCAGCTGCACACGCTGCCGGTGGACGTGGTGAAGCTGGACCGGTCGCTGGTGGCGGCCGGCACCGGGCGCAGCGCCGCGGTGTGCCGGTCGGTGGTGGCGATCTGCACCGCGATGGGCGTCAAGGTGATCGCCGAGGGCCTGGAGAACGACGAGCAGGTGGCCATGATGGCCGCGCTGGGCTGCGGATACGGCCAGGGGCACCGGTACGGGCGGCCCGGACCGCTGTCCGCGCCGGCCGCCGGCGGCGCCGCGCTGGCCGAACTGCGCGAGCCGTGACGTTCGTCCCGGACGGGCGGAACCGGTCCGGTGGCCCGATCGTCCTATCCGGCATGACCAGACTTCGCGGCCCGATCGCGGCCACCGCCGCCGTGACCCTGTTCCTGCTCGGCGCCTGCGCCCGCCCGGCGGACGACACCGCCGCCGGCGGGACCGGCGCCGCCCCGCCGCCGCCGGCCGGTGACGACCTCGTCATCCGGGTCCGTCAGGAGGGCGGCTTCGTGCCGCCGGAGCGGATCGTCGGCCGGATTCCCACGGTGAGTGTCTACGCCGACGGCCGGATCATCACCGAGGGCCCGGTCGTGCTGATCTATCCCGGACCGGCGCTGCCCAACCTGCAGGTGGCGCAGGTCGGCGCGGACGAGGTCACCCGGCTCGCCGACCAGGCGGTGGCGGCCGGCGTGCGCACCGGCGCCGACCTCGGCCGGCCCGGGGTCGCCGACGCGCCGACCACCCGCATCGACGTGACCACCGCGGACGGCACCACGCACAGCGTCAGCGCCGAGGCGCTCACCGAGGCGAGCCCGGACGACCCGCTGCTGACCGACGCGCAGCGGGCGGCCCGGGCCGACCTGGCCGCGTTCGTGCGCAAGCTCACCGACCAGCGGGGCGAGCAGCAGCCGTACCGGGCGCAGCGCCTGGCGGCGCTGGCCCAGCCGTACGACCGGCCGGACGACGGCCTGCCCAAGCAACCGGCGATCGCCTGGCCGGGGCCGGCGCTGCCGGGCGAATACCTGAACCCGAACGTC
>DASSAL010000052.1:0-11121 GCA_035685405.1 Actinoplanes sp. | reverse complement strand
CCGGTCCAGGACGGTGCGCATCAGTGCGGTCTCCACCCCGGGATAGAGGAAGGGCTCGTCGCGCATCGCCGCCCGGCAGGCCTCCACCAGGTCCCGGTCGGCCGCCGACTTGAGCACGTACCCGGCCGCACCGACCCGCAGCGCCTCGAAGAAGTACTGCTCGTTGTCGTACATGGTGAGGAAGAGGATGCGCAGGCCGGGCAGCGTCCGGCTGAGTTCCCGCGCGGCCTGCAGGCCGGTGAGCCGCGGCATCGCGATGTCCAGGATGGCCAGGTCGGGCTGCAGCGCGCGCACCTGTTCGACGGCCTCGGCGCCGTCGGCCGCCTCGGCCACCACGGTCAGGTCCGGCTCGCCGTCGAGGATCAGGCGGACGCCGCGGCGCACCAGCGCGTGATCGTCGGCGAGCAGGATGCGGGTGGGCCGGCTCGACATGATCATCCGTTCCGGCCCGGCACCGGCACCCGCAGGCGCACCTCCGTACCACCGCCACGGGGTTGGGACAGGGACAGGTCCGCACCGATGAGCAGGGCGCGTTCCCGCATGCCGCTGATGCCGGCGCCCTCGGCGGCTCCGCCGAGGCCGGTGCCGTCGTCGCGGATGCGCAGCTCGAGCCCGCCGGGGACCCGGGTCAGCACCAGGTCGACCGAGCGGGCACGGGCATGCCGGGCCACGTTGGTGAGGCCCTCCTGGGCGACCCGGTAGACCACCAGCTCCACGTCCCGGTCCAGCTCGCCCGGGTCGGCGTCCAGCACGCGATGCACGGTGAGGCCGGCCGTGGAGAACTCCGCGCCGAGCGCTTTCAACGCGCTGACCAGGCCCAGTTCCTCCAGGACGCCGGGCCGCAGGCGGCGGGCGATGCGGCGGATCTCGTCCAGGCTGTTGCGGACGGTCTCCTGGACCTGGCGCAGTTCCGCGCGGACCGGCGGGGCGGCGTGATCGGCCACCCGCTTGAGCTCCAGCAGCACCGCGGTGAGCGTCTGGCCGATCTCGTCGTGCAGTTCCTGGGCGATCCGGTGCCGTTCCGCCTCCTGCGCCGACAGCACCCGCCCGGCGCTGGTGGCGCGCTCGCGCTCCAGCCGGTCCAGCATGGCGTTGAACGTGCGGATCAGGTCGGCGATCCCGCCCCGGCCGGTGACCGCCAGGCGGTGCCCGGGCCGCAGCAGGTCGATGGTGCGCATGGTGCGGGAGAGCCGCGCCAGCGGGCCGAGGCCGACGCGCAGCAGCACCGCGTTGGCGATCAGCATCGCGATCAGCCCGACGGTCAGAATCACCGCCTCGGTGAGCAACACCGGTGTGGACACCGTGATCGGCCCGAGCGCCAGCACCGCGGCGAAGACGACCAGGACGGCGGCGTTGAGCGAAAAGATCCGCCAGAACAGCGACACGCGCCGTGACCTCCCAACTCGAGGCGGCCGCAACCATGGTGGGCCGGGTGCCGCCGGGCTGTCCATCCGGGTGGACCCCCACGCCGAGCCGCTGCTGACCACGATATGGGGGTCAGCACCGATGAGGAGACCGTCCCGGTTGCGACAGGCTGGACGCACACACCCGCACGGCTCCCGACCGCCCATCTTGCCGGCGGCCGGATCGACGTGCCGTTTCCGCCCACCCGCCCCGACCCGCCGGACCCGGACGGCGTGCCCGAGCGCCGGCGAACGCGAGGAGGCGTCGATGATCCAGCGATGCGGCACGACGCCCGCGGGCCGTCCGGCCCGGCCACCGGGCCGGCCGGAGCGGCTGCGATGAGCCTGGGGCAGCTGTACCTGGTGCTGCTGGTGGCCGGTGTGGCGCTGCTGGTCAGCATCGCCGGCGCCCGGTTCGCGAACCGGCTCGGCCTGCCCAGCCTGTTGCTGTTCCTGGCGATCGGGGTGGTGCTCGGCGAGGACGTGCTGGGCCTGCCCTTCGACGACGCTCAACTGGCCCAGACGATGGGTACCGCGGCCCTGGCCGTCATCCTGGTCGACGGTGGTCTCACCACCCGGTGGGCGGATGTCCGGCGGCTGCTGATGCCGGCCGGGGTGATGGCCACTGCGGGGGTGGCCATCTCGGTGGTGGTCACCGCGACCGGCGCCCATCTGCTGCTGGGCATGGACTGGCATCTGGCGCTGCTGCTCGGCGCGATCGTGTCGTCCACCGACGCCGCCGCCGTGTTCGCGGTGCTGCGCGCGCTGCCGCTGCCGCGCCGGCTCACCGGGCTGGTGGAGGCGGAATCCGGATTCAACGACGCCCCGACCATCATCCTGGTGCTGGTCTTCAGCACCGCTGTGGTGGACCTGCCCAGCCCGGCGGCGATCGCCGGCAGCGTCGCCTACCAGCTCGTCGTGGGCGCCCTGATCGGCCTGGTCCTGGGCCGGCTCGGGTCGGCGGCGCTGCGGCACGTCGCGCTGCCGGCCACCGGTTTGTACCCGCTGGCCACGTTCGCCCTGGGCATCATCGCCTTCGCCGCCGCCGGGGCCGTCGCCGCCAGCGGCATCATCGCCGCGTACCTGGCCGGGCTGGTGCTCGGCAACGCCGACCTGCCGCACCGCGGTGCGATCAACTCGTTCGCCGAAGGCGCCGGCTGGCTGGCGCAGATCGGCCTGTTCGTCATGCTGGGCCTGCTCGTCAACCCGGGCGAGCTGCCCGGCGCGGTGCTGCCCGCCCTGGTGGTCGGCCTGGTGCTGCTGATGCTGGCCCGGCCCGCCTCGGTGCTGGCCTGCCTGCTGCCGTTCCGCGTGCCGTGGCGCGATCAGGTGTTCATCTCGTGGGCCGGGCTGCGCGGGGCGGTGCCCATCGTGCTCGCCACCTTCCCGATCGTCGCCGGCGTGGCCGGCAGCCGGGACCTGCTCAACATCGTGTTCGTCCTGGTCGTCGTGTTCACCGTGGTGCAGGGCCCGCTGCTGCCGCTGGTGGCGCGCCGGCTCGGGCTGGCCCGGCCGCAGCCGCTGCGGGAGGTCCACATCGAGGCGGCGCCGCTCGACGTGCTGGGCGCGGACCTGCTCACCATCGCCATCCCGCCGGGCTCCCGGCTGCACCGGGTGGCCATCTTCGAGCTGCGGCTGCCGGCGCCGGCCGCGATCACGCTGATCGTGCGGGACGGGACCAGCTTCGTGCCGGACCGGGACACGTACCTGCGGGCGGGCGACCACCTGCTGCTGGTCGCCACGCAGCGCACCCGGGAGGCGGTGGAGCGCCGCCTGCGGGCGGTGGGCCGTGCCGGTCGCCTGGCCGGCTGGCGGGGGGAGAACGGCGATCCGGACCCGCCGCTGCGGGATCCGTCGCAGTCCGGCCAGCCGCACCCGGGCCGTCCCGGTCCGGGCCGGCCGGCTCCGCTCCGTCCGGGCCCGGACCGCCGGGGTTCGGAGTGGCCGGGTCCCGAGCGGCCCGAACCCGAGCGGCCGGGTCCGGAGCGGCCGGGTCCGGGACTGCCGGGTCCGGGACTGCCGGGGTCGGCGCGGCCCGGGCCGGTGCCGACGGGTCCGGCCGGCGGCGCGGTGGCGTCACCCGGGCGGCACACCGGTGAGCCATCGCCCGCGGCGTCCCGCGACCACGGCCCGCCCGCCGACAGCGCCGACCGGATCGGAGTTCCGTGATGAGGATCGAACGCACTCTCCTGCCCGGCGCCGGGATCAACCACACCGCCAGCACCGCGGCCGGGCAGCGCTTCGGTGTCGTGGCCCGCCGCAACGGGTGTCGAGACATCGTGGTGTACGACGCCGCGGACCCGGAGCGGGTGGCGTGCGCCCTGCACTTCGCGCCGGACGAGGCGCATCAGGTGGCGGACCTGCTCAACGCCACCGTGACCATCGACCACATCGGTGCGCTGGAACGGCCGGTCGATGGGATCACCGCGGCGCGGATCCGGCTGCCGGTCGGCTCGCCGTACCACGGACGCCCGCTGGCCGAGGCCCGCGCGAGCCGCACCGGGGCGTCCGTCGTGGCCGTCGTCCGCGGCCCGCAGGTGACCACCGCGCCGGGCCCAGGCTTCGTGCTGTGCCACGACGACACCGTGGTCGTGGTCGGTGACCGGGACGGCGTCGGCGTGCTCACCGATCTGCTCACCCGCCGCGCGGCCGAGGGCCCGTGACGGCACACCCGAGCCGGGTCGCCCGTGGCCCAGCCGCCCGTGGCCCAGCCGCCCGTGGCCCGGCGGACTGGTGGAGACCGGCGTCATCGAGGCGCTCGGCACCTGGGCGGCGGACACGGTGAGCCCCGACCTCAGCGGCATGACGGCGGCCGTCGCGTCAATCCATCGGGACCGCCGTGCCGCTCACCCGTATCCCGGGCTCGCCGGCCGCCGCCGTGACGGTCAGCGCACCCGGGCGGCCCATGTCGTCGCCCTGGTGCAGGGTGAACTCCCCGGTGCCGCCCAGCTCGCGCAGATAGCCGCCGAACGCCGCGGCCGCCGCACCGGTCGCCGGATCCTCGTACACGCCGCCCACCGGGAACGGGTCACGCACGTAGAAGGTGTCCGCCGACTTGCGCCACACCAGCTGGACAGTGGTCCACCCGCGCTGCTCCATCAGCTCCTTGAGCGCCGGCTGGTCGTACGCCAGATCGGCGAGCCGCTCCCGGGTGCGCACCGCGATCACCGGGTGGTGTGCCCCGGCGTAGGCCACCCGGGGCGGCAGCTCCGGGTCCAGGTCCGCCTCGTCCCACCGCAGCGCCGCCAGCAACGCGGCCAGGTCGGCGCGACCCAGCTCGGCGGTGCTGGTCGCCACGCTGGTCAGGGTGGCCCGGCGATCCGCGTCCACGGTCACCGGCACCTCACCGGCGTTGGTCAGGAAGCGGTGCTCGCCGGGTCCGAGCGCCACCGCGGTGGCCACCGTGGCGTGTCCGCAGAACGGCACTTCGGCCAGCGGGCTGAAATAGCGCACCCGGCGCGCCCCGTCGTCACGGTCCGCGGTGACGAAGGCGGTCTCCGAATAGCCCACCGCGGCCGCGATGCGGAGCATGTCGGCGTCGGTCAGGCCGCTCGCGTCCAGCACCACGCCGGCCGGGTTGCCGCCGCGCGGGTCGGCGCTGAACGCCGCGTACCGAAGGATGTCTGCCATGCCGCCCAGCGTGCCGCGTCCGGCGGCGACCGGCCAGTGCCGACGTCCGGCCTGTGGATGACTTCCGCCCTGTGGACAAGTAGCCGGCTCCGCGTCAACCGGGGGTAGCTTCGATCGCGTGACAGACGCGCCCACCGCAATCCCGCCGACCCCACCCGCCGACCTGCCGCGCACCGTCGGCGAGCTGCGGGCGGCCGGCCACGAGTTCCGGACGGTCAAGGAGGAGCTGCGCGACAACCTGCTGCAGCGGCTGCGCTCCGGTGTGCCGCGCTTCCCCGGCATCGTCGGCTACGACGACACCGTGCTGCCCGAGGTGGAGCGCGCGCTGCTGGCCGGCCACGACATGGTGCTGCTCGGCGAGCGTGGCCAGGGCAAGACCCGGCTCATGCGCGGCCTGGTCGGCCTGCTCGACGAGTGGACGCCGTACATCGCCGGTTCGGAGCTGCGCGAGCACCCGTACCTGCCGCTCACACCGGCGTCGCGCCGGCTGGCCGAGGAGACCGGTGACCTGCTGCCGATCTCCTGGCTGCACCGGTCGGAGCGGTACGGCGAGAAGCTGGCCACGCCGGACACCAGCGTCGGTGACCTGATCGGCGACGTGGACCCGATCAAGGTGGCCGAGGGCCGCACGCTCGGCGACCCGGAGACCATCCACTTCGGCCTGGTGCCCCGGACCAACCGTGGCATCTTCGCCGTCAACGAGCTGCCCGACCTGGCCGAACGCATCCAGGTCTCGCTGCTCAACGTGCTCGAGGAGCGGGATATCCAGGTCCGGGGGTACCAGCTCCGGCTGCCGCTCGACCTGCTGCTGGTGGCGAGCGCCAACCCGGAGGACTACACCAACCGCGGCCGGATCATCACCCCGCTCAAGGACCGGTTCGGCGCCGAGATCCGCACCCACTACCCGCTGGAGATCGAGCTCGAGACGGCGCTGATCCGGCAGGAGGCGGCGCTGTCCGCGGCAGTGCCCGAGCACCTGATCGACGTGCTCGCCCGGTACACCCGCGCGGTCCGCGAGTCGCCGGCGGTGGACGCCCGCTCCGGGGTGTCGGCCCGGTTCGCCATCGCCGCCGCCGAGACCGTGGCCGCGTCCGCGCTGCGCCGGGCCGGCCTGCGCGGCGAGCGGGAGGCGGTGGCCCGGATCTGTGACACCGTCTCGGTCACCGCCACGCTGCGCGGCAAGGTCGAGTTCGACAGCGGCGAGGAGGGCCGGGAGACCGAGGTGCTGGCCCACCTGCTGCGGGTGGCCACCGCCGAGACGTTCCGGGCCCGGCTGGCCGGGCTGGACCTGTCCGGCTTCACCGACCTGGTCGCCGACGGCGCGATCGTCGAGACCGGCGATCTGGTCTCGGCCGAGGAACTGCTGGCCCAGATCGGCACCGTGCCGGGCCTCGCCAAGGTGCTGGACCGGCTCGGTCTGGGTGACGCGCCGAGCCCCGGGCAGGCCGCCTCCGGTGTCGAGTTCGTCCTCGAGGGACTGCACCTCACCCGCCGGCTGGCCAAGGAGCTGACCGACGACGGCCGCACCCGGTACGGGAGTTAGCCGTGCCGAACCGGTTCCGGTACGGGGCCTGGAACGACGGGCCCGACCCGCTGGCGCCGCCGTACGACGTGCGCGCCGCCGTCGACCAGGTGGGTGAGCGGGTGCTCGGCGGCGACAGCCTGCGCAACGCCCTGCGCGACCTGATCCGGCATGGCCCGCGCGACGGCCGCGGCCTGGACGACCTGCGCGCCCGGGCCCGGCGGCTGCGGCGGGAGGCGCTGCGCCGCGGCAACCTCGACGGCGCTGTCACCCGGGCCCAGCAGCTGCTCGATCAGGCCATCGCCGCGGAACGCGAGGAGCTGGGCCGGCGCGACGGCGAGATGGCCCGGTTCAACGAGGCGATGCTGGACAACCTGCCCCGGTCCACGGCCCAGGCGGTGCAGGAGCTGTCCGAGTACGACTGGGCCAGCGACGAGGCCCGCGAGACGTACCAGCGGATCCTCGACGGGCTCCGGCGGGAGGTGGTGGAGCAGCGGTTCGCCGGCATGAAGCAGGCCCTGCAGGGCCGCGACCCGGCCACCGACGCCCGGGTGTCGGAGATGCTCACCGACCTCAACGACCTGCTCGACCGGCACGCCCGCGGCGAGGACACCGGCGACGCGTTCCAGCGGTTCATGGACAAACACGGCGACTTCTTCCCGGAGAACCCGCAGAACATCGACGAGCTGATCGACTCGCTGTCCCGGCGGGCCGCGGCGGCCGAGCGGCTGATCCGGTCGCTGACCCCGCAGCAGCGGCAGGAGCTGGCCGAGCTGATGGACCAGGCGCTCGGCGACGGGCCGCTGCGCAGTCAGCTCGCCGAGCTGACCGAAAACCTGCGCGCGCTGCGGCCGCAGCTGAACTGGGGGCGCGGCGAGCGGATGCGCGGCCCGGAGGATCTGGGGTACGGCGATGCCACCGCCGCCCTGGGCGAGATCGGCGAACTCGACGAGCTGCTCGACCAGCTGGGGCAGGAGCATCCCGGCGCGACCCTGGACGACATCGACGTGGAGGCGGTGGAGCGGCAGCTCGGCCGGGCCGCGGCCGACGACGTCCGGCGGCTGCGCGAGCTGGAACGTGAGCTGCGCCGGCAGGGCTGGGTGACCCGGGACTCCGAGGGGCTGACGCTCTCGCCCAAGGCGCTGCGCCGGCTCGGGCGCACCGCGCTGGCCCAGGTGTTCGCCGACCTCAGCGGCAAGCGGCGCGGCGACCACGACCTGCGCGACGCCGGTGCCGCCGGCGACCTGATCGGGTCGTCGCGGCGTTGGCAGTACGGCGACGAGCAACCGCTCGACGTGGTCCGCACGATCGGCAACGCGATCCGCCGCCGCGCCTCCTCCGGAATGCTGACGGCGACGCTGCTGAGCCGCCCCGCCGCGGAAAACCGCAGAGAGAATCCCATGGTCCGGCTGGAGCCCGAGGACTTCGAGGTGGCCGAGACCGAGCGGCGGGCCTCGGCGGTGGTGGCGCTGTGCGTCGACCTGTCGTACTCGATGGTCGCCGACGGCCGCTGGGGCCCGATGAAGCAGACCGCGCTGGCCCTCTCGCACCTGGTCGCCACCCGGTTCCCCCAGGACTCGCTGCAGATCATCGGGTTCGGCCGGTACGCGATGAGCCTGTCCCAGGGCGAGCTGGCCGCGATCGAGCCGGACCTGATCCAGGGCACCAACCTGCAGCACGCGCTCAAGCTGGCCGCGCGGCACCTGCGCCGGCATCCGGGTTCCGAGCCGGTGGTGCTGGTGGTCACCGACGGCGAGCCGACCGCGCACCTCGACGAGGACGGTGAGGCGCTCTTCTCCTGGCCCACGCGGCCCGAGACGGTGCGGGCCACGGTGCAGGAGGTGGACCACCTGACCCGGTACGGGGCCACGCTCAACGTCTTCATGCTGGGGGAGGACCCGGGGCTGCGCCGGTTCGTCGACGCGGTGGCGCAGCGCAGCGGCGGGCGGGTGTTCAGCCCGGACGTCGAGGAACTGGGGCGCTACGTGGTGGACGACTACGTCCGGTCCCGGCGCGGCCGGCGGTAGTCGGTGACCTATCTTCCTAGGATGCCTTGGCGGTGTGTCCGGCCTGGCGCGGGACATGGCTGGTTATAGTTGCTCGGCGAGTGACCGGCCCGTCGCAGGGCCACCCGCCCGGGGATGCGGGCGGCGGCGGACCGGGGTCGCGGGACGGGTCGTGTCGGGCGGGGCCCGGCCCAGCTGGGGGAGAGGGAGTCGCGATGTCGCAGCAGCCTGCGCCCGCGCCCGTTCCCCGCTCGGACCGGATCTGGACGATCCCCAATATGATCAGTTTCGTCCGGCTGCTCGGTGTGCCGCTGTTCCTCTATCTGCTGCTCGGGCCGGAGCACGACGTGGCCGCGGTGGTCGTGCTGGCCGTGGGCGGCACCACGGACTGGGTGGACGGGTACGTGGCCCGCCGGCTCGGGCAGGTGAGCCGGCTGGGTGAGCTGCTCGACCCGTTCGCCGATCGGCTGTACATCCTGGCCACGCTGGTCGGCTTCACCGTGCGCGAGATCATCCCGTGGTGGCTGACCGCGGCGCTGCTGCTGCGGGAACTGGTGCTCGCGGTGGCGTTGCTGGTGCTGCGCCGGCACGGGTACGGGCCGCCGCCGGTGCACTACGTCGGCAAGACCGGCACCTTCGTGCTGCTGGCGGCGTTCCCGGTGCTGCTGCTGGCCGCTGCGGTGCCGGCCTGGGCGCCGGTGGTCTCGCCGATCGGCTGGGGCCTGGCGTGGTGGGCGCTCGGGTTGTACTGGGCGGCCGCGGTGCTCTACCTGGCGCAGACGGTGGCGCTGCTGCGCGCGGACCGCTCGGCCGGACCGGGTGGGATGCCGCCGCCGACGGCACCCGGGCCGACGGAGACGCCGCCGGGGCTCTCCGGTCCTCCGGGCCGATCGGTGCAGCCGCCGGGGCTTTCCGGTCCGGGTGCATCGGTGCAGCCGCCGGCGCGCGGAGCGGATCGGTCGGTCATGCCGGGTGTGGCGGCGGCCGATGAGGCGGCCGGCGGTGCTTCGGCGGTACCCGGATGACCGCGCCCGACGGACGGACGCCTGCGGGGCGGATGACCGTGGGGCCGGCGCCGGATGTCCCGGCGCCGGACGGTGCGGCCGTCGATCGGGACGGGCGCCGGACCTTCACCCCCGACTTCCTGACCGAGCTGTTCCGCAATCCGCTCGATCCCGGATATGCCGCCGCGGCCGAGCGCAAGGCGCGCGGCGAAGGGCCGACCGGCGCCGCCCGCAAGGTGATCAGCGGGATCACCGCGCTGGCCCTGGCCGCCCTGGGGTTCCTGCTGGTGGTGGCGTACCAGCAGACGATGGCCGAGGAGCCGGCCCGCAGCCGGGCCCACGACGAGCTGGTCGACCAGGTGCAGAACCGGCGGGCCGAGACGGTGCGGCTGCAGAACCGGGCCGATCGGCTCCGGGCCGAGGTGGCCGCCCTCCGGGAGCGGCAGCTCGGCGGGGCCGCGGTGGCGCGGCTGCGCGATCTGGAGGCCGCCGCGGGGCTGGCGCCGGTGCGGGGTGGCGGCGCGCGGATCACGCTCACCGACGGTCCGACGCCGGTCGATCCGCTGACCGGGGAGCGGGAGACCGAGGCCCAGGTCAAGGACACCGATCTGCAGCTGGCGTCGAACGCGCTGTGGTCCGGCGGGGCCGAGGCGATCGCGATCAACGGCCAGCGGTTGACCGCCACCTCGACGATCCGGCAGGCGGGCGAGGCGATCCTGGTCGACGTCCGGCCGGTGACATCGCCGTACGAGGTGGTCGCGATCGGACCGGACACGCTGGCCGACGGGTTCCGCGACGGGTACGCGGGCCGGTTCTTCCGGGAACTGGCCAACCGGTACGGGATGCGGTTCGACGCGGCCGAGGTCGGTGATGTGACACTGCCCGCGGCCACCGATCTGAACCTGCGGGTGGCGTCGCCGTCGCCCGCGCCGTCGCGGTCCGGCGCGCCGGACCGCTCATCCACGGGAGGCGGCTGATGAAGGACACCACGCAACGGCGGCCGGCGCGTGCCGCCCGGATCTCCTCGGAAGGCACGATGATCGCTGTAATTGCTCTGGTCGCGGGTGTCGTGCTCGGGCTGGTGTTCGACCCGACCGTGCCGGCGGGGCTGCAGCCCTACCTGCCGATCGCGGTGGTGGCGGCGCTGGACGCGGTGTTCGGCGGGGTGCGCGCGAAGCTCGACGGCATCTTCGACGACAAGCAGTTCGTGGTGTCGTTCGTCTCCAACGTGCTCGTCGCCGGACTGATCGTCTACCTGGGTGACCAGCTCGGCGTGGGCGGCCAGCTGTCCACCGGCGTGGTGGTGGTGCTCGGCGTGCGGATCTTCGGCAACGTGGCGGCCATCCGCCGGCACCTGTTCCGGGCGTAGGGCGGCCGATGACCGACAACCACCAGCCTGACCAGCCACCGGCGGCGGCGCGCGGCGCCCGTCCGCCGGCCACGCCCGGTGGGCCGCCGCCGGACCACGGCATGCCGGTGGCCGGCCGCAAGCCCGGCGCGGCCGGGCCCGGCCGCGAGCCGACGGTCGTGACGCCGCCACCGGCCGGGGAGACGGC
>DASSAL010000051.1:0-3173 GCA_035685405.1 Actinoplanes sp. | reverse complement strand
TGGCCCGGGACCTCGCGGCAAGCCGCATTGGTCCCGGGCCACCAACACAGCGACGGGCGAAATCCGACTCTGGTTGCGGTCAAACCCAGCTTAGGGCTCGGGTTATCAGAGCGTGCTGGTGACCTTGTTGAGGCCGCGGGGGGCGTCCGGGTCCTCGCCGCGGGCCAGGGCGAGGGCCAGCGCCAGCTTCTGCAACGGCAGGATGTCGAGCAGGGGTGCGTACCGCTCGTCGACCGCGGGCACCGCGAGCCGCCCGGACGAGCCCGCGATGTCCTGGGCGCCGATCGTCACCACGTCCGCCCGGCGCTCGCCGAGCCGGTTCACCACGTCGCTCATCGCCCGCCCGCCCGGCCCGGAACCGACCACGGCCAGCACCGGCACGTCCGGGTCGGTCATCGCCAGCGGCCCGTGCAGCAGGTCGGCGCCGGAGAAGGCGAGAGCCGGCAGGTACGAGGTCTCCATCAGCTTCAGGGCGGTCTCCCGGGCGGTCGCGTACGCGTACCCCCGCCCGGTCGTCACCATCCGCGAGGCGAACCGGTAGCGCTGGGCCAGCGCGTCCACCCCGTTGTCGGTGAGCACGTCCTCGGCCATGTGCGGCACCTTGTCCAGCGCCGCGCGCTCGTCGGCGGGCAGGGCGCCGTCGCCGGCCCGGATGCCCTCGACCAGGAGCAGCAGGGCGAGCAGTTCCGCGGTGTAGGTCTTGGTCGCCGCCACCGCCCGCTCGTGCCCGGCGGCCACGTCGATGGTCAGCTCGGCGGCCTCGGCCAGCGGCGATGCCGGATTGTTGGTCACCGCCAGGGTCAGCGCGCCGGTCTCCCGGGCCACCGTCAGCACGCCGGTCAGGTCCGGTGAACCGCCGCTCTGGCTGACCCCGATCACCAGCGCGTCGGAGAGATCGGGGCGGGCGCCGTACAGGGTGATGGTGCTCGGCGAACCCAGCCCGACCGGAATGCCGAGCCGGATCTCGGTGAGGTACGCGCCGTACAGCGCGGCGTGGTCGGAGGTGCCGCGGCCGACGAACACGACGTGCCGCGGGCGGCGCTCGGCGACCCGGGCGGCGATCGTGGCGATGGCCGCGGCGGGCTCTCCCTCGAGCAGCCGGGCGTACCCGGCGGGCTGCTCGGCGATGTCGGCAGCCATCCCCTGGCCTCGCTGCGTCACGTTCGTCCTCCCGAGACCCGTTGCGCATTCGGTGCGCAGTCTTGCAGCTTGCAGCGTTCAAACGCAATCTTTCGAGCAGTACTGCGCAACCCCGGACTGACATATCGAGGATCGTCGCCTAGGCTCGCGTCGTTGGCACCGAGCGCGCAAGGTGCAGGAAGAAGGTTCGCGCAGCGATGGAGGACCCCCGCCGCTCCGCCGACGGTGATCTCGAGGAGGCCCGCGCGGCCCTCGACAGGGGCGAGTTGCGCCATGCCGCGAACCACTTGGCCGGCGCCATCGCGCGCCTGCCCACGCTGCCGGAGACCCACGAACTGCTCAGCCTGCTGGCCGCCCGCACCGGCGGCGCGCTGGAGCTGTTCCCGCTGGAGCCGCACGCGTTCGTCGGCACCGTGGTGGCCCGGGCACACCTGCTGGCCGCGGCCGGGCGCCCGGAGGACGGCCTGCCGCTGTTGGCCGCGGCCAGCGGGCACGCCCCGGGCATGGACTGGGCCGGGGTGCCCTGGGTCCGCGACCCGGCGCTCGGCGTACGGATGGAACCGGGTCTGCTCGCCCGGATCGTCATGCAGCTGTGCACGGCGATCGGGGACCCGGCGCCGGACGCCGGACGGATCGCGCTGCGGCCCTACCTGACCGTCGTCCGGCATGCCATCGCCGCGCACCCGCAGCACCACCTGCTGCTGGGCGCCGGGTCCGCGCTGGCCCGCCGGGTGGCCGAGATCGACCTGGCAGTGGACTGGGCCGAACGCGGCGTCCGGGCCGGGCCGTCCAAGCTGGCCGAGATCTGGCTCGGGTACGCCTACCGCAGCGCCGACCGGGTCGCCGAGTCGCTGGCGGCGCTGGAACGGGCCGCCAGGTACGACCCGGACGACATGTCGGTGTACGCGGACATCGCCGGCACGCTGGCCGACGCGGGACGTCTCGACGAGGCGCTGGATTGGATGGACCGGGCGCTGGCCAAGGACCCGGAGTTCGACTGCGCCGTGCACACCGCGCACCGGCTGCGGTTCCGGGCCGACGGCGAGCTGGGTCACCTGGTGGCGCTGGCCGACTTCGTCCGGGACCATCCGGACGTCACCCACGAACACACCGACCTGGCCGATTGCTGCGCCGGCACACCGTGGCTCAGCGGGGTGCCGGACACCCCGCCCGTCCCACCGGACGGGCGCCGGCGGCCGCCCGCGACCACCCCGCCCTCGGCGGCGGCGATCGATCGGATCGGCCGGATCGCGCGGACCGGGTGGGCGCACCCACCGGCCGCGTACGACGCCGCCCTCGAGCTGATGTTGGTCGAGCCGGCCGACCTGCTGGCGCTGGTGGCCTTTCCGCCGGAGCCGGCCCGCGCCGCCCGGGTGTGGGCGTGCTTGGGCCTGCTGCACCACGGCACGGATGAGCCGTGGATGCGCTCCACCCGCCGCCGGACGCTGGTCGAGCTGGCCGTGGCCGGCGCCGACCAGATCACCGAGGCGGCCCTGTTCGCGCTGGTCACGTACGCCTGGATCGACCCGGCCGCGCGCACCGACGTGGCCGCCCTGGTGACCGGCCGGCTGCTCGGGCTCTCCCGCCCGGTCCGGACCGCGGTCGCCGGCTCGGTGGCTCAGCTCGCCCTGGCCACGCCGGGCCTGCGCAGCGAGACCACCGACCTCGCTGCCTCGATCGTCGCGGAGGACTCGGGCGCCTCGATGGCCGAGGAGAACGGGCACCGGGCACCGCGCATCCCCCGGCAGCGCCGGCGTCGGTCCCGCCAGCGGCTGCTGCGCTGGCTGACCGGTCCGCGGTGAGACGCTAGTCCTCGATCAACGCGATCAGGTCACCCTCCTGCACCACGTCGCCCTCGTTCACGGCCAGCTGGGCGACCGTGCCGTCGGACTCGGCGAGCACCGGGATCTCCATCTTCATCGATTCCAGGATCACCAGCGTGTCACCCTCGGCGACCTCGTCGCCGGCGGAGGCCACGACCTTCCACACGTTGGCCACCATCTCGGCACGGATCTCCTCGGCCATGGCGCTGC
>DASSAL010000050.1:0-56541 GCA_035685405.1 Actinoplanes sp. | reverse complement strand
CCGGCACCAGCCGCTGGGTGAGGATGAAGGCCGTGGCGGCGCCACCCACCGGGAGCTGCCGGCGGGGGTGGGTGGCGGCATGGACGATGGTGTCGGCGACCAGTTCCGGCGCGTACACCGGGGGCGGTGGCTTGGGCATGGCGCCGAGCTTGCTGCGAGCGTGCTCGAAGAACGGCGTGTTGATCGAGGCCGGCAGGATCGTGGTGACCGCGATCGGCGCCCCCTCCTGGGCCAGTTCCATCCGCAGGCAGTCGTAGAACCCGCAGAGCGCGAACTTGCTGGCCGCGTAGGGCGCCTGCAGCGGGACGGCGCGCACCCCCTCGACCGACGAGACGCCGATGATGCTGCCGCCTCCGGCCCGGCGCAGCGCCGGCACCGCGGCGTGGACGCCGTGCACGTGACCCAGGAAGTTGACCCGCATGACCCGGTCGAACTCGGCGTCGGTGATGTCCTCGATCCGCCCCCAGATGCCGACCGCGGCGACGTTGACCCAGGTGTCGATCCGGCCGTGGCGCTGCTCCGCGGCGTCGGCGAGGGCCCGGACGGCGGCCGGGTCGGTGATGTCGGTCGGCACCGCGTACGCCGAACCGCCGGCCCCGCCGATCTCGACGACCAGGCTGTCCAGCGCCTCGGAGTTGCGGGCCGCGCACACCACGCGGGCGCCTTCGGCGGCGAAGGCGGCTGCGGTGGCCCGGCCGATCCCGCTGGACGCACCGGCGATCACGACCACCTGTTCGGACACCGGCCGGAGCGCGGTACGGGAACCGGTCATGAGGGCGGCTCTACCCGGTCACCACGCCGGCAAACGGCCCCGGGCGATCCGATCAGGCGGGCGCCGGGACCTGGGCCGGCGCCGGCCCCAGCACATCGGAGAGCAGCTGCGCGCACCAGTCCAGCAGGGCCCGGTCGCGCAACGGCTCGCCGCCGACCCGTCGCGTCGTCGGCCGGGGCACGCTGACCTGGTCGGTCGCCGCCTTGTAGACCGCATCCGGGTGGTAGCGCTTGAGCCGCATCTGCTTGGAGTCGGGCAGCGGCACCGGAGAGAACCGGACGTGCCGGCCCTGCACCGAGACGTCGGTCAACCCGTACGCCCGGGCCAGCAGCCGGAACCGGGCCACCGCGATCAGGTTGGCGACCTGCTCCGGGGGTTCGCCGTACCGGTCGGTCATCTCCGCCACCACCTCGTCGAGCCCGGCGGCGTCCCGGGCCTCGGCGAGTTTGCGGTACATCTCCAGGCGCAGCCGTTCCACGTCGATGTACTCGGTCGGCAGGTGCGCGTCCACCGGCAGGTCGATCTTGACCTCGGGCTCCTCTTCGGGCCGTTCGCCCTTGAACGCCTGCACCGCCTCGCCGACCATCCGCACGTACAGGTCGAAGCCGACCCCTTCGATGTGGCCGGACTGCTCGCCGCCGAGCAGGTTGCCGGCGCCCCGGATCTCCAGGTCCTTCATCGCCACGTACATGCCGGCGCCGAGTTCGGTGTGCTGCGCGATGGTGGCCAGCCGTTCGTGCGCCTGCTCGGTGAGCGGCTTCTCCCGCGGGTACAGGAAATAGGCGTACGCCCGCTCCCGGCCCCGGCCCACCCGGCCGCGGATCTGGTGCAGCTGGGCCAGGCCGAGCAGATCGGCCCGTTCCACGATCAGCGTGTTGGCGTTCGGGATGTCGATGCCGGACTCCACGATGGTGGTGCAGACCAGGACGTCGAACTCCTTCTCCCAGAAGCCGACCATGACCCGCTCCAGCGCGTCCTCGCCCATCTGCCCGTGCGCCACCGCGACCCGGGCCTCGGGCACCAGCTCGCGCAGCCTGCGGGCGGCCCTCTCGATCGACTCCACCCGGTTGTGCAGATAGAACACCTGACCGTCGCGCAGCAGCTCGCGGTGGATCGCCGCGGCGATCTGCTTCTCGTCGTACGCCCCGACGAAGGTGAGGACCGGGTGCCGTTCCTCCGGCGGGGTGGCGATGGTGGACATCTCCCGGATGCCGGTGATCGCCATCTCCAGCGTCCGCGGGATCGGGGTGGCGGACATGGTGAGCACGTCCACCGACGCCCGCAGTGCCTTGAGCTGTTCCTTGTGCTCGACGCCGAACCGCTGCTCCTCGTCCACGATGATCAGGCCGAGGTTCTTGAACCGGGTGGAGTTCTGCAGCAGCCGGTGGGTGCCGATGACGATGTCCGCGGTGCCGTCGGCCGCCTGGTCCAGGGTCTGCGCCGCCTCCTTCGGCGTCTGGAACCGGGACAGCTGCTTGACCGTCACCGGGAACTGGCTCATCCGCTCGGTGAACGTGTTGTAGTGCTGCTGCGCCAGCAGGGTGGTCGGCACCAGGATGGCCACCTGCTTGCCGTCCTGCACCGCCTTGAACGCCGCCCGTACCGCGATCTCGGTCTTGCCGTAGCCGACGTCGCCGCAGATCAGCCGGTCCATCGGGACGGCCCGCCGCATGTCGTCCTTGACCTCGTGGATCGCGGCCAGCTGATCCGGTGTCTCGGTGTACGGGAACGCGTCCTCCAACTCCCGTTGCCAGGGCGTGTCCGGGCCGAACGCGTAACCCTGCGATGCCTGCCGGGCGGCGTACAGCTGGATCAGCTGGGCGGCGATCTCACGGACCGCCTTGCGGGCCCGGGCCTTGCTCTTCTGCCAGTCCGCGCCACCCATCTTGTGCAGCGTGGGCGACTCGCCGCCGACGTAACGGGACAACTGGTCGAGCTGGTCGGTGGGCACGAACAGCCGGTCGCCGGGCTGGCCGCGCTTGCTCGGCGCGTACTCGATCACCAGGTATTCCCGGTCGGCGCCGTTCACCGTCCGCTGCACCAGTTCGATGTACCGGCCGATGCCGTGCTGCTCGTGCACCACGTAGTCGCCGGTCTTCAGCTCCAGTGGGTCGATGGTGTTGCGCCGCCGGGACGGCATCCGGCGCATGTCCTTGGTGGACGCGCCGCGACCGCCGCTGATGTCGTTGCCGGTGATCACGGCCAGCCGGGACGTCTCGTCGATGAAGCCGTGGTTCAGGCCGCCGCAGGTGACCAGCAGCCGGCCCGGCTCGACCGGCGAGGTGATCGAGTCGACCGGCGTCACCCCGAGGCCGGCGTCGCGCAGCAATTCGGTGGCGCGCTGGGCGGTGCCGTGACCCTCGAAGATCAGCGCGATCGCCCAGCCGCCCGAAGCCCATGACGACAAATCGGAGGAAAGACGTGCGGTATCGCCGTGGTAGAGCGGCACCGGCTGCGCCGAGAGGGCGATGGCGTCGCCCTCGTCGGGCGAGACCTCGACGGACGAAACCTCCAGCCAGGGCAGGTCCTCTTCGGATGGCGGCGCCTCGGCGAGGCCGAACGGCGATACCGTCCACCACGGCAGGGACAGCGCGGACGCGTGCGCCCGGACCTCAGCCAGGCTGCGAAATGCCGCCGCGCCCACGTCGATCGGTGCGTCGCCGCCCACCGCGGCCGCCGCCCAGGACGCCTCGAGAAACTCCTCGGACGTCCGGGTGAGGTCGTGCGCCCGGGTGCGGATCCGCTCCGGGTCGCAGAGCAGCACGTGCGTGCCGCTCGGCATGCAGTCGATCAGCAGTTCCATCGAGTCGGTGCCGGACAGCAGGGCCGGCGCCAGCGACTCCATGCCTTCCACCGGGATGCCCTGTGCCAGCTTGTCCAGGATCTCGGCCAGCTCGGGGTGTTCGACGGAAAGCTCGAACGCCCGGGACCGTACCGGGTCAGTGAGCAGCAGTTCCCGGCACGGCGGCGCCCACAGCCGCTCCACCGGGTCGATGGTGCGCTGGTCGGCGACCGCGAACGTGCGGATCTCCTCGATCTCGTCGCCCCAGAACTCGACCCGGGACGGGTGCTCGTCGGTGGGCGGGAAGACGTCCAGGATGCCGCCCCGGACGGCGAACTCGCCGCGCTTGGTGACCAGGTCGACCCGGGCGTACGCCATGTCGGTGAGCCGCCGCGCCACGGTCTCCAGCTCCGTCTCCCCGCCGGTGGTCAGCTCCACCGGCTCCAGATCGCCGAGGCCCTTGAGCTGTGGCTGCAGCACCGACCGCACCGGTGCCACGACGACTTGCAGCGGGGTGTAGCCGGGGTGTGCCAGCCGGCGCAGCACCGCCAGCCGCCGGCCGACCGTGTCGGAGCGCGGCGACAGCCGTTCGTGCGGCAGCGTCTCCCAGGACGGGAAGACCGCCACCCGCTCGGGGGTGATCAGGCAGCCCAGGGCCTCGGCCAGGTCGTCGGCCTCGCGGCTGGTCGCGGTCACCGCGAGCACCGGCCGGCCGGCGCCACCGGCCTCGGTCGGCGCGGCCACCGCGGCGACCACGAACGGGCGCAGCGCCGCCGGCGCCGTCAGGTCCAGGGCGTCGGAATCCGCCCCGCCCTTGCGGGCCAGGTCGCGGGCACGCGCCAGTCCACGGTCGCGCAGGGCGGCCGGAATCAGTCCGGACAGTTGCACGGGGTGACTCCCAATGAGCACGTCGAAAGGCCCCGCGCCCGGGGCAGGCGGGGGGTGTCCGTCAAGCTTAGTCCGCCGCGCTAGCGCACAACATGTCCGACATAACCGTCGATAACTCCCACAGACTGCCCCGTCGATATGGCTAACGATCGGGGAGGCGAAAGCGTGCGCGTTCTTCTGCTGGTGTCGGCGTTCAACGGCCTGAGTCAGCGGGTCTGGTGCGCGTTGCGGGAGGCGGGCCACGACGTCGGTGTGCTGCTGGCGACGGACGACATCACCGAGGGCGTCCGCGCGGCCCGGCCCGACCTGATCATCTGCCCGTTCCTGAAGCACCGCGTGCCCGCCGCGGTGTGGCAGCACTGGCGGACGATCATCATCCATCCCGGACCGGTCGGCGACCGCGGCCCGTCGTCGCTGGACTGGGCGATCAGCGACGGCGCCCGCACCTGGGGCGTCACCGCGCTGCAGGCGGTCGAGGAGATGGACGCCGGGCCGATCTGGGCCACCCGGACCTTTCCGCTGCCCGCCACGGCGGCCCGCAAGTCCTCGCTCTACAACGGCCCGGTGGCCGACGCCGCGCTGGAGTGCATCGAGGAGGTGCTGGCCAAGGCGGTCGATCCGCAGTTCCGGCCGGTGCCGATCGACGACATGCCCACCGAGGTACCCGGCACCCGTCTGCGGCCGCTGATGCGCCAGCCGGAGCGCGCTTTCGACTGGTCCGAGCCGACCGAGCACATCCTGCGCCGGATCCGCGCGGCCGACGGCGCACCGGGGGTCCGCACCGAGGTGGCCGGCCTCGAGGTGTTCGCCTACGACGCCCACCCCGGCTTCGGCCGCACCGGTCGGCCGGGCACGCTGCTCAGCCGCCGGCAGGGCGCGGTGCTGGTGGCGACCGGCGACGGCAGCATCTGGCTGGGTCACCTGCGGGCGGCCGCCGCCGAGGCCGGCGCCGGCATCAAGCTGCCCGCCACCCGGCTGCTCGGCCGCCGGTTGCGCGACGTGCCGGAGGCGCCGCTGCCGCCCGGCACCGAACCCGAGGCGCCGGCCGCGTACCGGCAGGTCCGGTACCGGCGGACCGGGCCGATCGGCTGGCTGTCCTTCGACTTCTACAACGGCGCGATGGGCACCGCGCACTGCCGCCGGCTGTTGGCCGCGTTCCGGCACGCCGCCGAGCAGGACACCCGGGTGCTGGTGCTGCGAGGCGGCACCGACGCGTTCAGCAACGGCATCCATCTCAACGTGATCCACGCGGCCGCCGACCCGGGGGCCGCCGCGTGGCAGAACATCACCGCGATCAACGACGTCTGTCGCGAGATCATCACGTGCACCCGCCAGGTGGTGATCGCCGCGTACACCGGCAGCGCCGGCGCCGGTGGCGTGATGCTCGGTCTGGGCGCGGACGTGGTCGCGGGGCGGGCCGGGATCGTACTCAACCCCTACTACGACATCGGCCTGTACGGGTCGGAGCTGCACACCTACACACTCCCCCGCCGGGTCGGCACCGAGGCGGCCCAGCGCCTGATCGACGACAAGCTCCCGGTCAGCGCCGAGCGGGCGGCGTCGCTGGGACTCGTCGACGAGGTCGGCCCGCGCCACCCGGAGGCATACGCCGAGGGGCTGGCCGGCCTGGCCGCGGCGCATGCCGACGCCCGGGCGGCCCGGGCCCGGCGCTCGGCCAAGGCCCGCCGGCTGGCCGGCGACCGGATGCCGCTGGCCGCGTACGAGGCCCGTGAGCTGGCCGAGATGAGCCGGGACATGTTCGCCGACCGGTCCGGTTTCGCCGCTGCCCGCCGCGCCTTCGTCACCAAGGCCGAGCCGGCCGGCACCCCGCACCGCCTGCTGCTGGCCCCGCCGGAACCGGCCCGGGCCACGTCGATCGCCCGCCCGCGGCACACCAACACGGGTGATCACCGGCCGGCGGTCCGGCCCGCGGTGCCGGTGTCGGCCTGAGGGGACGTCCGTGACCGTCGTCGAAACCCCTCCCGAGGGGGTGGCGCCGCACCCTGCCCTCACCGGGGCAACGGTCGCGCTGCCGGACCGGTACGGCTACAACGCGTACAGCGTGCTGGCCGGACCGGCGGCGCGGCCGGAGGAGGCCGAGGGCCCGATCCGGATGCGCCGGCTGTCCCGGCGCCGCCCGCTGCTCACCCTGCTCATCACGGTGTTCGCGTTCGCGTTCGAGAGCACGTTCTTCGGCTGGCTGCTGTCCTCGATCGAGCTGCCCGACGGGAACCTGCACCCGGTGCTGTCCGCGGCCACCGTGTTCATGATCGCGGCGACCGCGCTGATCGAACTGTTCCGGCTGGTCAACGTGGTCACGCTGTGCCTGGCCACGCTGTGGGCCCGGGATCCGCAGCCGATCGTGCCGGCCGCCCTGCGAGTGGCGTTCCTGACCACGATCGTGCCCGGCAAGGAGCCGGTGGACATGGTCGAGCGCACGCTGCGGGCCGCGCTGGCGGTGCGGCACTGCGGCCCGTACGACGTGTGGCTGCTGGACGAGGGTGACGACGACGCGGTCAAGGCGATGTGCGAGCGGATCGGTGTCCGGCACTTCACCCGCAAGGGCATCGCGGAGTACAACACCGCGGCCGGCGGCTTCAAGGCCAAGACCAAGCACGGCAACTACAACTCCTGGGTGGACCGGCACGGCGACGACTACGACGTGTTCGTCTCGGTGGACCCCGACCACGTGCCGCTGCCGAACTTCTGCGAGCGGCTGCTCGGCTACTTCCGCGACCCGGACGTGGCGTTCGTGGTCGGGCCGCAGATCTACGGCAACTACGACAACGTGGTGACCCGCTGGGCCGAGTCGCAGCAGTACCTGTTCCACTCGCTGCTGCAGCGGGCCGGCAACAAGCGCGGCATCGCCATGCTGGTCGGCACCAACAACGCGATCCGGATCAGCGCGCTGCGCACGATCGGCGGCCTGCAGGACTCGATCACTGAGGACATGGCCACCAGCCTGGTGCTGCACACCGCGCGGAACCCGCTCACCGGCCGGCGCTGGCGCTCGGTCTACACCCCGGACGTGCTGGCCGTCGGCGAAGGGCCGTCGTCCTGGACCGACTACTTCAGCCAGCAGCACCGGTGGTCGCGCGGCACCGACGAGGTGGTCATCAAGCAGTTCGGCAAGCTGGTCTGGCGCCTCGGCTTCGGCCGCAGCCTGCACTACGGGCTGCTGATGTCGTACTACCCGCTGACCGCGCTGGCCTGGCTGCTCGGGGCGGTCAACGCGACCTGCTATCTGGTGCTGGGCGCGAAGGGCGTGCAGGTGCCGCAGGAGGTGTGGCTGATGCTGTACGTGGACGCCGCGCTGTTCCAGATCGGCCTGTACGTGTTCAACCGCCGGCACAACGTGTCACCGCACGAGGAGGCGGGTTCCTCCGGGCTCACCGGCATGGTGGTCTCCACCCTGTGCGCGCCGATCTACGTGGCGTCGTACGTCGGCGCGGTGTTGCGGCGCAAGGCCGGTTTCGTGGTCACCCCCAAGGGCGACTCGAGCAGCCCGGACCGGCTGCTGACGTTCCGGCACGGCCTGGCCTGGGCCGCCTTCTACGCGGTGCTGCTGGTGATCGCGCCGATCACCGGTCACGTGGACGGCGCGATGTGGCTCTGGCCATCTCTCAGTCTGGTCGTCTGCCTGGCACCGCCGGCGCTCTGGCTCGCCGGACGGCACGGGCTCCTCGAAAGGAAGGCTGCAGCGTGAAGCCACGCCCCCGCCCCACTCTCGCCCGCCGCCTGGCGAGCGGCCTGGCCGCGCTGGCGGTGCTGGGCATCGTCGTGGTGGTCAACCGGCCGATGGTGGCCGTGGCCGGCGACGCCTACCACGAGTTCACCATCAACCGGCCGGCCTACAAGCAGCGGTACGGCCACTGGGCACAGCTCAGTGTGCCCCGCAAGTTCCGGGTCAACGCCATCCACGCGGCGCTGCTGCACACCGGCAAGGTGCTGATCATCGCGGGGAGCGGCAACAACCGGGACGCGTTCGAGGCGGGCACCTTCCGGACCGTGCTGCTCGATCCGGCCACCGAGACGTTCACCGAGGTGCCCACGCCGACCGACGTGTTCTGCGCCGGGCACACGTTCCTGTCCAGCGGCAACCTCCTGGTGGCCGGCGGCACGAAGTCGTACGAGGTGCTCGAGGAGGACATCACCCACGCGGCCGGGGTGATGAAGCTGAAGAACGAGTCGCCGGCCGGCGGACCGCGCGTCTTTCCCGAGGGCTCGAAGATCCGGTCCCGATCCGGGGCGGTGTACCGGACCCGCGCCGAGGTGACCCTGCCACCGGCCACGGCGATGCGGCACGGCGACAAGACCGTATTGCACGCCGGTGAGGTCGAGGTGTGGGTGGACGCCGAGAAAGCCGGCGACGACCCGGTCGCCCGGCAGCCGGCACAGTACATCGTGGCCGGTCTGACCGGTGCCGACCAGCGCAACATCTACGGCCTGGCCGACAAGATCACGCGGGAGAAGCAGGAGTACGGCGGGGACCGGACGTCGTACGAGTTCGACCCGCGCACCGAACGGTACGTGCGGACCGGCGACATGGTGAAGAGCCGCTGGTATCCGACCCTGGCCGAGATGCCGGACGGCAACGTGCTCGCGGTCTCCGGCCTGGACGAGTTCGGCCGCCTGCTGCCCGGCGACAACGAGCGATACCTGGTCGGCCGGCGCAAGTGGGTGGCCGCGCCGGAGCTCAAGCGGTACTTCCCGACCTATCCCGCCCTGCACCTGATGGACGACGGGCGGCTGTTCTTCTCCGGCTCCAACTCCGGGTACGGCTCGGACACCATCGGGCGCACGCCGGGCATCTGGGATCTGACCGGGAACACCTTCGACGAGGTACCCGGGCTGCGGCACCCCCGGATGACCGAGACCAGTTCCTCGGTGCTGCTGCCACCGGCCCAGAACCAGCAGGTGATGATCTTCGGTGGTGGCGAGGTCGGCGAGTCACCGGTGTCCACCGCCCGGACCGACATCATCGATCTCGACGCCCCGGAGCCGGCCTACCGGCCCGGGCCGGACCTGCCCCGGCCGGCCCGCTATCTGAGCACGGTGGTGCTGCCGGACGACACCGTGTTCACCACCGGCGGATCATCCGGCTATCGGGGCGGTCCGTACCGCGGCCGGCCGCGCAGCGACCTGTTCAACTCGCAGATCTACCGGCCCAGCACCAACCGCTTCGAGCGGGCCGCCGACTCCACGGTCGGCCGCAACTACCACTCGGAGGCGATCCTGCTGCCGGACGGCCGGGTGATCACGCTCGGCAGTGACCCGCTGTACGACCAGACCGGCTCGGCCCCGGGCACATTCGAGCAGCGGATCGAGGTGTACAGCCCGCCCTACCTGTTCAAGGGCAAGCGGCCGGTGATCACCGGTGCTCCGGCAACGGTGTCCCGGGGCGGCACGGCGGTCGTCACCACCCCGGAGGCCGACCGGATCGCCTCGGCCCGATTGATCCGGCCCAGCGCGGTCACCCACGTCCTGGACGTGGACCAGCGTTCGGTGAAGCTGGACGTGGCACCGGCCCGGGGCGCGGTGACGCTCACCGTTCCGCGCCGCAAGGGCCTGGTGCCGTCGGGCTGGTACATGCTGTTCCTGATCGACGCCCGCGGTGTGCCGTCCGAGGCCCGCTGGGTGCGGGTGCGCTGAGCATGGCCGATCACGCCCACCGGCGCCGCCGTGGTGCCCGGTCCGCCGGCCGGCGCGCGAAACCGGCGCCCCGGGCCCGGCTGGCCGGGGTGGCCGCCGCGGTGGTCGCGGTCGCGGCCGGGGCCGGGCTGCTGATCGCCGACCGCCCGGGCGACTCCGGTGTCCAGCCGGTCACGATCGACGCCGACCGGTCGCCGGAGGCCGGCGGCGGGCGGCTGCCCGGGCAGATGCTGTACGTCGATCCCACCGGCGCGGCCGCCGAGCAGGTGCGGGCCTGGGAGAGCATCGGCCGGACCGCCGACGCGGCGGTGATCCGGCGGATCGCCGACCGGCCGACGGCCACCTGGTTCGCCGACGCGACGCCGGGCTTCGCCACCCGGGCGCAGCGGCTGGTGTCCGACGCCGGGCGGGCCGGGCAGCTGCCGGTGCTCACGCTCTATCACATCCCGAACCGGGACTGCGCCGGCCAGTCGGCGGGTGGGGCGCCGGACGGGCCCGCGTACCGCCAGTGGATCGCCTCGCTCGCCACCGCGCTGCGCGGTCACCGCGCGGTGGTGGTGCTGGAACCGGACGCGGTGGCCCACGCGGTGCAGGGCTGCCTGAACCGCGCCGCGGCAGCCGAGCGGTACGCGCTGCTCGCCCACGCCGTCGACACCCTGCGCGCCCTGCCCGGTGTGTTCGTGTATCTGGACGCGGGCAACCCGACCTGGATCCGTGACCCGTCCCGGATGACCGCGGCGCTGCGCCGGGCCGGGATCCGCCGCACCCACGGGTTCGCGCTCAACGTGGCCAACTTCGAGACCACCGCGGACAACATCCGGTACGGCAGCGCGCTGTCCCGGCTGCTGGGCGGCGCGCACTTCGTGGTGGACACCAGCCGCAACGGCAACGGCCCGGCCCGGGTCGGCGCCGGTGACCGGCACTGGTGCAATCCACCCGGCCGCAAGCTGGGCGAGGCGCCCACCACCCGTACCGGGCATGCGCTGGTGGACGCCTACCTGTGGGTGAAACGGCCGGGTGAGTCCGACGGCGCCTGCGGCCACGGTGCCCCGCCCGCCGGGGTGTGGTGGCCGGAGTACGCCCTCGAACTCGCCCGCTGAGACCGCTTCGGCACCGGAGCCGATACGATCAGCGAAGTCGGGACAGCGCTGTCCGCCCGCACCTGATCTAAGGAGCGCTGCAAAGGTGTCCGACCTCGATCCCGACTCCGCCCTCCGCGCCGACATCCGGCGGATCGGCAAGCTGCTCGGCCAGACGCTGGCCCGCCAGGAAGGCCCGCCGCTGCTCGACCTGGTCGAGGAGATCCGCGCGCTGGTCCGCCAGGACGCGTCGGCGGCCGCCGGCCGGCTGGCCGCGATGGACGTCACCACCGGCACCAAGCTGGCCCGCGCGTTCTCCACCTACTTCCACCTAGCGAACATCACCGAACAGGTGCACCGGGCCCGGGACCTGCGGCGGCGACGCGCCCGCGACGGCGGCTGGCTGGACCAGGCGGCCAAGCGGATCGCCGAGCAGGGTGTGCCGGCCGACGAGATCGCGGCCGCCGCCCGGCGGCTCGCGGTGCGCCCGGTGTTCACCGCGCACCCCACCGAGGCGGCCCGCCGCTCCATCCTGTCCAAGCTGCGCAAGCTGGCCGACGCGCTGGACGCCGAGGCGACCGCCCAGATCCTGTACGGCGCGTCGGACACCAGCGCCGCCACCCGCCGCTTCGCCGAGCTGATCGACCTGCTGTGGCAGACCGACGAGCTGCGGCTGGACCGGCCGGACCCGACCGACGAGGCCCGCAACGCGGTCTACTACCTCGCCGACCTGTACGCTGACGCCGCCCCGCAGGTCCTGGACGACCTGGCCGAGACGCTGCGCCGGCTGGGCGTGGAGACCGCGCCCACGGCCCGGCCGCTGACCTTCGGCTCGTGGATCGGCGGCGACCGGGACGGCAACCCGTTCGTCACCCCGGCGGTCACCCGGGACGTGCTGATCATTCAGCACGAGCACGGCATCCAGGCCGCCGAGCGGGCGATGGACGCACTGATCGATGAGCTGTCGGTGTCCCGCCGGCTACGCGGCCTCTCCCTCGACCTGTCCGCCGGCCTGGCCGCGGACCTGGACAACCTGCCCGAGGTGGAACGCCGGTTCCGGCGCACCAACGCCGAGGAGCCGTACCGGCTGAAGGTGCGCGCGATCAAGGCCAAGCTGGCCAACACCCGGGTCCGGCTGCGGCAGGGCACCGCGCACGTGCCGGGCCGCGACTATCTGGGCACCGACGAGCTGATCAGCGACCTGGAGCTGCTGCGCGCCTCGCTGGCCCGTAACTCCGGCCAGCTGACCGCGATGGGCTCGGTGGCCTCGGCGATCCGAACGGTGTCCGCGTTCGGGCTGCAACTGGCCACCCTCGACGTCCGCGAGCACGCCGAGAAGCACCACGAGGTGCTGGCCCAGATGTACGCCCAGGTCGGCGAGGTGGACGACTACCACGCGCTGAACCGGGCGGATCGCACCAAGCTGCTCGCCGACGAGCTCACCGGGCGGCGCCCGCTGTCCGCCCTGACCACCCCGCTCAGCGAGTCGGCGCGCAGGACGTTCGACGTGTTCGGCACCATCCGCGACGCCCAGGACCGGTTCGGCACCGACGTGATCGAGTCGTACATCATCTCGATGACCCTCGGCGTCGACGACGTGCTGGCCGCGGCGGTGCTGGCCCGCGAGGCCGGCCTGATCGACACCCACACCGGCCGGGCCCGGGTGGGCATCGTCCCGCTGTTGGAGACACCGGCCGAGCTGGACGCGGGCGGCGATCTGCTGGACGAGATGCTGGCCCTACCGGCGTACCGGGAGATCGTCCGGGCCCGGGGCGACATCCAGGAGGTCATGCTCGGGTACTCCGACTCCAACAAGGAAGCCGGCATCACCACCAGCCAGTGGTCGATCCACAAGGCGCAGCGGGCGCTGCGCGACGTGGCGGCCCGGCACGGCGTACGGCTGCGGCTCTTCCACGGCCGCGGCGGTACCGTGGGCCGCGGCGGTGGTCCCACCCACGAGGCGATCCTGGCCCAGCCGTACGGGACACTGGACGGCGCCATCAAGGTCACCGAGCAGGGCGAGGTGATCAGCGACAAGTACACCCTGCCGGCGCTGGCCCGGGAAAACCTCGAACTCACCGTGGCCGCCGTGCTGCAGGCGACGCTGCTGCACACCCAGCCGTCGGTGGACGCGGAGTCACTGGCCCGCTGGGACGCGGCGATGGACACCGCCTCGAACGCGGCGTTCGCGGCGTACCGAGGGCTGGTCGAAGACCCGGACCTGCCCGCGTACTTCTGGGCGGCCACCCCCACCGAACTGCTCGGCGCGCTGAACATCGGCTCCCGCCCGGCGAAACGCCCGAACGCCGACGCCGGGCTGGGCGGCCTGCGCGCCATCCCGTGGGTGTTCGGCTGGACCCAGACCCGGCAGATCGTGCCCGGCTGGTTCGGCGTCGGCACCGGCCTGGCCGCGGCCCGCGAGGCCGGCCTGTCCGGGGTGCTGCAGGAGATGAAGGAGAACTGGCAGTTCTTCCGGACGTTCCTGTCCAACGTGGAGATGATGCTGGCCAAGACCGACCTGGGCATCGCGCGGCGGTACGTGGAGACGCTGGTGCCGGAGAACCTCTGGCCGATCTTCGACCGCATCGAGCGGGAGTACGAGTGCACGGTCCGCGAGGTGCTGGCCATCACCGGCGGTTCCGACCTGCTGTCCGGACAGCCGCAGCTGAGCCGCACGCTGAGCGTCCGGGACACTTACCTGGAACCGCTGCACCACCTGCAGGTGGCGTTGCTGCGGCAGTACCGCGACCTGGGCGACGGCGAACGGCAGGCGGCCACCGCGCCGGGTGCCCGCCGCGCGGTATCCGAGGCCACGACGCTGGAGCGGGCGCTGCTGACCACGGTGAACGGCATCGCCGCCGGCATGCGCAACACCGGCTGACCGAATTTCCGGCGCGGAACACTAGCTACCTTTGGTTAACGGTAATAGCCAGAAAGGCGACATCGTCCTCCAATCCGTACGGCAGGGACGCCACCAGCCTGGTCAGTGCGTCCACGCAGTCGGCGGCGGTCGACGGCGCCAGGCCGCCGGCGAAGTCCAGCAGGGCGTTCGCCCCGTACCGGCCGTCCGCGGAATCGGCGCGCGCCTCGGTGAGGCCGTCGGTGTAGAGCAGCAGGGTGTCGCCGGGGTCGAGCCGCACCGTCCGGGTGGCGATCCGGGCGTCCGGCAGGATGCCGATCACCGTTCCGCCGGTCATGTCCAGGTAACGGACGCTGCCGTCGCCGTACAGCAGCAGCGGCGCGGGGTGTCCGCCACCGGCGATGGTGGCGACGTACCCGCCCGGCTCCGGGGCCAGGATGCCGAAGACGACGGTGCAGTGCCGGTGCCGGTCGCTGTAGTACTCCTGGAACAGCACCGAGTTGAGGTTCGCCAGCACGGCGGCCGGGTCGGGGTCGTAGACTGCCGCCGCTCGCAGCGTGTAGCGGGCGGTGGCGGTGGCCGCCGCGGCGTCGATGCCCTTGCCGCAGACGTCGCCCAGGAAGAAGCCCCACCGGTCGCCGCCCAGCGGGAAGAAGTCGTAGAAGTCGCCGCCGACCTCGTCCGGGGAGGCCATGTGGTAGTGCGCCGCGATCTCCAGGTGCTCCGGCGCCGGCAGCGTCGCCGGCAGCAGGCTGCGCTGCAGGCCGGCGACCAGGTGCTGCAGGCGTTCCCGGTCACGCTCGGCGGCCTGCCGGGCGGACAGCAGTTCCCGTTCGTACGCCCGCCGCACGCGCGCGTCGAAGACGGCGATCCGGATGAGCCGGGTCCGCCCGTCCCGGGCCGGCCGGATCCGCATGTTGATCAGCGCGGGGATCCGCTCGCCGCCGGCGGCCCGCAGGTCGACCGCGACGCCGCCGACCTCGTTCTGCATCAGGAGCAGCGGCGCGAGATGACTTTCGTAGTAGACGCGGCTGCCGGTGCTGAGCAGGTTGGCGAAGCGCAGCACACCCACCACCGCGTCAGCGGGGTAGCCGAGCCAGTCGAGCAGCGTGTTATTGATCTTGATGATGGTGCCGTCGGACAGCGTGGAAACGGTGCCGCACGGCATGTTCTCGTACAGGTCGGTCAGATCGTCCTCGAACGGAACGGGGAAGGCCACGTCCGCCGGCGGCCGTGCGAGTTCCCCTCGATCCATCGCACCATCCTTGCACCTACTTGGTCAGCTTCTCCGGGTCGATGGTGGTGTCCTGGTGCAGGATGAACCGGTTCGTCGCCCAGGTGATCAGCCACAACACCACGCCGATGACCAGCAGGACGCCGGCCACCCGGTAGTCGTCGCCGGACCGGCCGGACAGCGGGCTGGCCAGGTAGGCGCAGACGATCGCCCCGATCACCGGGATCACCGTGGGCGCCTTGAAGTGCCGGTGCTCCACCGGGTCGCGGCGCAGCACCAGCACCGCGACGTTGACCACGGTGAAGACGCACAGCAACAGCAGCGACGTGGTGCCGCCGAGTGCGGTCAGGTCAGCGAACCAGATCAGCCCGAACGCGATCACGGTGGTGAAGATGATGCCGACCCACGGCGTACGGCGGCCGGGGTGGACCCTGCCCAGGACCTTGGGGAGCACCCGCTCGTTGGCCATGCCGTAGAGCAGCCGGCTGGCCATCAGCATGTTGATCAGAGCGGAGTTGGCCACCGCGAACATGGTGATGAACGCGAAGATCCACAGCGGGAACGCGGCGGCCCCGGCCTCCACCACCTTCAACAGCGGCGCGTCTCCCTCGCCGAGGTCCGCGGGCGGCACCAGGGCGACCGAGACGACCGACACCAGGATGTAGATCAGCCCGGTGATGCACAGGCCGGCCAGCATCACCTTGGGGAAGATGCGCACCGGGTCCTTGGTCTCCTCGGCCATGTTTACCGAGTCCTCGAAACCGACCATGGCGAAGAAGGCGAGCGCGGTGGCCGCGGTGACGGACAGGAACGCGGGGTTCCCCTCGGAAGTGTTGAAGTCACCGAGCCGGGACAGGTCGCCGTTGCCGCCGCCGAGCGCCCACGCCCCGATGCAGATGACGATCAGCAAGCCGGTCAGTTCCACGCAGGTGAGCACGACGTTGGCCTTCACGCTCTCACCGACGCCGCGGAAGTTGATCAACGCGATCAGCGTGATGAAGCCGAGCGCCACCGCGGTCAGCCCGATGCCCTCACCGAGGGTCAGGTCGAACGCCTCGCCGAAGTTCTCCGCGAACGCCTTGGACGCGCTCGACGCCGACGTGAGGCCGGAACACATCACCGTGAACGTGACGATGAAGGTGAAGAAGTGGATACCGAACGCCTTGTGCGTATAGAGCGCCGCACCGGCCGCTCGCGGATACTTCGTGACCAGTTCCAGATAACTGAACGCGGTCAGCAACGCCACCACGAACGCGATCAGGAACGGCAGCCACACCGCGCCGCCGACCTCGTTGGCGACCCGGCCGGTGAGCGCGTACACACCGGTGCCGAGAATGTCGCCGACCACGAAGAGGAGCAGCAGGCCGGGGCCCATCACCCGCTTGAGGGCGGGCTGACCGGTCTCGGTCACCGACTCGTTCTGGATATCCGCATCCGCCATGTCCCTGAGTATCGACGTTTTGCGATCAGCACGGTAGAAAAATGTTCATGCATATCGTGGTAGCGGCCAAGCCCGACGCCGACCAACCGTGGGTGGCCGACGCGGTCGCCGATCTGGTGAAGCAGACCGGTGCCACGGTGGCGGTGATATCGGTCGACGAGGTGGAGCTGGAACGCCTCGCGGCCGCCCCGCGCAGCGTGTTCACCCAGGCCGCCGAGCGGGCGTCCGCAAAGATGGCCGACCACCTGGCGGCGGCCGGCGTCCAGGCCACCAAGACGGTGGCGCCGGGCCGGCCGGTGCAGGCCATCCTGGACTTCGCCGATCAGGAGAACGCGGACCTGATCGTGGTCGGTTCGAGCAGCCGCCCGACGGTGGCCCAGCTCCTCGGCAGCGTGCCGCTCGACCTCATCAAACGGTCCCGGCGCCCGGTCACCGTGGTGACCCACCCGCGCCACGCCCGCTGATCACCTCAACTGGTTTCGCCGGCGATGCTGAAGCTGCGCAGCCGGTCCACCGCCACCACGGTGCACGCCACCGTGACCACCACGCTCATGATGACCGCGACGGTCAGCGACACCTGACCGGTGAGCAGGCCGGTCGGGGCGATCCGGTCGGTGATGGTGATGACGTACTGCTCGATGGACAGCACCCGGGTGCCGCTGACGAACGTGCCCAGCAGCCCTTCCCAGACCAGGATGTAGACCAGGCCGAGCAGCACCGGCCGGCGGGTGAGCAGGCTGAGCAGCAGGAAGAACGCGGAGTACGCGAACGCGCCGACCACAGCCCCGGCGGCCAGGCCCACGCCCAGCCGCGTCGAGTCGGCCAGCCAGCCGGCGATGAACAGCGGCACCGCCGAGGTGAGCGCGGTGACCACGATGGCGACGCCCAGCTTCGCCAGGACGATGTCGCGCCGGGGCAGCGGCTTGGTCAGGATGTGCACGATGGTGCCGTCGTCCACCTCCGAGCCGAGGACGCCTGTGCCGACGATCAGCGCGATCACCGGCAGCACCACGGCCAGCCCGAGACCGACCAGCACCGGGGTGCCCCATTCGGCCGGATCGACGTCGTACGCCCGGCAGATCAGCGCCAGCCCGACCAGCAGCAGCGGCAGGGGCAACAGCAGCAGCGCCCGGCGGCGGCCGAACAGCCCGCGAGCGGTGATGTAGGCGACCGTGGACATCATGCCTCCAGCAGGTAGGAGAAGACGCTCTCCAGGGACTCGTCGGACGGCAGCAGCTTGCGCAGCCGGATGCCCTCGTCCAGGGCGATCCGGGGCAGCGCGCGGGTGAAGCTGCCGTAGTCGGACGCGCGTACGGTGAGCCCGGCCGCGTCGATTTCCACGCCGCTCACCGACTTCTGCCCGATCAGCGCGACGGCCAGCCGGCGGTCGTCGGAGGACTGCACGGCGAACACGTGCGGCCGGTTGGTCATCAGCCGGCGGATCTCGCGGTAGTCGCCGGAGGCGGCGAGCCGGCCGGCCACGATCACCTGAACGGTGCCGGAGACCTGCTCGACCTCCTCCAGGATGTGCGAGCTGAATAGGATGGTGTGGCCCCGGCTGCCGAGTGAGTGCAGCAGCGCCATCATGTGCATCCGCTGCCGCGGGTCCATGCCGTTGAACGGCTCGTCCAGCAGCAGCACCCGGGGGTTGTGCACCAGCGCCGCGGCCACCCGGGTGCGCTGCCGCATACCCTTGGAGTACGTCTCGATCCGCCGGTCCTGGGCATCGGTCATCTCGACGAGCTCCAGCGCCCGCCGGGCGGCGTCGGCCGGATCAGGCAGCCGGTGCATCCGGGCACTGGCGGTGACGAACTCCCGCGCGGTCAGGAACCCGTGCACCGCCTCGCGCTCGTTCACCAGCCCGAGCTGCCGGTACACCGCCGGGTTGCGCCAGGTGGGCGTGCCGTCGAGGGTCACCGTGCCGCGCGAGGGCGACAGGAAGCCGGCCATCATGTGCAGCACGGTGGTCTTGCCGGCGCCGTTCGGGCCGAGCAGTCCGGTCACGCCCGGCTCCAGCGTCATGCTCACGTCGTTGACCGCGACCACGTTGCCGTACCAGCGGGACACGGTGCGAAGCTCCATAGTGGTCACAGCGAGGCCACCTTCCGGTATCGGGCCAGCAGGAGCAGCAGACAGGCGGTGATCAGGGTGATCAGCTCGATCAGGTACACCGGCCCGTAGCGGCCCACCATCATGTCGGTGACGGTGCCCTCGAAGAGCCACGACCCGACCCCGGCGAGCAGGGTCATCGGGCTGGCCAGGCCGGCCAGTTCCTGGGTGGTGCGCGAGGGCAGCTCGGAGAGCACCCCGAAGACCGGCGTGGTCATCAGGAACACCGCGACGATGCCGCCGGCGGCGAACGCCCGCTTGCCGGTGAGCGAGGCGATCAGCAGGCTGATCGCCGCGAACAGCACCGCCCAGAGCGCCGCGTACGCCCAGGCCGGCAGCAGGTCGCCGAGCTCGTTCCAGATCCCCGAGAACCCGGTCTTGGTGGTGAACGCCGCGCCCAGGAACATCACGAACTGCGGTACGCCGAGGATCAGCCAGACCGCGGTGACCAGCGCGACGAACTTCGCCCCGATGTAGTCGGCGGCCCGCAGCGGCCGGCTGAAATAAAGCGGCAGCACACCGGAGCGCATGTCCCGGGACACCAGCTCCGGCGCCACGATCGCCACGAACAGGATGACCAGCCAGCTCATCGCGTCGGCGAACTGCACGTAGTTGAGCGGGATCAGGCCGGCCTGTGCGCGCACCGCGGCCAGGATCACGCCGACCAACAGCGTGATGCCGAAGACCAACCACGGGAAGATCTTGGACTTGAAGCTGCGGCCGAAGCCGAACGCGGCGCGCAGGCCGTGCACGTACATGGCGGCGAGGACGGCGCTGCGGCCCAGCCGCGGGCCCTCGTACCGCTGATATCCGATGTCGTGGATGACGCTGGGCTCAGACATCGGCCGTCTCCTTCTCGGCGAACAACTCGGCGACGCGGTGGCGTCGCTGGTCCAGGCGGTGCAGCGGCAGATCCAGATCGGCCACCGCCCGCAGGATGTGGTCGTAGGCGTGATCGGAGTCCAGCGGCACCAGCAGCGACCGGCCCTCGGGCCGCACCGCGAACCCGAGGTTGCCCAGCGCGGCGGCGAGCCGCTCGGTGCCCTCGCTCACCTCCACCGCCAGCACGTCCGACGCGGCGGTCATGGCGGAGATCCGGTCAGCGCGCAGCAGCCGGCCGCCGTCGATCGCGATCAGCGAGTCGCAGATCCGTTCCACCTCGCCGAGCAGGTGTGAGCAGACCACCACGGAGATGCCGAACTCGGTGCCGATCCGGTGCACCAGGGTCAACATGGCGTCCCGCCCGGCCGGGTCCATGCCGTTGGTGGGTTCGTCGAGCAGCAGCAGGTCGGGGTCGTGCACCAGCGCCTGGGCCAGCTTGACCCGCTGCTTCATGCCGGTCGAGTAGCCGCCGATCTGCCGGTACCGCTCCTCGTACAGCCCGACGTGCCGTAACGATTCGGAGGCCCGCTCGCGCGCCGCGGTGCGCGGCAGGCCGCTGATCCGGCCGAGGTGGGTGACGAACTCCGCGGCGGACACGTCCGGCGGCAGGCTCTCGTGCTCGGGCATGTATCCGACGCGGGCGCGCACCTTGTCCGGTTCCACCGTCGGGTCCAGTCCGAGCACCCGGACGCCGCCGCTGGTCGGTGCCAGCAGGCCGAGCAGGATCTTGAGGAAGGTCGACTTGCCGGCGCCGTTCGCGCCGACCAGGCCGATCACCCCGGGCTCGACCGCAACGGTCAGATCGGCCAGCGCGGTCACCCGTCCGCCGTACGTCTTGGTCAACGCTTCGGTAGCTATGAGGCTCACAGCAAGCAGCGTAGGAACAGAGAGCACGCCGGCCGATGGGGTATCACCCTGAGACCTCCCTGAGTCGTCTCAGCTCGCTCTCAGGAAAGGCCGTTGCTCACCTCGACCTGGAAGATCGGCATACGGCCCAGCCGCCGGTACGCGGCCAGTGACTCGCGGGTCGCGTCCACCCGGGAGTCCATGCCCTTCTGGTTGTGCGGGGTGTCGAAATGCACCATGGCCCGGATGTTCGGGAACCGGCCGATCTGCCGGCCCACCTCCCGATAGAACTCGGCCTTGTGCCCGGGGTTGCGCTTCGACGACCAGACGCCCCATTCGGCCACCATCAGCGGCTTGTCGGGGTGCCGGGTGACCGCCCAGTTGTAGAAGCCGGGCCAGGCCGGCTTGCTCTCCATCCGCCGGTTCAGCAGCTCGGCGAAGTCGCCGTGCCCGTAGCCGGGATCGCTGTACGCGTACGTGTCGAAGCCGATCCAGTCCACCACGTCGTCGCCCGGGTACATCCGGTGGAACCAGCTCTTCGTGGTGTGCGGCACGTACGCCATGTGCACCAGCACGGTGACCAGGTTGTCGACGCCGTGGGCGCGCAGCCGCTCCACCACGTACCGGAACATCGCCGCGTAGTCCCGGGCGGTGTACCCGGACCCGGGCTTCTCCTTGACGTTGTCCTCGGCCTCGTGGTGGACGGTGAAGAAGAAGTCCTCCGGGAAGTTCTCGTTGATGTGCCGGGCCAGCCGGTCCAGGAAGGCGTCGGTCTTCTTGTCACCCTTCGCGATCTCGGCCCAGGACGCGCCGACCGGCTTCCAGTTCAGGAACAGGATGCGTTCCCGGCCCTCCTCCCGGGCGATGGCGATCTCCTGCCGGGTCGGAAACAGCTGCTTCAACCCGCGGTGGTATGCGTGATAGATGTCCTGATGCCGCTGGGTCTTCTGCTCGAAGGACGCCAGCGCCGGCCGGCCGCGCTGGTCGGTGAACGCGCCGGGCGCGACGCCCCACAGGATGCCGCAGGTGGGCACCAGCTTGACGCCGGTGCGGCAGACGCCGGTCCGGCCCCGGGAGGCGCCGGGGGCGGCCGGGCGCGGTCCGCCCAGCGCGGTCGCGGTGGTCGTAGGCGCCGGCGCGGCGGGCACGTCCGGCTCGGCCGGTGCCTCGTTCGCATCGGGGATCACCGGTACGCCGGGCTCGGGCAGCGCGCTGCTGGCCGCCGCCGGTGCGGACACGGTGGGATCCCCGGGTGCCCCCATCGGGAGGCCGATCTGATCAACGCCGCCGGTCCACGCCCAGGACAGGGTGGTCACGACGGCCATGGCGAAGGCGGTCGTCGCGGCGGCCAGGTGCACGAGCCGGAAGCGGCGCTGACGGGTCCTCACGGCTGTCCAGTATTAGACTTAAAGTCCGTTTTGTCGAATACCCGACCGACCGGAGTGAGCCCCGCTCGACCCATTCCGGCGAGGCTGCGAAACTGTCTTCCACGTCGGCTGCAGGGGGATATCACGGTGAACGGTTCGATGCTGCCCGAGGATGTGCTGCGTGACGCACCGTCGTACACGCCACGTCCGCACGAACTGGCGGACCTCGAGCTCCTGCTGTCCGGTGCGTACGCACCGCTCACCGGCTTTCTCGGCCGCGCCGACCTGACCGCGCTGCGGCGCACCGGCAAGCTGGCCGACGGCACGCTCTGGCCGGTACCGGTCACCCTGGAGATTCCCGCCGAGCTGGCCACCGGCCTGGACCTCGACGATCCGCAACGCCGCACCGTGATCGTCACCGATCCGGAGGGCGCGCCGGTCGCGGCGGTCGAGGTCACCGATGCCTGGCCGACCGAGGACCGGCTGTACGCGGTGGGCGGTCCGGTCCGCCGGATGGGCGACGGCGGGCACGGGCCGTTCCAGCGGCTGCGCCGAACCCCCGAAGAGGTGAAAGCCCTGCTGCCGCCGGGCCGGGTGCTGGGCGTGATCGCCGACCGCCCGCTGCACCGCCCGCAGCTGGCGCAGATCGCGCACGCCGCCCGCACCCTGGCCGCGCACCTGCTGATCTTCATCCCGGTGACCGGGCCGGGCCCGGACGGCCTGCCGCCGGAGGCGCTGGTCCGGGCGGTCTTCGCGGCCCGCGACCGGATGCCACCGGCCACCATCGTCGCGGTGCCGCTGATGCCGCGCGGCGACGAGATGCGCGACGCGCTGCTGCGGGCGCGGGTGGCCCAGGCGTACGGGGTCACCCACGTGCTGTCCACCGGCGACATCCTCTCCGGCGGCGGCCTGCGGGTGCTGGTTCCCCGGGAGCTGGCGTACGACAACCGGGACGGCCAGTGGCGCTGGCGCGAGGACATTCCGCCGCGCAACCGCCGGCTGGCGATGACCCCGGCGGAGATCGACGACCTGCTGGACCGCGGGTTCCCGATCCCGGAGTGGCACACCCCGCCGGCGGTCGCCAAGGAACTGGTCCGGGTCCGGCCGCCGCGCCGGTATCGCGGGCTGGTGGTGTTCTTCACCGGCTTCTCCGGATCCGGCAAGTCGACCATCGCCCGCGGCCTGGCCGACCAGCTGCGGGAGACCGGCGAGCGGACCATCACGCTGCTGGACGGTGACGTGGTGCGCCGGGAGCTGTCCGCCGGGCTGGGCTTCAGCAAGGCCGACCGGGACCGCAACGTCCGCCGGATCGGCTGGGTGGCCGCCGAGGTGGCCCGTCATCACGGGATGGCCATCGCCTGCCCGATCGCGCCGTACGAGTCGGCCCGCGCCGCGGTCCGGCAACTGGCCGCCGACGCCGGCGCCGGGTTCGTGCTGGTGCACGTGAACACCCCACTCGAGGTGTGCGAGGGGCGCGACCGCAAGGGCCTGTACGCCCGCGCCCGCGCCGGCCAACTGCGCGGGATGACCGGGATCGACGACCCGTACGAGGAACCGGCCGACGCCGAACTGGCCCTCGACACCACCACGATGAGCGTTCCCGAGGCCATCGACCTGGTGATGAAGTACCTGGTCGAGAACGGCTGGGTGGAACCCAAGTTGCCGTGAGAGGACACACCGGCGGCGAGATCGTCCGGTGGAGGTGAGTTACGAACCGGCATCCGGGCCGTTTACCCCTCGTGGGGCGAAACGCCCGAATGCCGTATCCGACCTCACCCCTGGAAAGGGCCGCCGAACCGATGGAACCCACCCAACCGGCGTCGACCGATCTCTCCCACTACGTCGGCATGGTGCGCCGGCACTGGTGGGTGGGACTGGCGGCCACCGCCGTCGGGCTCGGGGTGGGTGCCGCGGTCACCGGCGCGATGCCCAAGGTGTACGAGTCGTCCACCTCGGTGCTGGTGCAGGCCGTCGAGCAGGACACCAACCAGCAGGGCGGCCGCACCAAAGGCGCGATCAACCTGGACACCGAGGCGCAGCTGGTCGGGTCCGGTGCGGTGGCGGCCAAGGCGGCGGCGCTGCTGAGGTCGCCGGAGAACCCGCTCGAACTGGCCCACCGGGTCTCGGTCGAGGTGCCGGCCAACACCACCGTGCTGGTGATCCGGTTCGAGGCGGACACACCGCAGGCCGCGCAGGCCGGGTCACACGCGTTCGCCGAGGCGTACCTGCGCAACCGCGAGGAAACCGCCCGCGCCGGGCTGAACCAGCAGATCAAGTCGCTGACCCTGAAGGTCAGGCAGCTCACCACCAACCTGACCGGGATCAACGCGCGGCTGGCCCGGTCCGAGCCGGGCAGCTCGGAACGGTCCAACCTGGAGAGTCTGCGGAGCAACTCGCAGAACCAGCTGAACAACCTCACCGGCCGGCTGAACGAGATCACCACGACCACCGTGGCGGCCGGCAACATCATCAGTGACGCCCGCATCCCGGACGGGCCGACCAGCCCGAACGCGATGCTGAACATCGCCACCGGCGGCATGATCGGCCTGCTGCTCGGCCTGGCCTTGGCGTTCGCCCGGGAACGGCTGGACCGGCGGCTGCGCTCCGCGGCGGACGTCCGGGACCGGGCCCGGATCGGGGTGCTGGCGGCGCTGGACGAGCGGACCACACCGCATTTCGACGACGTGCTGCAGCCGTACGGCCCGGGCGGCCGGGTCTTCAACCGGCTCCGCAACGAGGTGCTGGCCAGCCTGAACCCGGGTGACCAGATCATCGTGGTGACCGGCGCGAGCCGCGGCTCGGCGAGCACCCTGGTGGCCGCCAACCTGGCCGCGGCGCTGGCCCGGACCGGCAGCGACGTGGTGCTGATCGGCGCCCACCTGCCGGACAGCGTGGTGGATGCGGCGCCGCTGGCCAGGATGCTCGGCGTGTCCGCCATGCCGGGCCTGTCCGACCTGCTGGCCGGCCGGGTGGGCCTGGCCAAGGCGATGCAGCGCACGCCGCGCATCCCGTCGCTGCGGGTGATCACCACCGGGGGCGCGGCCACCGCCGCCGGGCTGATGCAGTCGCAGCGGTTGCGCGACACCCTGGAGGCGCTGCGCCGGCAGGCCGGGTACGTGGTCATCGAGGCGCCGTCGACCAGCAGCAGCGCCGACGCCCAGAGCCTGGCCAGCCTGGCCGACGCGGCGATCATCGCGGTGGAGCTGCGCAAGTCGCAGCGGCCGGCCCTGCTGGACGCCGCCGAACAGCTGCGCCGGGTGGGCACGCCGCTGCTCGGTGCGGTGGTGCTGCCGCGACTGGCCGGCCTGCGTACCGACAACGTCCACCTGCCGGCGGTCGCGCTGACCCCGCCCGCACCGCTGAAGCCCAGCCCGGAGGACACCGCTGTGCTGGAGACGGACAACACCCAGCCGGTGCGATTCCCGACCAACACGGTGTCGCGGCCGGCGCCGCGCCAATCCAGTGCGGTCGCGTCCGGCGACGAGCCGACCGCGGTGATCGAACTGGCCGAGCAGAAGAGGGACGGCGGCGACGGCAAGAGCGACCAGCAGTGACCCTGGTGCTGCCCGGCGGCGTCCAGACGCGGGCCGCCGGTCCCGCCCACGGACTCGCCCCGCCGAAGCCGCTGACGCTGCCGGCCTGGCCGGTCGCCGGGCTGCTCGCGCTCTACCCGCTGTGGTGGGCGCTGGGCCTGGGCGTGCTGATCTTCCCGATGCTGGCCGCGCCGATGCTGGTGCTGTTGCTGCGCCGGCGCGCCGCCGGCCGGCCGCTGCGGCTGCCACCGGGGTTCGCGTGGTGGGCGCTGTTCCTCGCCGCGGTCGTGGTCAGCATCGCCGCGCTGGGCGCCGACCCACCCGGCACGGTCGCCGAGCACGCCTCCGATCGCCTGCTCGCGGTGCTGTACCGGCTGGTCATGTACCTGTCGCTGACCGTGCTGATGCTCTACGCCGGCAATCTCACCGAGGCCGAACTCCCCCGCCGCCGACTGGTCAAGCTGCTCGGCTGGCTCTTCGTGGTGACCGTTGCCGGCGGCCTGCTGGGCCTGGTGGCCGGGCGGTTCGAGTTCACCTCGCCGGTGGAGTGGCTGCTGCCGACCCATATCCGGAGCAAGGGCTTCGTGCAGTCGCTGGTGCACCCGTACGCCGCCCAGATCATGGATCTGGTCGGCGGCGAGAAGCCACGGCCGGCCGCGCCGTGGGGATACACCAACACCTGGGGCAACAACTTCTGCCTGCTGGCCGGCTGGCTGGTGGTGGCCGCCTGGTCCTCGCGCCGCGCCGGCCCGAAGCTGTTCGCGCTGATCTGTCTCGCGGTGTCCATCGTGCCGGCGGTGGTTTCGCTCAACCGGGGTCTGTGGATCGGCCTGGGCGTGCTGGTGGCCTACGTCGCGGCCCGATACGTGCTGCTCGGCAAGGTGTGGATCCTCGGCGTGCTGGCGCTGGCCAGCGCCGGTCTGGTGGTGGCGCTGCTGGCCACCCCGCTCGGTGACATGGTGTCCGCGCGGCTGGACAACGGCAAGTCCAACGGCGTCCGGTCGTTCCTGATCGAGCGGGCGCTGGACGGGGTGCAGGGCTCACCGGTGATCGGCTACGGCTCCACCCGCAACACCATCGGCGGCCGGCAGTCCATCACGGTGGGCGAGAGCGCCGGCTGCGAACGGTGCGGCAACTTCACCGTGGGCGGCAACGGCCAGCTCTGGCAGCTGATCTACGCGCACGGCGCCGCCGGCACGGTGGGCTATCTCGGCTTCTTCGGGTACGGACTGTGGCGGTTCCGCCGCGACCGCAGCGCGATCGGCATCGCCGCCGGCGCCGCGATCGTCACCTCGTTCTCCGCGATGCTCTGGTACAACTCGCTGGCCACCCCTCTGGCCTTCATGGTTCTGGCCTACGCGCTGCTCTGGCGCAACGCACAGGACGAGGGTTGTTCAGAACCCGCCTTGTGCCGCGCGATACCGCAGGTTACGCGCCTGGTCCCCAGCGTTCTGAACAATCCTCGGAGGGATAAATGAGTCCAGTTAGGACCGCGCCCGCCGCGCTGACCGCGGGTGACTCGGCATTGCGCACGCAGTACCTGACCGAGGTGCTCGACCTCCTGTACCCCGAGCCCTGCCGGCGGGACCAGCCGGACGGCGAGGTGGTGGCCGACTACTACGTCGTGCCGGACGCCAGACGGCCGCGGCTGCTGGTGCCGTCCACCTCCCGCCGGGTGGCCGCCGCCGCGGTCCGCCGGTACGCCGAACCGCAGTCCCGCACCGCCAAGCTCAAGCGTGACGCGGTGGTGGCGGCATTGCGCACCGGCGCCTCCGGTGTCCTGTTGCGCGATCGGATCCGGATCACCGGCCCGGCCGGCGAGAGCATCGACGGCTATCTGCGCGAGGCGCTCGGCCGCGAGGTGTCGGTGAGCATCCACATCGGACCGGCGCGGGCCAACCGCAAACCGGTGCTGCAGCTGATCAGCCCGGACGGCGAGACGGTCGGCTTCGGCAAGCTCGGCACCGGGCCGCTCACCCAGCGCCTGGTCCGCGCCGAGACGAACGCCCTGATCGCGCTGGGCCGGTCCGGCCTGACCAAGCTCACCGTGCCGACCGTGCTGCACGCCGGGCAGTGGCGCGGCCTGCAGGTGCTGGTCCAGTCGGCGCTGCCGGTCTGGCTGCCGCGGGCCCCGCTGACCGACCGGCGGCTGGCCGGCGCGATGCTCGACATCGCCGGCTGTTGCGGCTTCTCCACCGGCACGCTGGCCGGTGCGGCGTACTGGACCGACCTGCGCGGCCGCCTGGCCGCCGTCGGTGACCGGGGGGAAGGGGCCGCGCTGGCCGCGGCGGCCGAGCAACTCGTGCGGCACGCCGGTGAGACCACCCTGCGGTACGGGTCCTGGCACGGCGACTGGGCGCCGTGGAACATGGCGAACCTGGCCGACGCGCTCCTGGTGTGGGACTGGGAACGGTTCGCCCAGGGCGTTCCGGTCGGCTTCGACGCGGTGCACCACGAGCTGCAGCGGCGGATCCAGGCCAGCGACGACGCGACCGGTGCGGTGGAGGCCACCGTACGCCGGGCCGGCGACCTGCTCGCCCCGTTCGGTGTCGATCCCGCGGCGCGCGAGCTGACCGCCCTGCTCTACCTGGTCGATCTGGCCGCCCGCTATCTGACCGACCGCCAGGCCGAGGCGGGCGCCCGGCTGGGCGTGCTCGGCACCTGGCTGCTCCCGGTGCTGATCCGCCGGGTCGAGGAGATGTCCCGATGAACGTCCGCAGTCTGCCCGCACCGGTGAAAGCCGTGGCACACCTGGGTTCGCGCTCGTACGGCCGGATCACCGCCGGCGCCCGGATGACCCCGTCGTTCCTGATCTGCGGCGGGCAGCGGTGCGGGACCACGTCGCTCTACCGGGCCCTGGCCGCGCATCCCGTGGTGCTCAAGGCGGTGCTGCACAAGGGCGTGCACTTCTTCGATACCTCGTACCACCGGGGGCTGCCCTGGTATCGGGCGCACTTCCCGCTGCAGCGCAGCGGGGACAAGATCGAGCAACGGTACGGGGTGCCGGCACAGACATTCGAGTCGAGCCCGTACTACATGTACCACCCGCAGGCCGCCGCCCGGATCGCCACCGACCTGCCCGGCGCCCGGCTGATCGCGCTGGTCCGGGACCCGGTGGAGCGCGCGTACTCGCAGCACCACCATGAGGTGGCCCGAGGCTTCGAGCAGGAACGCGACTTCGGCAACGCGCTGGCGCTGGAACCGGCCCGCCTGCACCGCCAGGAGGAGCGGCTGGCGCAGGATCCGGACTACTACAGCTTCGCCCATCAGCACCACGCCTACCGGGCCCGCGGCGAGTACGCGCGGTACCTCGGCGTGATGGCCCAGCACGTCGGCCGGGAACGCATCCACGTGGTGGAGAGCGAGCGGTTCTTCACCCAGCCGGAGGAGACGTACGACGAGGTCTGCCGGTTCCTCGGCCTGCCGACACACCTGGACCGGCCGCCGTTCGAGCGGCACAACGCCCGGCCCCGCCAGTCCGATATGGACCCAGGCATCCGGCACGAGCTGACCGCCTACTACGCCCCGCACGACGAGGCCCTGGCCACATGGCTGGGCCGCATGCCGGTTTGGCGGACATGACCGATACCGCGGTACGGCCCAAGGGGACGGGCGGGGTGGCGCGCGGCGGCCTGGCCAACATGGCCGGGTCGGCGCTGGCCGGCGGCACCGGGGTGGTGGTCACCTGGATCGTCGCTCGGACGCTGGGCGCCGAGCCGGCCGGCGCGTTCTTCGCCGCCACCGCCGCGTTCGTCCTGGCCGGCGGCGTCGCCAAGCTGGGCACCCAGACCGGGCTGGTGTACTGGCCGGCCCGGCTGCGCGCCACCGGCCAGGACCACCTGCTCGGCGCCTGCCTGCGGACCGGCCTCACTCCGGTCCTGATCCTCTCCGGTGCGCTGGCCGTGGGCATGTGGCTGGCCGCACCGGCGATCGCCGGGCTCACCGCGTCCGGCGCGCCGGATGTCGTCGCCGACCACACCGCCGGGCTGCGCGTGCTGGCCGTCTTCCTGCCGCTGCAGGCGCTCACCGATGCGCTGCTCACCGCCACCCGCGGCTACCGGGCCATGCGTCCCACCGTGATGCTCGACCGGGTCCTCCGCAGCGCGCTGCAGTTGCTGCTGGTGGGCGCGGCCGGCGTCAGCGCGCTCTGGATGGCCGCTGCCCTGCCGGTGTTCGCGCTGGCCTGGGCGGCGCCGTACCTGCCGGTCACGATCCTGGCCGGATTCGCGCTGCGCCGCACGTACCGCCAGGGGCGCGTGGCTGTGCCGGCTTCCGACGCCTGGTCCTTCGGACGGCGCGGAGAAGCAGAGGAGAATTCGAAGAGACGCAGCCGCCGGGCCGAGCGCCGGGCGTTGCGCCGGGACTTCTGGCGGTTCACCGGGCCGCGGGCGCTGGCCAGCGTCGCCCAGCTCGCCCTCCAGCGGGTGGACGTGCTGCTGGTGGCGGCGCTGAGCGGGCTGGCACCGGCGGCGGTGTACGCGGTGGCCGGCCGGTTCGTGGTGCTCATCCAGTTCGCCAACCAGGGCATCTCGCAGTCGGTGCAACCACGGCTGGCCGAGGCGCTGTCCACCGGCGACCGGGCCACCGCCAACCATCTCTACCAGACCGCGACCGGATGGCTGGTGCTGGTCACCTGGCCGATCAACCTGTTGGTCATCCTGTTCGCACCGGTCTATCTCGGACTGTTCGGCGACGCGTACGTCTCCGGTGTGCCGGTGGTCGTGGTGCTGGCCTCGGCGATGCTGGTGGCCACCGGCTGCGGCATGGTGGACATGGTGCTGGCGATGGCCGGGCGGACCTCGTGGAATCTGATCAACGTGCTGATCGCGCTGGCCGTGACGATCGGCCTGGATCTGCTGCTCATTCCCGCGTACGGGGCGCTCGGCGCGGCCCTCGGCCTGGCCGGCGCGCTGGTGGTGAACAACCTGCTGCCGCTGATCCAGGTGGGCCGGGCCGCGCGGCTGCACCCGTTCGGGCCCGGCACCTGCGCCGCCGCGCTGCTGTCGGTGACGTGCTTCGGCGTTCTCCCGTGGATTGTCACCACGATGACCGGCACCGGCGCCGCCGGTCTCTCGCTCGCCCTCGCCACCGCCGTACCCGCCTTCGGTTTCGGCGCATGGCTGCTGCGCGACCGGCTCGCGCTGACCGCTTTCACCGGCAACCCGACAATCCCGAGGAGGACTGCTTGACCGCCGACTACACCAAGGTGTTCCAGGACGCCGAGGCCGTCGAGAAGTACGAGACCGTCACCTACGCACCGGACACCTACGCGTCCCGGATCAACGAACGGCAGCAGGCCTACCTGCGCGGACTGGTGCTCCGGGAGTTCGCCGACAACCCGCCCGTGCAGCACGACTTCGCCTGCGGCACCGGACGGGCCATCCGCACGCTGCACGGGCTGGTCCGGGCGGCGCACGGGTACGACACGTCGGCCGAGATGATGGCGAAGGCGGCCGAGGTCGGCTCCCAGGCGCAGTTTCATCAGGTGCCCACGGACGGGCCGGTGCCGGCCCCGGTGGACGCCGGGTTCCCGGCCATCGTCACGATGTTCCGGCTGCTGCTCAATGTGGACGATCAGGTCCGCGATCGGGCACTGGCGTTCGCGGCCAAGGCGTTGCCGACGCCGGACGCCGGGATCCTGGTGGTGGAGAACCACGGCAACGCCAGCTCGGTGCGGCACCTGCGGGCCCGCCGGCACTCCGGGCAGCGATGGTTCGCCGAGCTGTCCCACGAGCAGGTCGGCGAGTTGCTCGGCCGGCACGGCTTCGAGGTGATCGAGCGGCGCGGCTTCTCCATGCTGACCCCCTCGCTGCACGCGCACCCGTTGGCCCGGGCGGCGGACGCGGCGGCCCGCAAGCTGCCGGGCGCGGACGCGTACGCCGTGAACGTGCTCTACACCGCTCGCCGGATCGCGTGATGCGCCGGCTGTGGATTCTCGCCGCAGCGCTCGTGGTGGCGGGTTGCAGCAGCGCACCACCACAGCCGGAACCCACGCCGTCGCCCGACCTGAGCAGCCCGCCGGTGGCCGTCGCGGTCAACCCAGGGCCGTTCCGGGCCGGGCCGTTCCGGCCACCGCGCACCGGCGCCTACCTCGGCGCGTGGATCAAGCCGGAGGAGCTGACCCAGGCCGGGCGGGTGGCGGCGGTCGGCGGGCTGGAGGCGGACCTGGGCCGGCGGCTGGACTTCCTCAACACGTACCGCCGGTTCGAGCAGATGGTCGGCACCGAAAGCGACCTGGAGTTCCTGTCCCAGGGCGCCGACCTGATGATCAGCTGGGCCACCGGCGACAACCGGTCGATCCTGGCCGGCGAACACGACCAGCTCATCCGCGAGCAGGCCCAGGCGATCCGCGCGGTCGGCAAGCCGGTGCTGCTGCGGATGCGCTGGGAGATGGACCGGCCCAACCTGCGCGCCACCATGTGGTCCGGGGAGGACTACATCGCCGCCTGGAAGTATGTCCGGGCGATCTTCCGCGCCGAACGGGCCACCAACGTCTCCTGGGTGTGGTGCCCGACCGCCGAGGGTTTCATCCGCGGCGACGCACCCGCCTTCTATCCCGGCGACGACCAGGTGGACTGGACCTGCGTCGACGTCTACGCCGGCAACGTGTTCCAGCCGATCGGCACGCTGATGGGCCCGTTCCTGCGGTGGGCCGCACAACGCCCGAAGCCGATCATCATCGGCGAGTTCGGCGTGGCGAAGGCGTGGGGCTCGGCCGGTCGGGCCGCCTGGTTGCGCGACGCGGAGCGCACGTTCAAGGCGAACCCGCAGATCAAGGCGGTCACCTATTTCGAGTCCGACCCGGACGGCAACGGCCCGACCCAACAGTTCCAGCTGACCGGTGACCGGCCCGCGTTCCGCGCGTTCGCCGAAATGACCAGGGACCGGTACTTCAACCCCGGCCGGACCGGGCGGCGTACGGATCGGTGATCTCGCGCAGAGCGGTCAGCGCCGCCCGGAGCTGCCGGGCACGGAGGGGCCCCAGATGCGCCGTCCAGGTGGCCTCGATCGCCCGCACCACCGGCCGGCTGAGCTCGACCATCTCCTGCCCCTTCGCGGTCACGGTGACCAGCTTGGCCCGCGCATCGTCCGGATCGGGGACCCGCCGGACGTAGCCCGACCGCTCCAGTTGATCGACGATCGAGCCCACCGTCTGCTTGCTGGCCTGCGCCGCCTCGGCCAGGTCGGCCAGCCGGGAGCCACCGGGCGCGATGCGCTGGAACACCCGCGCCTGATTGAGCGGCAGGTCGTGGCCGTGCTCCCGGAGCGCGGCCAGCACCGCCGACTCCATGTGCCGGTACGGGATGAAGAGCAACAGCCCGAGATTGAGGTCGTCAGCCACACCACCATGCTTGCAGAAGTCCGAGCCTCGGACTAATCTAGTCCCAATCTCGGACTATCCGGAGGCCGCCATGGACGAGGCGTACTGGTCCGCCGTCCGTACGATGCGCCTGCACGTCGCCGACTTCCTGGCGGAACTGAGCCCGGCCGAGTGGGACGCCGCTTCCCTGTGCCAAGGCTGGCGGGTCCGGGACGTCGCCGGCCACCTCGCGCTGGTGCCCACCATCACCACCTGGGACCTTCTCGCCGCCGCACCCCGAGGCCGGTTCAATCTGCACCACATCAACACCGTGCTGGCGATCCGGCACGGTTCCGCACCACCGGACGCCATCATGGCCAAGATCCGTAGGCACGCCGGCGACCGCACCACCGCCAGAATGCTGGACCCCCGGGACGGGCTGTTCGACGTCATCGTGCACAGCCAGGACATCGCCCGGCCGCTCGGCCGCGACTTCCCGGTGCCGCCGGAGTACAGCCGCCGCGGTCTGCAGCGGGTGTGGGAGATGGGCTGGCCGTTCCGGGCCCGCCGCAGATTCGCCGGGCTCAGCCTGCGGGCCGACGACGCCGACTGGACGGTCGGCACCGGCCCCGAGGTGACCGGCCCGGCGCTGGCGCTCCTGCTGCTCCTCACCGGCCGCCGCCACGCCGCGATGGACGCCCTCCAAGGCACAGGCGTCGGCGCCCTCCACGGCTGAATCCGCTCACTCCCTGTCACACCCTTTGCGGGTGCGGCATGGTGCTCGAACCGCTTTGCTCTGAACACCTCCAGTAATCAGGCACGCACGGTCACCGCTGCGTTTGCGCTCATTGGTCGACGGAGGGCGTAGAGCCGCCGTCAGTGAGGTGATGCCTATTGGTGTTCAGAGCAAAGCTGCCTGCGGGCATCATCCGCCGGTGGGGGACGGTGACGTTGGGTGAGGATCTGGCGTCCGGGACGCCGGCGTGCGATGCGGTTGCGCTGGGTGACGAGGTGCGTTCGACGGGACGGTGCTGAAGAGGGCGCTGGCGGACCGCTCCGGGCCGGCGGCCGCGGCACGGCCTCGACCACCGCGGCGCTCGCGCGCCGGACCACCGCTTCAGCCCGGCGGCCGCGGCACGGCCTCGACCACCGCGGCGCTCGCGCGCCGGCCGCGGGACTTCAGGTTGCGCGTACGTCCAAGGGTCTGTCAGATGATGGAGCGCAGCGTTTCGGCGGCCTTCTCGGGCACGATGTCGTTGATGAACGCGCCCATGCCCGACTCCGAGCCGGCCAGGTACTTCAGCTTGTCGGCGGCCCGCCGGATGCTGAACAGCTGCAGGTGCAGGTACCCGAGGTCGCGGCCGTCGCCGACGACGGCCTGGTGCCAGGCGGAGATGTACGGCATCGGCTTGTCGAACAGGGCGTCGAAGCGGCGCAGCACGTCCAGGTAGAGCGGGCCGAAGGCGTCCCGTTCGTCGTCGCCGAGCGCCGGGATGTCGGGGACCTTGCGGTGCGGCGCGAGGTGCACGTCGTACGGCCAGCGGGCGGCGGCCGGCACGTATGCGGTCCAGTGCTCGTTGGCGGTCACCACCCGCACGCGTGCCTTGCGTTCCGCGGCCAGCACGTCGCCGTAGAGGTCGCCGCCGTATTTCTTCGCCGCGGCCAGCATCGCCGTGGTGCGGGGCGGGACCATCGGGTACGCGTAGATCTGGCCGTGCGGGTGGTGCAGCGTCACGCCGATCTCCACGCCCCGGTTCTCGAACGGGAAGACCTGCGCAACGCCGGGCATCGCGCTCATCTCGGCGGTTCGGTCGGCCAGAACGTCGATCACGGTGCGCACCCGGGAGGGCGGCAGCGCGCCGAACGAGCTGTTGTGGTCGCTGGTGAAGCACACCACCTCGCAGCGTCCGACCCCGGGACGCACCGGCACCAGGTCGGTCAGCGAGGTGATCTCGTCGGGGACGATCCGGTCGCTGAACGACGGGAACTGGTTCTCGAACACCACCACGTCGTAGTCCGGCGCCGGGATCTCACTGGCGAAGTCCGGGGTGGACGGGCACAGCGGGCAGGCGTTGGTGGGTGGCAGGAAAGTCCGGGTCTGCCGGTGCGCCGCCACCGCCACCCACTCGTCGACCAGCGGGTCGAGGCGCAGTTGTGAGGCCGGCGGCGGGGTGGGCAGCTGCCGGGTGTCCGGATAGTCGCGGTCGGCCGGCTTTTCGTCGAAGTAGATCAGTTCGCGTCCGTCGGACAGCCGGATCGCGGTCCGTTCGGCAATCGGCGACACGGTCATTGCGCGCTCACCACCATCAACTCGGGCACCTGCTCCACCAGAAGTGCCCGCGCACCTTCGTCCAAACCGTCGTCGGTGATGAGCACGTCGGCCGGCAGGCCCGGGTCGGCGGGGGATTCCAGGTCACGCCGGATGGTCAAGTCGGAGACGCCGCCCTCGCAGGCCGGCTCGCTGACCCGGAGACCGCCGGTCGCCCAGATCCGGTCTCGGATCGCGGCCTGCCGCGGCGGGGCGGGCATCACGTCAACCGAACTGATCTGGGCACATGCGCACACTACATCGCGCTCGAGCTAGATTCCGCGCCCGCGTTTGTGCAGAGCGGAGAGAACGTTCTCGACCTTGACGGCTCCGGTCATAGCGGCCAACGCGATCGCGGTCCGCGGTTCCCGCCAGTTGGCCCGGACCGCCTCCTTGCTGAACTCCCAGGCCGCGCTCTTGTTGCCGGCCGCCGCCGACCAGCAGGCCAACTGGCCGTACACCCGGGCCGCGCCGGGGCGGCACCCGCTGATCTCCGGGTGGCGTTGCATCATCCAGCGCAGCGACGAGATCTTGGTCGCGTACTCGTAGGCGTAGTGCGATGTGCGGCCCCAGAGCACCCGGACCAGCGGCTCGTCCAGGTGCACGATGGGTGCCCGGCGGGCGGCCCGGAGCAACAGGTCCCAGTCCTCGTTCTGGCTGCCGGGGGCGTCCTCGGCCACCAGTCCGATGGCGTCCTCGGCGAGCGCCTCCCGGCGCATCAGGAACGACGAGGAGTGCAGCATGGCCATCCGGGAGCGGGCCAGTTCGTCGATGGTGACCCGGCTGCGCCCGGCCAGCCGCGGGGTGGTGTGGCCCTCGTACTCCACCTCGATCGCGCAGGTGGCGAACTCCGCCTCCGGCTCGGCCAGCAGCGCAGCCACCTGGCGGCGCAGTTTGTCCGGGCGCCACTGGTCGTCGTCGTCGCAGAACGCCACCAGCTCGGTCTCCAGCGCCAGCACCCCGGTGTTGCGGGCGCCGGCCAGGCCGGACGTGCGCCAGTTGGTGAGCACCAGCACCTGGGTGCCATCGGTGCGCGCGAGCAGGTAGTCCGGTTCGGTCTGGTCGTACACCACGACGACCCGGACCTCACCGGGGTACCGCTGGTCGCGAACCGCCTCAATGGCCCGGCGGACCAGCTCCGGGCGGTTCCGGGTGGGGATCACGACGCCCACGGACGGCCAGTTCACGACGCCTCCTCAGCTCTCATCGGGTATCCGTACGCGCGAAGCATGGGTCCGCAGACCGCACCGACCAGCCGGCGCTGGGCCCGGGGCAGCGCCTCGGTCCAGGCGTCGTCGCGGCGCAACGGCAGCCGGCCGACGGTGAACCGCATCGGATTGCCGGCCGCGCTGTGCCCGACGCTGAGGTCTGCGTAGCCGTCGCCGAGGAACGCCAGGTCCCGGTCGGTCACCGGGATGCCGGCGAACCCGGCGATCCGGAGCAGCGCGGCCCGCGGGTCGGCGAGGAACTGCTCGTACCGGACCCGGAGCACCGGCACGCCGCGACGGGCCAGCAGGCCGAACGCGGCGTTGTGCGCGTTCCACAGCAGCGCCGAGCGGCCGGGCGAATACCGGGTCATCTCGTCGGCACCATCGGTCTCCGGCCGGGTCACCGTTTTGGTCCAGGAGTAGGCGACCCCGCGCGCGTCCCGGACCACGTGCACCACGCGCAGGTCGATGTCGGGGGCCCAGCGCAGGACGTGGGCCAGCGCACTGTGCTTGGAGGAGTCGACCACCGCGCCGACGCCGGCGACCTCAGCCGCGGAGCGGTACACGCGGGTGTAGTAGCCGGCGTACTCCCGCACGTCGGCGGACGCTTTCGTCAGGCGCGGAATGTGCCGGGTGCGTTCCACCGCGCCGGCCAGCGCGTGGATCCGGTCGACGTCCACGGTGGACCAGCCGCCGAACGCGCGCTCACCGGTCCGCTTCCAGAACGTGCAGGCGGAGAACCGGGCACCGCAGCCGCACCGCTCATCGTCCCGGACGTCCCGCTGCCAGAGGTGGACGACCTCGCCGAGCGCGCACACCGAGGGCAGCTCGCCGAGAAGGCGCTCGACGAGTGTGGTTCCGCTTCGTCCGAATCCACCCAGATAGAGCACGCGTGCCACTTTGTCCCGCCTTCACTCGTTTCGCTCACATAACGAGCTTTCGCACCTACAACGAGCGAACGACGAAGGAGGAGTTGGTTTGACCATCGAGGCTTTCGAGCGTGTGCACCTCGACGGCACGGGCTTCGACCGGATCACCGAAAGCGAGGTGGTGGCGGTCGTCCGGGAGGCGATCGCGGCCGGCCGTGGCGGCCGGATCGTCACCCCGAACATCGACATCCTGCGGCAGGCCCAGCACAACCAGCGGGTCCGCGCGTACCTCGACGACGCCGACCTGATCGTCGCGGACGGCATGCCGCTGGTCTGGGCCAGCAAGCTGAGCGGCACGCCGCTGCCCGAGCGGGTGGCCGGCAGCAGCCTGATCTGGTCGCTCTCCGAAGGACTGGGTCGCGACGGCCGGTCAGTGTTCGTGATCGGCGGCAACCGGGCCACCCCGACCGCCGCCGACGGCGCCGCCCGGGCCGCGGCACGGCTGGCCGCCGACTGTCCCGGCCTGCGGATCGCCGGCACGCTCTGCCCCGAGTACGGGTTCGAACGCGACCCGGCCGTTTACGCCGAGTTCTGCGCCGCGGTCACGGCGGCCGAGCCGGACCTGGTGTTCGTGGGGCTCGGCTTCCCCAAGCAGGAGAAGGTGATCAGCCGGCTGCGCGCCGAGCTGCCGCGGACGTGGTTCATCGGCTGTGGCGCCGCGGTCACCTTCGTGGCCGGCGACGTCGAACGGGCGCCGCGCTGGATGCAGCGGACCGGACTGGAGTGGGCGCACCGGCTGGGATCGGAGCCGCGCCGGCTGGCCGGGCGCTACCTGAAGCGGGACGCGCCCTACGCGCTGCGGCTGCTGGCCGGGTCGGCGGCGCGCCGCTGAGAAGCAAACCGCGGCATCGGTACGGGCAGCCGGCTCCCATGGCAACGGCCGGCTCCCGTGGCCGTCACACGACCGCCTGCCGGGGCCCGGCCACAGCGTGCCTTACGCGTGCGGCGCGGGGTCGTCCCGCAGCCGGCTGTAGAGGTATCCGTCCCGCCACCGGCCGGCCCGGAACTCGCACGCCCGCACCACGCCTTCCAGCTGAAAGCCGGCCTTGACCAGCGACTTCTGCTCGGCGACGTTCTCCGGATGGGTGCCAGCCTGAACGCGCTGCACCGGTGTGTGCAGGAAGAGGTAGTCGCACAGCATCGCCTGCGCCCGCCAGCCGATCCCCCGTCCGCGCCACTCCGGCAGCAGCACGATGCCGATCTCCCAGTACCGGGCGTTCGGCGCGTACGAACCCGCCCGCCAGGTGACGAAGCCGGCTACCTGCTGCTCCGGCTCGACCTCCACCATGAGCCGGCCGTCGTCGGCACCGAGATAGCCGTCGACGGCGAACCGGCGCGCCGGCTCCTGCGCGTCCCGGAAGCCGGCCCAGTCCAGCCCGATCAGCCCGGGTTCAACGGCGAACCGGCGGAACATGGCCAGATCGCCCTCGATCACCGGCCGCAGCCTCATCCGCCCGACTATAGGCGTCACGGTCAGCCGTGGACTACGCACGGATAAGGGGGCGGGGGGCCCGGGACAAGGCCCCCCGCAGGGAAGGGACGGCAGGCGGTGACCGCCTACTGGCCGCGCGGGACCACCGGGAGGAACCGGACGGCGCCCGGGACAAGGCAGCCAGACCGGCGGGCGACCTCTCGGCGTCGCGACCGTCATCCGTTCTGCCAAGCAAAACGATGCCTCTATCCCGCGGTTACGGAGATAAACATGCGTTTTGCTGCATAGGTCAGCTCAGCTCGCGGGCCAGGTTCTCGTCCAGCGCGTTCATGAACTCGTCGGTGGTCAGCCACGGCGCGTCCCGCGAGATGAGCAGGGCCAGGTCCTTGGTCATCTGGCCGCCCTCGACGGTCTCCACGCAGACCCGCTCGAGCGTCTCGGCGAACTCGGTCACCGCCGGCGTCCCGTCCAGCAGACCGCGGTGCTTGAGGCCCCCGGTCCAGGCGAAGATCGACGCGATCGGGTTGGTCGACGTCTTCTCGCCCTTCTGCCACTGCCGGTAGTGCCGGGTGACCGTGCCGTGCGCTGCCTCGGCCTCGACGGTCTTGCCGTCCGGGGTCATCAGCACCGAGGTCATCAGGCCGAGCGACCCGAAGCCCTGGGCCACCGTGTCGGACTGCACGTCACCGTCGTAGTTCTTGCACGCCCAGACGTACCCGCCTTCCCACTTCAGCGCGGCGGCTACCATGTCGTCGATCAGCCGGTGCTCGTACGTCAGCCCTTTCGCCGTGAACTCCCCGGCGAACTCGGACTCGAAGATCTCCGCGAACAGATCCTTGAACCGGCCGTCGTACGCCTTGAGGATGGTGTTCTTCGTCGACAGGTAGACCGGGTAGTTGCGGGTCAGCCCGTACCGGAACGAGGCGCGCGCGAAGTCGCGGATCGAGTCGTCGAAGTTGTACATGCTCATGCCGACGCCCCCGCCCGGGAAGTCGGCGACGTGGAACTCCATCGGCTGGGAGCCGTCGTCCGGAGTGAACGTCATCGTCAGCTTGCCGGCGCTGGGCGCGACGAAGTCGGTGGCCTTGTACTGGTCGCCGTGCGCGTGGCGGCCGATGATGATCGGCTTGGTCCAGCTCGGGACGAGCCGCGGCACGTTCGCCATGACGATCGGCTCGCGGAAGATGACCCCGCCGAGAATGTTGCGGATGGTGCCGTTCGGTGAGCGCCACATCTTCTTCAGGCCGAACTCGGCGACCCGGGCCTCGTCCGGCGTGATGGTGGCGCACTTGACACCGACGCCGTGCTGCTTGATGGCATTGGCCGCGTCGACGGTGACCTGGTCGTCGGTCTCGTCACGGTGCTGGATCGACAGGTCGTAGTACTCGAGCGGGACGTCGAGGTAGGGCAGGATCAGCTGCTCCCGGATCTGCTTCCAGATGATCCGGGTCATCTCGTCGCCGTCGAGCTCCACCACCGGGTTGTTGACCTTGATCTTCGCCATCGGCCGGCGCTCCCCTTCCGCAGGACATGCTTAAGCAGTACGAGCGTACTGCAGGTTCCGCGAGCGGGCCGGGCTGGGGCGCACGCCCGCCCGGCCCGGCGCTCGCGGTCAGAGGTTCGCAACGTCGGACTGCTTGGCGCGCACCGCCTCGGCGGCCTCCTTGAGCCCGTTCAGCTCGCTGTCGGTCAGGTCGGTCTCGACCACCCGCTTGACGCCGGTCGCGCCGATCTCCGCCTCGACGCCCAGGTACACGCCGGAGATGCCGTAGTCGCCGTCCACCCAGGCGCAGACCGGCATGACCGCGCCGGAGTCCTCGGCCACGGCGCGCGCCATCCGGGCCGCGGCGGCCGACGGCGCGTAGTACGCCGAGCCGGTCTTGAGCAGCGCGACCACCTCGGCACCACCGTTGCGGGTGCGGTTGACCAGCTCCTCGATCTTGTCGGCCGGCAGCAGCTCGGCCAGCGGCTTGCCGTTCACCGTGCAGCGCGACGGCACCGGCACCATGGTGTCGCCGTGCGAGCCCAGGGTCAGCGTCTGCACGCTGGCCACCGGAACCTTCAGCTCCTCGGCGACGAAGTGGGTGAACCGCGCGGTGTCCAGCATGCCGGCCTGGCCCATCACCCGGTTCTTCGGGAACTGGGTAGCGAGCTGGGCCAGCGCGGTCATCTCGTCGAGCGGGTTGGACACCACGATCACGACGGCGTTCGGGGCGAACTTGGCGACGTTCTCCGCCACCTGCCGCACGATCTTGGCGTTCACCTCCAGCAGGTCCATCCGGCTCATGCCCGGCTTGCGCGGCAGGCCGGCGGTGATCACCACGACGTCCGAGCCCTCGATGGCGTCGTACCCCTCGCCGCTCTGACCGGTGGTGACGCCGACCACCTTGGTTTCGAAGCCTTCGATCGGGCGCGACTGGTTGAGGTCCAGCGCCAGGCCCTCGGGCTTGCCCTCGACGATGTCGGTGAGCACGACGGTCTCGAAGACGTCGTACTCGGCCAGACGCTGTGCGGTCGTCGACCCGTAGAAACCGGCGCCTACGACGGTGACCTTCTTGCCCATGCTGTCATCACTCCAGTCAGTTTCCTCGGACCGTATCAGGACACCTGGGCTCCGTACGCGGTGGCGAACAGCACCGCCTGAGCGAGATCGATCTTGGCGCCGCTGATGTCCACGCCCTTCAGCTCGACCCCGCCGAGATCCGCACCGCGCAGGTCGGTGGTCGTCAGCACCGCGTCCTTGAGGCGCGCGTTGCTCAGGTCGGCGCCGCGCAGGTCGGCCCGGGTCAGGTCGGCGCCGGTCAGGTCGGCTTCGCGCAGCCGCAGCCCGCCCAGCTTGGCGCCGGTCAGGTTCTGACCGCGCAGCGAGACGAACGCCCAGTCGCCGCCCTCGACGGTCAGCGGCCGCAGTCCACAGTCAACGAACTGGGTGCCGGTCAGTTTGCAGTCGGTCAGCGTGGCGTCGAAGAACGAGCACCGGGTCAGCACCGACTGCAGGATCGCGGTACGGGCCAGGAACGCCGCGTTGAACCGCACGTTGCCGAACTGGCAGTGCCGGAACGTGCACCCGGTGAGCTGCGCCTCCGACCAGTCCACGTCATGGAAGGCGCAGTCCTCGTAGTGCACCCGGTTGACCTCGGCCAGCGCCCAGTCCTGACCACGGAAGGTCTCGTTGTGCACCACCTGTTCGGGGTTCATCAGTGGTAGAAGTGCCGCGTACCGGTCAGGTAAACGGTGAGCCCGGCCTGCTCGGCCGCTTCGATCACCAGGTGGTCGCGGATCGAGCCACCGGGCTGGACCACCGCCTTCACCCCGGCCGCGATCAGCACCTCGAGACCGTCGGGGAAGGGGAAGAACGCGTCCGAGGCGGCCACGCTGCCCCGGGACCGTTCGGCGCCGGCCCGGCTCACCGCGAGGTGCGCCGCGTCCACCCGGTTGACCTGGCCCATGCCGACACCGACGGTGGCACCGTCGTGCGCGAGCAGGATCGCGTTGCTCTTCACGCTGCGCACCGCGCGCCAGGCGAACGCCAGGTCGCGCAGGTCCTCGGCGGCGGCGGGTGCTCCGGTGGCCAGCGTCCAGTTCGCCGGGTCGTCGCCGCCGGCGTCGATCCGGTCCGCCAGCTGCACCAGCACCCCGCCGCCGATCTGCCGGACCTCGGCCGGCGCCGGATCCCACGGCGGCGCCACCAGCACCCGCAGGTTCTTCTTCTCGCGCAGCACCTCGACCGCCTCGGGCGCGTACGACGGCGCCACGATCACCTCGGTGAAGATCTCCGCGACCTGCTTGGCCAGCTCGGTGGTCACCTCCCGGTTGACCGCGATCACCCCGCCGAAGGCGGACGTCGGGTCACAGGCGTGCGCCTTGCGGTGCGCCTCGGCCACGTCCGGGCCGACCGCGATGCCGCACGGGTTGGCGTGTTTGATGATCGCCACGCACGGCTCGGGGAAGTCGTTGGCGCTGCGCCAGGCGGCGTCGGCGTCCACATAGTTGTTGTACGACATCTCCTTGCCGTGCACCTGCTCCGCCTGCGCGAGCCCGGGCGGTGCCGCCGGATCCCGGTACAGCGCCGCCTCCTGGTGCGGGTTCTCGCCGTACCGCAGCGCATTCTCCCGCCGCAGCGCGATCCCGGCGAACTCCGGCCAGTCCGCCGGCGCCAGGGTGGTCGCGCACCAGTTCGCCACGGCCACGTCGTACTCGGCGATGTCCGCGAAGGCGCGGGCCGCGAGCAGCATGCGCTGCGTCAGCGTGAAGCCGCCGTTGGCCAGGGCTTCGACCACCAGGGGGTACGCCGAGACCGCGGTGACTACCGCGACCGACGGGTGGTTCTTGGCGGCCGCGCGGACCATCGCCGGGCCGCCGATGTCGATCTGCTCGACGCACTCGTCCACGCTCGCTCCGGAGGCGACCGTGCGGGAGAACGGGTACAGGTTGCTAACCAGCAGGTCGAACGGCTCGATACCGAGATCGGCCAGCTGCTGCCGGTGGCCGGCCAGCCGGAGGTCGGCGAGCAGTCCGGCGTGCACCGTGGGATGCAGCGTCTTGACCCGGCCGTCCAGTGTCTCCGGAAAGCCGGTCAGGGCTTCCACCCGGGTCACCGGCACCCCGGCGCCCTCGACGGTGGTCGCGGTGCTCCCGGTCGAGACGATCTGCACCCCGGCCGCGTGCAGGGCCTGCGCCAGCTCGACCAGCCCGGTCTTGTCATACACGCTGACCAGCGCCCGCCGGATCGGCCTGCGACCCTCGTCGGAGCTCATGGAATCCGTACCTTTCTTCCCTCGATGGTCCAGCCCGCCCGCACCAGCCGCCCGACCTGCTCGACCAGCTGGGCGCGCTCCACCACCTTGATCCGTTCGGTCAGCGTCTCCTCCGTGTCGTCGTCGAGCACCGGAACGCTGACCTGCGCGATGATCGGCCCGGTATCGACACCCGCGTCGACGAAGAACAGCGTGGCTCCGGCGATCTTCACGCCGTACGCCAGCGCGTCCCGTGGGCCGTGGATGCCGGGGAACGCGGGCAGCAGCGCGTTGTGGGTGTTCACGTACCGGTCGCCGAACGCCTTGAGGAAGGCGGGGCCGACCAGCTTGAGGAAGCCGGCCGAGATGACCAGATCGGGGCGGTGCTCGGCGACGTGGGCGGTCAGCGCGGCGTCCCAGTCGTCGCGGGTCGGGTAGTCGTTGAGCCGGTCCACGAAGGCCGGCACGCCGGCGGCGGCGGCCCGGTCCAGCGCGGCGATGCCGTCCCGGTCGGCGCCCACGGCCACCACCCGGGCGCCGTACGCGGGATCGGCGGTGGCATCGAGAAGCGCCTGGAGGTTGCTGCCGGAGCCGGAGACGAGGACGACCAGGCGGGCGGGCGCGGGGTCGGTCACCCGAGCACCCTATCGCCGCGGGTCACCCGTTCCGTCGCGGGGATGGGTTACGCTGCCGGTCTTTCGACCAGCATCGACACGGAGGAACGTACGTGACGCCACCGCCTTACTACGGACAGCAGCCGCCACCGCCGCCGGGCAACGACAAGGTGACGCTCTGGGGCGTCCTGGGCATCGTGTTCGCGATCTGCTGCTGGCCGCTCGGCATCGTCTTCGCCGTCCTCGGCCTGCTGGAGGCCCGCAAGGTGGGCAAGCCCCCCACGCTGGCCTACGTGGCGTTCGGCATCATCGTGCTCCGGGCGATCCTCGACATCATCCTGGCCGCCACCGGGGCGCTCGGCGACCTGATCTCGACCAGCCCGTAACCGGCCGGCGATCGAGCGCCCCGGCCCTCGGCCGGGGCGTTCTGCCTGTGCCGGTCCGACCTACTCCGGGCGACGGCCGAAGGTGCGGCCCGCCGCGGCGCCGATCGCCGCCGAGACCGCGACCACGCCGGTCGCCACCAGCGCCACCTGCCACGGCACCGGGCCGATCTCGCCCAGCCGGCCGCCGCCCAGCGAACCGCCGGACAACCAGGCGAGCGCGCCCAGCACCAGGCCGGCCACCGGACCAGCGACCAGCGTCGCGCCGAGCACCAGTGACCACGGCGGCAGGTGCACTCCGGGCCCGGCCCGGTCGGTCAGGCCGCGGATCAGCCGCCGGGCGAGCAGCCAGCCGGCCACCATCGCGGCCAGCACCGGCACGGCCAGCAGCAGCGCACCGGCGGCGCCGATCGGGCCGTCCGGCAGCGCGGCCAGCAACGGCAGCGTGGGCAGCGGGCCGACCGTCACCTCGGTCAGCCGCACCGACGACTCGGTGCCCAGCGCGAAGCCGGGGCCGAGCAGATAGGCGGCCGCCCACACCGCCGCGTTCCCGCCGTAGGCCAGGCTGACCAGGGTGATACCGGCCTGACCGGCCACCCCGGTGCGGTACGTGGCGATCATGTCCGCCGCCTCCCCACCGCCGACGGCCACCGCGAGACCGGTGCAGGCGGCGCCGGCGGCCAGCATCAGCAGCGCGGCGACCAGCCCGGTGTGGATGCCGTGCCGCAGCGTCCGCGGGATGCGCCGGGCCACCACGCCCAGCGCGTCGGTGCTGCGCACCGAGCCGACCAGCGCACCGGCCGCGCCCAGCAGGAACAGGTGCACGGCCGCGCGGGCCGCGGAGATCTCGGTGCCGGGTCCGCTGATGATCGCCGCCCCGAGCGCGCCGATCAGCGCGTACCAGACCCCGGCCGCGCCGGCCACCGCGAGCGCGTCCCGCGGTGAGCCACTGTGCCGGGCCCCGATCGCCCGGGTGATGTGCAGGCCGGCGCGGCTCAGCCGCCAGAGGGCGAGCAGGGTGAGCAGCAGCGGCGCGAGCGCCAGCGGGCCGATCGAGGTGCCCAGCGGAACGCCGTGACCGAGCAGCCAGGCGGCCAGGCCGGCGGCGGCCGCACCGCCCAGCCCACCGGCACCCTCCAGGGTCCGGGCCAGCCCGATCACCGCAGCCACCGGCAGGTACGACACCAGCGCCGCCCAGCACGTGGCCGCCCCGGCCGCGACGATCAGCGGGGCGCGGCCGGGACGATCCGGCGGCCGCCGCTGGCCGGGCAGCTTCACCGTCTCGTGGTCGGCCCGGTCCAGCAGCACGGTCGCGCGGTCCAGCCGGACCGTGGGACGTGCCGCGGCGTCCACGTCGACCGGCCGGGTCTCGTGGTTCGCCGTGTCCACCGGGACGGTATGACGGTCCGGTTCGGCGGGACGGTCGGGCGTGTTGGACATCGTGAACTACTTTTGCATGCCGCGGCCGGGCAGATACGCCGGCGCGCCGCCGTCCGGGTGGCCCCGGACCGCGGCGCGCGCGCTCACGGCGTACCGGATCAGCTCATGACCTCGCGCATCAGCCGCGCGGTCTCACTCGGGGTCTTGCCGACCTTGACCCCGGCGGCCTCGAGCGCCACCTTCTTGGCCTCCGCCGTGCCGGCCGAGCCGGAGATGATCGCGCCGGCGTGCCCCATGGTCTTGCCGGGCGGGGCGGTGAAGCCGGCGATGTAGCCGACCACCGGCTTGGTCACGTTGGCCTTGATGAACTCGGCCGCCCGCTCCTCCGCGTCGCCGCCGATCTCGCCGATCATCACGATCGCGTCCGTCTCCGGATCTTCCTGGAACGCCTTCAACGCGTCGATGTGGGTGGTGCCGATGACCGGGTCACCGCCGATGCCGACGCAGGTGGAGAAGCCGATGTCACGCAGCTCGTACATCATCTGGTAGGTCAGCGTGCCGCTCTTGCTGACCAGCCCGATCCGGCCGGCCGGGGTGATGTCGGCCGGGATGATGCCGGCGTTGGAGGCACCGGGCGAGGCGATGCCCGGACAGTTCGGGCCGATGATCCGGGTGCGCTGGCCCTTGGCCACGTTGTACGCCCAGGCGGCCGCCGTGTCCTGCACCGGCACGCCCTCGGTGATCACGACGGCCAGCGGCATGTCGGCGTCGATCGCCTCGACGATCGCGGCCTTGGTGAAGGCCGGCGGTACGAAGATGACCGACACGTCGGCGCCGGTCTCCTTCATCGCCTCGCCCACGGACGCGAACACCGGCAGCGAGGTGCCGTCGAAGTCCACGGTGGTGCCGGCCTTGCGCGGGTTCACGCCGCCGACCACTTTGGTGTCCGCGGCCAGCATGCGCCGGGTGTGCTTGGACCCTTCCGAGCCGGTCATGCCCTGAACGATGACCTTGGAGTCCTTGGTGAGCCAGATCGCCATGTCGTCACTTCCCCGCAGCCGCGAGCTCGGCGGCGCGCTCGGCCGCCCCGTCCATCGTGTCCACCCGCTCCACCAGCGAGTTCCTCGCCTCGTCGAGGATCGCCCGGCCGGCCTCGGCGTTGTTGCCGTCGAGGCGGACCACCAGCGGCTTGCTGACGCTCTCGCCGCGCTGCTCCAGCAGGGCCAGCGCCTGCACGATGCCGTTGGCCACCTCGTCGCACGCGGTGATGCCGCCGAACACGTTGACGAAGACCGACCTGACCGACGGGTCGCCGAGCACGATCTCCAGGCCGTCGGCCATCACCTGGGCGCTGGCGCCGCCGCCGATGTCGAGGAAGTTGGCCGGCTTGACGCCGCCGTGCGCCTCGCCCGCGTACGCCACCACGTCCAGCGTCGACATGACCAGGCCGGCGCCGTTGCCGATCACGCCGACCTCGCCGTCCAGCTTCACGTAGTTGAGGTCCTTCTCCTTGGCGGCCTGTTCCAGCGGATCGACCGCGGACTTGTCCGCCAGCGCCTCGTGCTCCGGGTGCCGGAACGCGGCGTTCTCGTCCAGCGTCACCTTGGCGTCCAGGCAGAGCACGCGGCCGTCGCCGACCTTGGCCAGCGGGTTCACCTCGACCAGGGTGGCGTCCTCGGCCTTGAAGGCGGCCCACAGCTGGACCGCGAGGTCGGCGACCTGATCGGCCACCTCGGCCGGGAACTGGGCGGCGGCGGCGATCTCGCGGGCCTTGGCCTCGGTGACGCCCTCGTTCGCGTCGACCGCGATCTTCGCGACCTGGTCCGGCCGCTCCTCGGCAACCTGCTCGATGTCCATGCCGCCGGCCACGCTGGCGATGCACAGGAAGGTGCGGTTGGCGCGGTCCAGCAGGTACGAGAAGTAGTACTCCTCGGTGATGTCCGCGGTTTCGGCCAACATCACCTTGTGCACGGTGTGGCCCTTGATGTCCATGCCGAGGATGTCGCCCGCGCGGGCCTGCGCCTCGTCCGGGTCACCGGCCAGCTTCACGCCGCCGGCCTTGCCCCGGCCGCCGACCTTGACCTGCGCCTTCACCACCACGCGGCCGCCGAGGCGCTCGGCGATCGCACGGGCCTCCTCCGGGGTCTCGGCGACGCCGCCGCCCAGCACGGGCAGCCCGTGCCGTTCGAACAGGTCGCGCCCCTGGTACTCGAACAGGTCCACGTGTCTCCTCTCGCTCCCGCGCGTCGATCCGGGCGCCGGCGTCGGTAAGGGATGTCCGGTCGCTGCTCGCCGAGCGCGACCTCATCCCGCAGATTAGTCACCTTCCGGGCCGCCCACCGCTCGCGGGTGCACGGAGTGCGAGACCGCACAGGACCGGGCCGCCGGAAACTTCGCCGGACCCGCGTAACCGCCGCTGAAAGGCGTCGTTAAGGCTGATGTCGGAGCGCTGGACAGCACCAGTACGGGCGCCCCGGCGGCAAGACGGCCGATGCCCTGTCGGTCGAGGGGTGGCGGCTGGGCATCGTGCATAGAGGGGCCGGACGTGTGAGGGGTGCGTCCGGCCTCTCCCCTTCACCTACCGTTCGGCGAAATCAGGCGACCGGCGTGGCGACATTGGCGCGTACCCATTCAATGATGGATGCGGTGGTCGCGCCCGGGGTGAAAATCCGGGCCACGCCGAGCTTCTCCAATTCGGCGATGTCCTCGACCGGAATGATGCCGCCGCCGAACACCACGATGTCGTCTGCGTCACGTTCGGCGAGCAGTTCCAATACCCTCCGGAACAACGTCATGTGCGCGCCGGAAAGGACGGACAGGCCGATCGCGTCGGCGTCCTCCTGGATGGCCGTCTCCACGATCTGCTCCGGCGTCTGGTGCAGGCCGGTGTAGATCACCTCCATGCCGGCGTCGCGCAGAGCGCGGGCGACCACCTTCGCACCCCGGTCATGGCCGTCCAGCCCGGGTTTCGCCACCACAACCCTGATCCGTGCCTGCATGCGCGAGCCTCCTCGACCGTCCGCATCGACCGCCTCACCTGAACGAACGGTAACCCGGACCGGCCGCCGGCGGTACGGACCCGCCCGGATTACCCGAACCGGGCTCACCACCCTCTGGCGATCACCGCAAGCACCGTTTAACGTATTCCGGGTCACATGACTTTCTGTTTCGGTGCCAGTAACACAGAGCAATCACCACGGCTCATCCGAAACCATCGCGAATTCGGACAATCATGGCCCAATGCCGGTGAGGAACTGTCAGGGAATTGGCGGTTCGACTTGTGACACGGACGCCGCTTCGTTACCGTGGCCCACGGCTGTCAACCGGTTAACCCCCGGAAGACCGCCCGGAAACCTTCAGTTCATTCCCCCTTAGGGGACCGCTGAGTGTGCCGGTCTTGCCGGTGTCTATGGAGGATGTTCGTGCGCCAGCGCTTGTCGTCTGAGCCCGATCGCTATCGCGGCCGTCGTCGCGTACCTACCCCTCCCCGCAGCCGTTATGCCGTGGTCGGCGCCGCAGCTTTCGTCGGTGCCGGAGTGGTCGCCCTCGGCGCCGCCGCGAACTTCCCGGACGTCAAGGCCGTCGACCCGCAGGTGCTTCAGGGCCTGCAGGGCGCCCGGATCACCGACGACATCGCCGACCGTAACGCTGACGCGCAACGTGCCAACCGGTCCGCGGAGCGGGGCTCGGACGACGCCGCGATCCTCAGCGAGGAAGAGGCCGCCGAGCAGGCCTGGTTGCTGCCGCTGGACGAGTTCACGTTCACCTCGCCGTACGGGATGCGCTTCGACCGGCTGCACGCCGGCATCGACCTGGCCGCCGCCGAGGGCACCCCGTACAAGGCGATCCACGGCGGCACGGTCACCGCGGCCGGATACAACGGCGGCTACGGATACTCGATCACCATCAAGACCGATGACGACATCGAGATCATCTACGCCCACTCGCGGCGGCTGCTGGTCAAGACCGGCGACGTGGTCAAGTCCGGCCAGACCATCGGTGAGGTGGGCAACACCGGCGCCTCGTTCGGCACCCACCTGCACATCGAGACCCACGTCGACGGCGAGCCGACCGACCCGATCCCGCTGCTCCGCGAGCGCGGCGTCGACATCAAGCTCAAGATCGAGTCGCTGTACGGCAACCTCGCCGCTTCCTGATCGCACCCGTGCCGGTTGCAACTCGGTTGGGTGTTCCGTGCCACGACGATTTTCCCTATCCGGCTGTCCGGGCCGTGCCGACACCTCTGATGTCGGACTTCACCCGCAGCCTGGAGGGATCACCCCGTCGTGCAGCATCGCCAAGCACGTGGCCACCGCCACGCCCTGGTTCCGGAGAGCACCGACGCGCGGGCCTACCTCGAGCTCCTCGCCTCCACCGAGCCGCTGACCCCGGCCGCCCCGGCCGCCCGGGGTGACGCTGCCGCCCAGGCGGCCTATCTCGGTCTGCTTGCCTCCACCGAGCCCCTGACGCCGGCCGCATCGCTCCGCGCGCCCGCCCGCCACACGCCCACGCACCGCGCGCCGGCCCGGCCGGTGCCGTTCGCACTGCTCGGCGAGCGGGGCCGCGCAGCCGTGATCGCCACCGTGATCGCCGGGGTCGGCGTGGGCGGCCTGTCCGTCGCCAACGCGCAGTCGGACACCGCGACCACCCGGACCGCCACCGCCGAGGCCCGCGCTCAGGCCGCCGCCCACTCGCCACTCGATACCGGCTGGCCCACACCATCCGGCTCGGCCACGCCCACGCCGACCGTCGGAGCCACCGGCACGGAATCCGGTGTGCCCGCCGGACCGAAACCCGCCGCACCCGCCGGCACCGCACCGGCCGCACGCACCGGCACCACCGCACCCACCGGCACCGGACACGTCGGAGCCACCGCACCGGCCGCGCCCACCGGCATCGCACCGGCCACCAGTACCACCCCGACCGCGCCCACCAGCACCGGACCGGCCCCCGGCACCGGATTTGCCGCGCCGCTCGCGGCGCCGGGCGCCGGGTCGATCGCCGCTGCCGTCCCCGACCCGGCCGACGACCAGATCGACACCGGCGGGTCGGCACTGGGCTTCGCGCCGCTGCAGCGCAAGGTCAAGCCCCGGCCCACGGTGGCCTGGGTCGACCCGATGCCGGACGGCGTCGTCACCTCCTGCTTCGGCCCGCGATGGGGCCGGCTGCACGCGGGCGTCGACCTGGCCGCGCCGAGTGGCACCCCGATCCGCGCGGTCGGGGCCGGCACCGTGGTCACCGCCGGCCTGGCCAACGGTTACGGCCTCGCCGTCCTGATCGACCACGGCAACGGGTACCTCACCCACTACGGACACATGTCGGCGCTCTCGGTCGTCGACGGGCAGCAGGTCCAGGCCGGCGATCAGATCGGCCTGGAGGGCTCCACCGGCCACTCCACCGGTCCGCACCTGCACTTCGAGGTGCACGAGGGCACCTACAAGAACCCCATCGAGCCGACCGCGTGGCTGCACGAACGCGGCATCGACATCCCCGGCTGCGCGACCCTCGACGAGGAGGCCGCCGGCTAAAGCTTTTCCACCGGGGCGTGCCGCATCACCAGCCACATCACCTGATCGCCGAAATCGATCTGGGCGCGCGCCCCCGGACCGTGGCCCTCCACGGCGAGCACCCGGCCCAGCCCGTACCGCTGGTGGTTGACCCGGTCGCCGGGCTCCACCTTCGGGCCGCTGGGCAGCTCGCTGGCGGTGGCCAGCTTGCTGCCGTCGATGCCCAGGCGCTCGGCCAGGCGCTGGGCTTTGGGCGTACCGCCGGCGAAGCCACCGCCGCGCCCGCGGTCGCCGCCGCCGCGACCACCCACGCCGCCGCCGGTGCCGGACCAGGACGTGTACGACGCGCCGGTGCGCTCCCAGCGGATCAGGTCGCCGGGCAGCTCGTCGGTGAACCGGGACGGCGGGTTGTACTGCGGCTGGCCCCAGGCCGACCGGGTGACCGCGCGGGACAGGTAGAGCCGCTGCCGGGCGCGGGTGATCCCGACGTACGCCAGCCTCCGCTCCTCCTCCAGCTCGGTGTTGTCGGAGAGCGCCCGCATGTGCGGGAACACACCGTCCTCGAGCCCGGTCAGGAACACCACCGGGAACTCCAGGCCCTTCGCGGTGTGCAACGTCATCAGCGTGACCACGCCCTGGTGCTCGGGGTCGTCGCTGGGCACCTGGTCGGCGTCGGCCACCAGTGCCACCTGCTCCAGGAAGCCGGCCACGGTCGCGGTCTCGTCCGTGCCCTCGACCCGCTCGGTGTATTCCCGGGCCACGCTCACCAGCTCTTGCAGATTCTCCACCCGGCCCTGGTCCTGCGGGTCGATGCTCTCTTCGAGCTCGGCCAGCATGCCGGAGCGCTGCAACACCGCTTCGAGCACCTCCTCGGGCGGTGCGTCGGTGGCCATCTCCCGCACCTCGTCCATCATGGACACGAAGTCGGCGACCGCGTTGGCCGAGCGGGCCGAGATGCCGGGAGCGTCGGCCGCGCGGCGCAGCGCCTGGCCGAACGAGATGCGGTCGCGGGCGGACAGCGCCTCGACGCACGCCTCGGCCCGGTCGCCGATGCCGCGTTTCGGCGTGTTCAGCACCCGGCGGACGTTCACCGTGTCGTCCTCGTTGATCACCGCACGCAGATATGCCAGCGCGTCCCGGACCTCTTTGCGCTCATAGAAGCGCACCCCGCCGACCACCTTGTAGGGCAGCCCGACCCGGATGAACACCTCCTCGAACACCCGGGACTGGTTGTTGGTGCGGTAGAACACGGCCACGTCGCCGGGGCGGACGCCCTCGTGGTCGACCAGGCGGTCGATCTCGCGGGCCACCCAGTCGGCCTCGGCGTGCTCGGTGTCCGCCACGTATGCGACGATCCGGTCGCCGGCGCCCTGGTCGCTCCACAGCCGCTTCGGCTTGCGGGACGAGTTGCGGTCGATCACCGCGTTGGCCGCGGACAGGATGGTCTGGGTGGACCGGTAATTCTGCTCCAGCAGGATGGTGCGCGCATCCGGGTAGTCGCGTTCGAACTCCAGGATGTTGCGGATGGTCGCGCCGCGGAACGCATAGATCGACTGGTCGGCGTCGCCCACCACGCACAGCTCAGCCGGCGGCACCTCACCCCCGTGCGGCCCGACGAGTTCCTTGACCAGCATGTATTGCGCGTGGTTGGTGTCCTGGTATTCGTCCACCAGCACGTGCCGGAACCGGCGGCGGTACGCCTCGGCCACGTGCGGGTGGGACTGGAACAGGTGCACGGTGGCCATGATGATGTCGTCGAAATCCAGCGCGTGCGCCTCCTTGAGCCGGCGCTGGTACATCGTGTACGCCTCGGCCAGCGCGCGCTCGGCCGGACCCTTGGCCCGGTCGGCGAACTCCTCCGGCTCGACCAGCTCGTTCTTCAGGTTCGACACCTGGGCGGCCAGACCGCGTGCCGGGTAGCGCTTCGGGTCGAGGTCCAACTCGCGGGCCACCAGCTGCATGAGCCGCCGCGAGTCGTCGGCGTCGTAGATCGAGAAGGTGCTCTTCAGCCCGGCGTGCTGGTGCTCGGCCCGCAGGATCCGCACGCACGCGGAGTGGAACGTGGACACCCACATCAGCCGGGCGCGCGGGCCGACCAGCGCGGCCACCCGCTCCTTCATCTCGCCGGCGGCCTTGTTGGTGAACGTGATCGCGATGATCTCGCCCGGGTGCACGTGTCGCTCGGCCAGCAGGTAGGCGATGCGGTGGGTGAGCACCCGGGTCTTGCCCGAGCCGGCGCCGGCGACGATCAGCAGCGGCGTGCCGGCGTGCACGACCGCCTCGCGCTGCGGGCCGTTCAGGCCGGCGAGCAGCGACTCGGGATCGATCCGCCGGGCCGGCGGACGCTTCGGCTTCGTGTCGTCGGCGGCGACGCCGAGGGGCAACTGGGAGTTTTCCGGGAGGGCTCGCATCTCGGCGTGAAGTCTATGCTCCCCCACCGACAAGATTGCCGCCGCTAACGGTTGAGCAGCTTGGCCTTCTGGGCGTTGAACTCGTCCTCGGTCAGGATGCCCTGTTCCTTGAGCTCGGCGAGTTGCTTGAGCTGGCTGACCAGGTCGGGCTGGGGAGCTGCCGGGGGTGGTGGCGGCGGCGCGTACTGGGGCGCCTGCTCCGCGCGGCGCTGGTCGTACGCCTGCTCGCGATCGGCGTAGATCTGCGCGTCCCGCTGGGCGAACTTCTCCGCCTGGCGCCGCTGTACCCGGCCGGCCACCCCGCTGGCCGTGCCGGCCACCACCGCGGTCCGGGCGATTCCGCGCAACAGTCCTGGCATGACGTGCTCCTGTCTCTGAGACGGGCTGGTCCGGGTTGGGTGGTCAGGCGGGCTGGCCGGCGTCGAGCCGGTCCAAAGCGGCCATCAGGTCCGTCGCCGGGATCCGCTGGCTGGCGATCACTTCGCCGCCGGCCTCCAGCGCGGCGCCGACGAACCGGGCGGCCCACGTGTTCTCGTACACCAGCAGTGCGGCCATCGTGCCGGGCTCCATCGCCGCGGCCGCCTCGGCCATGTCGTCGTCGCCGACCAGTCCGGATCGGGAGCCGGCGAACATGTGGAAGCCGCCCAGCCCGCTCGACGTCATGTCGCGCAGATCGATGCCCGAGTACGAGCCGTCCAGCGCCTTACGGATCACCATCAGGTCGAACAAGTGGATCGTGTCGCGCTCGACGAGCTCCATGAGTGCGTCGGCGCACGCCTTGGTGTCGGCGTCACCGGGAAACTCCAGCAGCACGAAATCGATCGGTCCGATGGCGGTGCCCTGATCCGACATGGCTACCTCACTCTCGCGGTCCCCTGAGCACCTGACGCTAGGCAGCCAGCCGTCGCCCGGCATCATTCGCGACGGATGACCGGCGTCGCAATCTAGTTGTCACCCGGAAGTGGTAGCGCTGACCAGCGTCTATGAATGAAGCTGGCGGGGTTGGTTGCTCCGTACACCCGACCGGGAGACCGAACCATGACCCACCCCCGCCGTCGCGGCTGGGCCGTGCTGCGCCACCTCGCAGCGCCGGCCCTCGCCCTGGCCCTCGTGGCTACGCTGCCGCTGGCCCGCACCGAGACCCCGGCCGCCCAAGCCGCCACCCCCGGCCCCGGGCTGGCGCCGGTCAGCGTCTCGTACGGCCTCCCCTCCGGCCCGACCGCGCCGGGCCAGTTCCTCAGTTACAACGACTTCCACGGCGCGATCGACCCGCCGTCCGGCAGCGGCGCCACGATCAACGGCACCATCCCGGCCGGCGGCGTGGAATACCTGGCCACCTGGCTCAAGCGGCTGCGCGCCGAAGCCCGCGCCGAGGGCCGGTCCACGCTGACCGTGGGCGCCGGCGACCTGATCGGCGCCACCCCGCTGGTCAGCGCCGCCTTCCACGACGAGCCCACGATCGAGTTGATGAACGAGGTCGGCCTGCAGATCAGCTCGGTCGGCAACCACGAGTTCGACGAGGGCGTCACCGAACTGCTGCGCATGCAGCGCGGCGGTTGCCACCCGACCGACGGCTGCCAGGACGGCGACGGCTTCGGCGGGGCGGACTTCCAATACCTGGCGGCCAGCACGGTCAGCAAGCGCACCGGGCTGCCCATCCTGCCGCCGATCAGCATCCGGTTCGTCGGTGGCGTACCGGTGGGCTTCGTGGGTCTGACCCTGGAGGGCACCCCGAGCATCGTGAACCCGGCCGGGATCCAGAATGTCAGGTTCCTGGACGAGGTGACGACCGCCAACAAGTGGGGCAACGTGCTCAAGCTCCTCGGCGTGAAGGCGCAGGTGCTGCTTGTGCACGAGGGCGGCACCCAGGGCACCTCACCGGCCGGCCTCTCGTCCTGCGACGACTTCAGCGGCGCGATCGTGCCGATCGTGGCCGGGTTGAACCCGGAGTTCAGCCTGGTCGTCTCCGGGCACACGCACCGCTTCTACTCGTGCACGCTGCCCAACTCGGCGGGCACGTCGGTGGTCACCAGCGCCGGCAGCAACGGTCAGCTGATCACCGACATCGACTACACGCTGGACCGCCGGACCGGCCGGTTCGCCGAAGTGCGGGCCCAGAACAAGGTCGTGGAGAACGGCATACCGGACGGCAACGGCGGGTGGGTCCGCGAGGGTACCGGCTTCGCGAAGAACCCGGCGCTGGTCGACGCGGACGCCAAGGCGATCGCGGACAAGTACCGCACCGCGGTGCAGCCGATCGCGAACCGGGTGGTCGGCACGGTCACCGGGACCATCTCGCGGACCGCCGGCGCGAACGGGGAGAGCCCGCTCGGTGACGTGATCGCCGACGCGCAGCTCGCCTACACGGAGGCGAACGGGGCACAGATCGCGCTGATGAACCCGGGCGGGATCCGGGCCGACCTGGTGCCCACCGCCGGCACCAACCAGGTGACCTACGGCGCGGCGTTCACCGTCCAGCCGTTCAACAACCTGGTGGTCACCCAGACTCTCACCGGGGCACAGCTCAAGGACGTGCTGGAACAGCAGTTCACCGGCTTCGGCGGCCAGACCACGCAGCGCATCCTGCAGCCGTCGGCCGGCTTCACGTACACCTACAGCGCGAGCGCGCCGCCCGGCTCCAAGGTGAGCAACATGGTCCTCAACGGCACGCCGATCGACCCGAACGCGACGTACCGCGTCACCACCAACGACTTCCTGGCCAACGGTGGCGACGGCTTCACCAACCTGACCGCGGGCACGGACCGCACCACCGCGCCCGGCTTCGACGTCGACGCGCTGGTCGCGTACCTGGCCGACGGCCCGGTCGCGCCCGGCCCGGCGAACCGCTTCACCGGTGCGGCCGGATAGCCGTTCCGCGGGCCGGGGCG
>DASSAL010000049.1:0-30373 GCA_035685405.1 Actinoplanes sp. | reverse complement strand
GTACCTCGTGCCGTTGGACATCTTGTCCAGGAACGACAGCGGATAGATCTCCAGCCGTGCCGTGCCGGCCGCGACCATGCGCGCGACCTCGTCGGCGTTGGCGCGGTCGAAGCGGCCGCAGTACGGGCACATGTAGTCCAGGTAGACCTCGAGCTTGACCGGCGCGGCGGCCGGCCCGATCACCAGCGCACCGGCCGCGGTGGCGCCCTTCGGGGTGACCAGCGCACCGGTGCTGCCGCCGGTGTCCCGGTTCGCCGCGTTGACCACGGCCACCACGATAGCGATCACGAGTCCCAGGATGACCACGACGCCGCCCACCACCAACGGCCGGCGCCGGCCCCGCTGGGCAGCCATCGCCGCCTGCGCCTTGCGGAGCTCCCTCGACTTGGTCCGCGCCTGCTTTCCCACGGCGTCACTCCTCAAAGCCACCAACCCCCGCGGCGCCATCAGCCCGATGTGCAAGAGTCAGCCTGCCGCATACCGCCATGGTCAACAAGGCAAAAAGACCATAACCGACAGGACCTTCGGCCGGATAACCACCGGCCTCCGCAGCCTCACCGCAAGGGTTCGCCCGCGCCGGGGCGCGGACCGTCAGGACCGGACGAGATGACTGTCGTCGAACTCGTAGTCGAGCCGGCTGACCACGTCCATCACGCCGGCCACCTGGCGGACCAGCCGGACGGCGATATCCACCGTGGACCGCCGGTCCAGCCGCCCGCCCAGCGTGACCACACCGCCGTCGACCCGCACCTGCACCTCGTGCTCGCCGATGGTCAGCACGCGCCGGAAGATGTCGGTGACGATGTCGCGATGAATGTCGGCGTCCGGGCGCGTGTGCACCTTGAGCAGGTCGCTGCGGGAGACGAGGCCGACGAGCCGGCCCAGATCGTCGACGATCGGCAGCCGCTTGACGCTCGCGTCGTGCATGAGCCGGGCCGCTGCGGTGACCGTCGTACCGGTCATCGCGGTCACCGCGGGTGCCGTCATCAGGTCCGCGGCGGTGCGCCCGGTCGCCTTCACCTGATCGGAACGCCGGCGACGCCGCTCGAACAGCCGCGGCGGGCCGTCCGCGCCGGCGTACTCCACCTTGCGCAGCAGGTCGGCTTCGGAAACGAGCCCGACCACGCGCCGGAAGCTGTCGACGACGGGAACGGCGCTCACCTTCTGGCCGACGACGAGGTCGACCAGCTCCCGGTACGGGGTGTCCTCGGCGGCCGTCACCACCGTCCGGGTCATCACGTCGTCCACCTGCCACGTGCCCATTTTCTGATCATATGGTCGGTCAGTAGACCGTCAGGCCGTAACCGCGGAACTGGTCGCGGACCCGATCGACCAGCTCCGCCGTGGGTGGCTCGGTGTCCCGCAACGGGAACGTGATGCCCAGGTCGGTGTACTTGTGCTCGCCGAGCCGGTGGAACGGCAGCACTTCGACCCGCTGCACCGTCGGCAGCGTGGCGACGAACCCGGCGATCCCGGCCACGTTGTCCGGGTCGTCGGTGAGCCCCGGCACCAGGACGAACCGGATCCACATCGGCGTACCCCGCTCGGCCAGCCGCCGGGCGAAGCGCAGCGTGGGCTCCACGTCACCGGTCCGGGTGACCCGCCGATACGTCTGCGGGTCGAACGACTTGATGTCGAGCAGCACCAGGTCGGTGAGGTCCAGCAGTTCGTTGTCGGCGCGGGTGCCGTAGAAGCCGCTGGTGTCCAGGGCGGTGTGCAGGCCCAGCTCCTGGCACCGGCGGAAGACCTCCTTGACGAACGCCGGTTGCATGAGCGCCTCACCGCCGCTGAGCGTCACGCCGCCGCCGGCCATTCTGATGAATCCCTCGTACGACCGGATCTGCCGCATCAGCTCGTCGACGGTGGTCCGCTTGCCGCTGCGCCGGAACCAGGTGTCCGGGCTGTGGCAGAACTGGCAGCGCAGCGGGCAGCCGGCGAGGAAGGCCACGAACCGGGTGCCCGGGCCGTCCACCCCGGTCGACACGTCGAAGGAGTGGACCGACCCGGTCAGCCGCCCGGCCTCGCCCTCGGCCAGCGGGCACGTCTGCGTGGTCACAGCCGGCCGTGGAAGGTCCGGGAGATGACGTCACGCTGCTGTTCGGCGGTGAGCCGGACGAAGTTGACCGCGTACCCGGAGACCCGGATGGTCAGCTGCGGGTACTTCTCCGGGTGCGCCATGGCGTCCTCGAGCGTGGCCCGGTCCAGCACGTTGACGTTGAGGTGGAACCCGCCGGCGCCGGTGTAGCCGTCCAGCACGCCGACCAGGTTGCCGATCTGGTCATCCCGGGCGGTTCCGAGCCCGCCCGGGGTGACCGTGGCGGTCAGCGAGATGCCGTCGCGGGCACTGTCGTACGGCAGCTTCGCCACCGACAGCGCCGCCGGCACCAGGCCGTGCCTGTCCCGGCCGTTCATCGGGTTCGCGCCCGGAGCGAACGGCTCGCCGGCCCGCCGGCCGTCCGGCGTGTTGCCGGTGTGCTTGCCGTACACCACGTTCGAGGTGATGGTCAGCACCGACAGGGTCGGCTGGGCGTCGCGGTAGGTGGGCTGCTTGCGCACCTTGCCCATGAACGCCTCGACCAGCCAGACGGCGATCTCGTCGGCCCGGTCGTCGTTGTTGCCGAAGCACGGGAACTCGCCGTCGACCACGTAGTCGACGGCCAGCCCGCTGTCGTCGCGCAGTACCTTGACCCGGGCGTGCCTGATCGCCGACAGGCTGTCCACCGCGACCGACAGGCCGGCGATGCCGGTGGCCAGCAGCCGGCGGACCGGATAGTCGTGCAGGGCCATCTCGATGCGCTCGTAGGCGTACTTGTCGTGCATGTAGTGGATGACGTTGAGCGCGTCCACGTAGGTCTCGGCCAGCCAGTCGAGCATCCGGTCGTACGCCGCCAGCACCTGCTGGTAGTCGAGGACCCCGCCGGGCAGCGGGTCGGACGGCGGGGCGACCTGTTCACCGGAGATCTCGTCGCGACCGCCGTTGATCGCGTACAGGAGGGCCTTGGCGAGGTTGGCGCGGGCGCCGAAGAACTGCATGTCCTTGCCGACCCGCATGGCGGAGACGCAGCACGCGATGGCGGTGTCGTCGGAGTACACCGGCCGGATCAGGTCGTCGTTCTCGTACTGGATGGCGCTGGTGTCCAGCGACACCTGGGCGCAGAACCGCTTGAAGCCCTCGGGCAGCCGTGGCGACCACAGCACGGTCAGGTTGGGTTCCGGCGCGGGACCCAGGTTGTACAGCGTCTGCAGGTAGCGGAAGCTGGTGCGGGTGACCATCGGCCGGCCGTCCGCGCCGAGACCGCCCAGCGCCTCGGTCACCCAGGTCGGGTCACCGGAGAACAACTCGTCGTACTCCGGCGTGCGCAGGAACCGGACGATCCGCAGCTTGATCACGAAGTCGTCGATCAGCTCCTGCGCGGAGGTCTCGTCCATCGTGCCATCGGCCAGATCGCGCTGCAGGTAGACGTCGAGGAACGTGGAGGTGCGCCCCAGCGACATGGCGGCGCCGTTCTGCTCCTTGGTGGCGGCCAGGTAGGCGAAGTACAGCCACTGGATCGCCTCGCGTGCCGTGGTGGCCGGGCCGGAGATGTCATAACCGTAGGACGCGGCCATCTGCTTGAGTTCGGCCAGCGCGCGCGCCTGCTCGGAGAGTTCCTCGCGGTCGCGGATCACGTCTTCGGTGGACGGTCGGTCGTCCAGGGTCGCCTTGCGGGCCTGGCGGTCGGCGATCAGCCGGTCCACGCCGTAGAGCGCGACGCGCCGGTAGTCCCCGATGATCCGGCCGCGGCCGTACGCGTCGGGCAGGCCGGTGATGATGTGCGACCGGCGAGCCGCCAGCACGTCGGCCGGGTAGGCGTCGAACACGCCGGCGTTGTGGCTCTTGCGGTAGTCGGTGAAGAAGCGCTTGACCTCGGGGTCGAGGGTGTAGCCGTACGCCTTGAGGCCGTTCTCCACCATCCGCAGGCCACCCGTCGGCATGATGGACCGGCGCAGCGGGGCGTCGGTCTGCAGGCCGACGATCAGCTCACGGTCGCGGTCGATCCAACCGGGCGGGTGTGCGGTGATCGCGCCGGGGGTGCGGACGTCGGCGTCGTAGATGCCACGCCGGCGTTCCTCGACGAACATCTCCGACAGCGTCGCCCAGATCCGCTCGGTGCGCGGTGTCGGGCCGCTGAGGAAACCCGCGTCGCCCTCGTACGGCGTCACGTTGTCCCGGACGAAAGCCGCCACATCGACGGTGTCCCGCCAGGCCGTTCCGGTGAAGTCGCGCCACGGATCGAGCCGAACGACCCCGTTGTTCTCTGCCACCATGCCCTCCTCCGTCACACCTCCAGGATCCGGCAGGGGGCAGCCCACGCTGAAGGCCATAGGGCCCGAACCGGGGTGTGATGCACGCCATTGTGACGCACCATCACTGCGCCCATGGCCGGCATGCAAAACGCCGCCGGCCGCACATCGCGGCCGGCGGCGCAGCGGACGCCGGTCTGCCGCAGGTCACCCGGCGGAGAACAGCGGAGCCGGTGTCCCCCCACCCTGCAGAGCGACAACGTCTTCGGCGACGACGACGACGGCGGCGCCAGCCAGCTCGGCACGGCCACCGGCGACGTCACCACCGGATACGCCGTCGCGCTGGTGGTCGGCGTGGACACCGGGACCCCACCGGCCTGAGCCCGCTCAGGACGGCGGCAGCACCCAGGACAGCGCGTCGCACAGCCGGTCGCGCCAGTTCACCCAGTTGTGCCCGTCGTACGACTCGACGTACCGCACCTTCATGCCCACCGACCGGAAGAGCCGCAGCATCGCACGCTGCCGGACGATCAGCGGCTCGAACGTGCCGCAGCTGACGAACACCCGGTCCGCCACCTTGGCGGGCCGCTCACGGTAGTCGTTGATGAACTCCACCACCGGGTCGAACTCGGGCCCGCCGCCGTGCGGGGCGCCGTTGCTCGTCCCCACGAAGGATCCGGACATCAGCGCCAGCGCGCCGTACGTGCCGGGGAAGCGGTGCGCCGTCGACAGCGACGCGATCGCGCCGAAGCTGGAGCCCAGCAGGCACCGCGCCGCCGGGCCGGTGGCCAGGGGGAGCTCGCTGCCCAGCAGCGGCAGCAGCTCGTGGGTGACGAACTCGGCGTGCTCGGCCGAGTTGGCGTACTCGGTCAGCCGGTCCTTCGGGTGCAGGAACGCGACCACCGCCTCGGCCATCCGGCGACGGTGGATCAGATTGTCCAGCACGGTCTGGAACGCCGAGTACTTCAGGAAGTCGCCGCCGTCGTGCACGACCAGCAGCGGATATTCACCGTCCGGGCGGAATCCGGCCGGCCGGTACAGCGTCACCGGATAGTCACTGCCCAGCGCGTCGCTGCGCAGCACCAGGTCGTTGAGCCGGCCCGGCGGCGCTTCCGGGTCCGGCACGGTCCAGTCGGGTGTGACGTAGTCCGGCCCGAAAGTGACCGACGAGTTGCCGACCGGGCCGTACGACAACTTGGGGTTGAGCGGGTCGTGGTGACACTCGGTGTGGCCGTCGCGGCACACCTCGAGCTGATATTCGATCCGCGCCTCGGCCGGCACTTCGAGGATCACGTACCACAGGTCCGTGCCGGGCAGCCGGCGCATCGGCACCCGGTCGGGCAGGCCGACGATCCGCTGGGCGACCCGAACCGTGTCGGCCTCACCGCGGTAGACGAAGGTCAGGAAACGCCCCTCCACCACCGGAATCTTGTACCGGGCCAGGAACCGGTCGACCGTGCCGCTGTCGATCCCGGTCAGCCGCCGGAGCCGGTTGATGGCGAGACCGGGATCGCCTTGGGCGACTATCCGGACCGTCATGAGGCGTAGACGTGGACGGTGCGGCCCACGTCGTCGAGGAGCCCGCGCAGCACGTCGTAGTCCGGGTGGCGCATCCGGACGTACGCGTTGGCCCAGTATCCGGCCGACACCGGCTGCGTCGGCGTCCCCGGTGACGGCAGGTGCGCGTCGATCACCCACTGCCCGGACCGGGCCTGGACCTCGTCGACACCGGAGTAGCCGGTGATCTGGCCGTCCCGATCCGGCCGCAGCGCGACGATGCCGGTGGCGTACTGCCGGGACGGACGGGTGGCGATGTGCCCGTGCACCACCGCGTTCGCCCATTCCCGGTACAGGTCGAGGTCGTTGCCGGCCGAGTAGAGGTCCCATGCGCCGACGCCGGGCGGACGGCAGCCGATCTCGGAGAACCGGAGTCCCTTGGGCCCGAAGAACCACTCCATGTGCGTGGCGCTGGTGCCGATGCCCAGTGCCTCGTTGACCCGGGCGCCCATCTCGCGCAGCTCGGCGTAGTCGGCCGCCGAGTCGACCCGGTTGGTGGAGATGAACTGCGGCGAGATCCACCGGGTGCGCATCGCCTCGAGCACGTTCGGGTAGTAGTGCGAGACGAAGTCGAGGGAGGCGCGCCCGTCGATCGACACGGTGTCGTAGAAGCCCTCGTGACCCTCGACGAACTCCTCCACCGCGATCGACGCGACGTCCTGACCGCCGAACCGGCCGAGCGCCTCGTCCAGCTCGGCCCTGGTGTCGACCCGGACGGTGTCCAGCGCGCCGGCGCCCGAGCGCGGCTTGAGGATCAGCGGATATCCGACCGCGTCGGCGAACTCGTACACCCTTGCGGCGGTGTCCGCGCCGGTCGACGCCGCCGTCGGCACCCCGGCCGCCCGCAGCGCCTCCTTCATCGACGGCTTGTCCCGGCACAGCCAGGCGGTGCGCACCGAGGTGCCGGGGATCGTGCAGTTCTCCCGGACCTGCGCCGCGGCCAGGGTGTGCGCCTCGATGGTCGCCTCCAGCCGATCAACCCAGACCTTGTCCTGGATCCACCGGACGGCGTCGGTCATCTGGCCCACGTCGGTGACGTTGGACACCTGGTGGTAATGGGTCATCCAGGTCTTGAGCTGGTCGTCGAGTGCGTCGATGTGCCGCTCGCCGATGCCGATCACCGTCGCACCGACCTCGGCCAGGGCACGGGCGAAATGCCGCTGCGTCGGGGGAAACGCCGGCTCGACCAGGACGACATTCACCATTCGCATGCTACCTGCGGCCTCCGCCGCCCGCTCGCAGGCGAAAGTGGCCGCGGACCGGTAGCGTCCGATTGTGGTCGTCGCTGCATTCGTCGCGCCGTTTCTGCTGACCGCCACGAGCAGGTTCGTGGCCACCGCCGCCGCCGTGCCCGGGGTCCGGCTGGCGGTCATCACGTCCGAGCCGGCCGACCGGCTTCCGCCGGTGCTGCGGGAACGCCTGGCCGCGCACTGGCGGGTCGACGACGCGCTCGACCCGCGCCAGATCGCCGAGGCGGTGACCGGCCTCAGCCGCCAGATGGGCCGGGTGGAACGCCTGGTCGGTGCGCTGGAGCAGCTCCAGGTGCCGCTCGCCCGGGTGCGCGAGGCGCTGGGCATCGACGGCATGGACGTGCAGACCGCGCTCAACGTCCGGGACAAGGCGCGGATGAAGTCGGTGCTGCGCGCGGCCGGGGTGCCGTGTGCCCGCCATCAGCTCGTGACAACTCCGGACGAGGCGCTGGGCTTCGCCGAGGCGGTCGGGTTCCCGCTGGTGGCCAAGCCGCCGGCCGGCGCCGGGGCGCAGGCCACCTACCGGCTCGACGACATGTCCGCGCTGCGCAGCTGGCTCGCCGCGATCCCGCCGGGTCCGGACGCGCCCGGCCTGCTCGAGGAGTTCCTGACCGGCGACGAGCACACGTTCGACAGCATCACCGTCGGCGGGCAGACCGTCTTCGGGTCGGTGTCCGACTATCTCCCGCCGCCGCTGGAGGTGCTGCGTAACCCCTGGATCCAGTGGACCGTGCTGCTGCCCCGGCAGATGACCGACCCGGCGTACGACGGCATCTGGACGGCTGGGCCGGCCGCGCTGCGGGTGCTCGGGGTGCGCGACGCGCTCACCCACATGGAGTGGTTCCGCCGGCCGGACGGCTCGGTGGCGATCTCCGAGGTCGGTGCCCGCCCGCCCGGCGCCCAGATCACCTCGATGCTGGGGTACGTCCACGACGTCGACTTCTACCAGGTCTGGGCGGAACTGATGCTGCTCGGCCGGTTCGAGCCGCCCGAGCGCCGGTACGCCGCCGGCACCGCCTACCTGCGGGGTCAGGGCCGCGGCCGGGTGCGCGCGGTGCACGGGGCGGACAAGCTGCAGGCCGAGATCGGCCACCTCGTCGTCGAGGCCAGGCTGCCCGAGCCCGGGCAACCGGCGTCGTCGAGCTACGAGGGCGAAGGGTACGTGATCGTCCGCGATCCGGACACCGAGGTGGTCCGGGACGCGCTGCGCCGCATCGTCACCGGAATCCGCGTCGAGTTGGTGGAGCACGAATGAACATCGTGATGCTGTCGCCGGGTTATCCGGCGGAGATGGCCTACTTCACCCGGGCGCTGGCCGCGGTCGGCGCAACCGTGATCGGCGTCGGCGACCAGCCGCCGGGCGAGCTGCCGTCGGCGGCCCGGGACGCCCTCGCGCACTACGAGCACGTGTCGCTGGCCGACGACAATGCCGTGCTGGCCGCCCTGCACGGCCTGGCCCGGCACGCCCGCATCGATCAGGTGGAGTGCCTGTGGGAGCCGTACATGCTGCTGGCGGCGGAGATCCGGGAGTCGTTCGGGCTGCCCGGCCTGTCCGTGGCGCAGACCGTGCCGTTCCGCGACAAGGAACGGATGAAGCAGGCGATCGACGCGGCCGGCATCCGGACCCCGCGGCACGCCAGCGCGACCACCGTGTACGAGGTGTGGGCGGCGGCCGATCGGATCGGCTACCCGCTGATCGTCAAACCGATTGCCGGTGCCGGATCGGCCGACACGTACCGCATCGACGGCCCGGCCGAGCTCTCCGCCGTGCTGCCGCTGCTGCGGCACGTGCCCGAGGTGAGCGTGGAGGAGTTCATCGACGGCGAGGAGTTCACGTACGACACCATCTGTGCGAACGGTGACCTCCTCTTCGAGCACATGCTGTGGTATCGCCCGCGGCCGCTGCAGATGAAGCAGCACGAGTGGATCAGCCCGGTGTCGCTCTCGCTGCGTGACCTCGACGTGCCCGACCTGCAGGCGGGCCGGGAGATGGGTACGGCGGTCATCGCGGCGCTCGGCTTCACCACCGGCTTCACCCACATGGAGTGGTACCGCAAGGAGGACGGCGAGGCGGTCTTCGGCGAGATCGGCGCGCGCGTGGCCGGCGCCCGGGTGGCCGACCTGATGAACTACGCGACCGACGGGGACGTCTACGTCGCCTGGGCGGAGGCGGTCGTGCACGGCCGGCTCTCCCGGCCGCTGGAGCGCCGGTACAACGCCGGCGCGATCTTCAAACGGGCGCACGGCAGCGGCGCCATCTTCCGGGTCGAAGGGCTGGACAAGCTGCTCGCCGAGTACGGCGACTGCGTGACCCTGGTCGACCTGCTGCCGGTCGGCGCGCAGCGGCGGGACTGGCAGGCCACCGTGGTCAGCGACGGCACGGTGATCGTCCGGCACCCCGAGCTCCAGCGGGTGATCGAGATGACCGAGCGGTTCGCCTCGGACCTGCAGTTGTACGCCGGCTGAGATGGCGGATCTGCGCGCCGCGGTCCGGCGGGTGCTGCCCGGCGTCCGCGCCGACCTGGAGGCGCTGGTCCGGATTCCCTCGGTGTCGGCCGCCCCGGACGCGGCGGCGGTGCTGGCCCGCAGCGCGCGGGCGGTGTCCGGGTGGCTGGCCACGGCCGGTTTGGACGTCGAGGTGGTCAGCGCCGGCGGCCTCCCGGCCGTGCTGGGCCACCGCCCGCCGCCGGCCGGTGCGCCGACCGTCCTGCTGTACGCCCACCACGACGTCCAGCCGTCCGGGGACCGGGCGGACTGGGACAGCGACCCGTTCCGGCCGGTGGAGCGGGCGGGCCGGCTGTACGGGCGGGGTGCGGCCGACGACAAGGCCGGCATCGCGCTGCACCTGGCGGCCCTGCGCGCGCTCGGCGACGACCTCGGCGTGGGGGTGACCGTGCTGGTCGACGGCGAGGAGGAGATCGGATCGCCGACCTTGGGGCAGATCCTGGCGGACCATCGGGACCGGCTGGCCGCCGACGTGGTGGTGATCGCCGACTCGACGAACTGGCGGGTTGGCGTACCGGCGTTGACCACCACCCTGCGCGGCGGGGTCGCGGCCGTGGTGGAGGTGCGGACGCTTCGGCACGCCGTGCACAACGGCGTCTACGGCGGGCCGGTGCCGGACGAGCTGACCACGCTCGTCCGGCTGCTGTCCACTTTGCACGACGACGACGGTGGCGTGGCGGTGGCCGGGCTGCACCGGGGCACGGCGGACCCGCTGGACCTGACCGACGAGCAGCTGCGGGCCGACGCGGGCCTGGTCGACGGCGTACGCCTGCTCGGCAGCGGCAGCCTCACCTCCCGGCTGTGGGCCGGTCCGGCCATCTCCGTCACCGGCATCGACGCGCCGGCCGTCGACGGCGGCCCGTTGGTGCTCGTCCCGTCCGCCCGCGCCAAGGTGTCGATGCGGATCGCCCCAGGCGACGACGCCGCGGCCGCCCGCGAAGCGCTGCTCCGCCATCTGCGATCGCACGCGCCCTGGGGTGCCTCGGTCACGGTCAGCGCCGGTGGGGCGGTCGAGTCTTTCGCGGCGCGGACCGACGGACCGGCCTATGCGGCGGCGCGGGTGGCGCTGCGCGAGGCGTGGGGTGTGCCGCCGGTCGAGATCGGCGTCGGCGGGTCCATCTCGTTCGTCACGACGATGACCCGGGCGTTCCCGGACGCGGAGATCCTGATCACCGGCGTGGAGGATCCCGACACCCGCGCCCACGGCGCCAACGAGAGCCTGCACCTCGGCGAGTTCGAGCGGGCCTGCCTCGCCGAGGCGCTCCTGCTGCGCTACCTAGCAGAACCTGGGTAGGTGGTGGGCGAACTGCCGCTTCCACCACGGCCAGTCGTGCGCCACGTCGTGTCCCCACACGTCCAGCTCGTGCGGGATGCCCTTACCGGCCAGCGCGGCGGCGAACGCGCGGGTGCTCTCCAGCGAGCCGGTGGTGTCCTCCCACATGCCCTGCCCGACGACCAGCACCAGGAACACCGCGGACCGCAGCCAGTCCAGGTGGTCGCCGTGCAGGTTCGGCACGTAGTCCATCGGGTTGTTGAAGTACGCGGCGTCGCCCCGCTCACCCCAGCCGCCCCAGCGGTTGGGGTCGTAGCTGCCGGACAGGCACAGGGCCGCCGGAGCCAGGTGGCCGTACTTGAGGGTGAAGTTGGCCGCGTGGTACGCGCCGAGGCTGCAGCCGGTGGTGAGGATGTCGGCCGGCCCGCCGCAGTCGGCGTGGATCCACGGCACCACCTGGTCGACCAGCCACGACTCGTACGCGTTGTGCCGCTGTCCCCGGTCCTCCATCGGCACGCCCTTGTTGGACCAGGACTGCGAGTCCAGGCTGTCGACGCAGTACAGCTTCACCCGGCCGGCCTCGATCAGGTCGCCGACCGTGTCCACCATGCCCCGCGACTCGAAATCGGCGGCCCGCCCCGCCTCGGCCGGGAACACCAGGACCGGCCGGCCCCAATGGCCGTACGCGGCGACCGTCCCGGCCGACCCGATCGCCGGTGCGTAGAGCTGCTCGAACCGTCGCTTCACGCCACTAGTCTCTATCAGGACGAGGTGATCCGCTCTGCCCGCCGCCGAACGGAAGTGGCCATGACCGACCTGATGATCCGCCGCGTTGTCGTCACTGCGCCCGGCGTGGTGGAACTCCGGCGCGCACCCCGGCCCGGGCCCGGTCCCGGCGAGGTGCTGGTGCGGATGCGTGCGGCCGGCATCTGCGGCTCCGACATCCACGCCGCCCACGGCCGGCACCCGTTCGTGCCGCTGCCGTACCACCCCGGGCACGAGGTGATCGGCACCGTCGCGGCGGCCGGCGACGGGGTCGGCATCGCGTCCGGGACGCGGGTCGTGATCGAGCCGATCCTGGCCTGCGGCACCTGCAAGTACTGCACCGACGGCCGCTACAACCTCTGCGCCACGATGACCTTCTTCGGCTGCACCGCGCCCGGCGGCGGCATGGCCGACGAGTTCGTCCTGCCCGCCGACCGCCTGGTGCCCATCCCCGACGAGCTCACCGACCTGCAGGCCGTGCTCATCGAACCGCTCTCCACGCCGGTGCACGCGGTCCGCCTCGCCGGGCCGGACCTCACCGGCCGGACCGTCGCCATCCTCGGCGCCGGCACCATCGGCCTGCTCACCCTGGCCGCGGCCCGCCGGCACGGCGCCGCCCGCATCGCGGTCACCGACCTCGCACCGGCCAAACGCGCGCTCGCCGCCCGGCTCGGCGCCGACTCCGTGCACGACGCCGCGGACCCGGGCACGGTCCGGGCCATCCGCGACGATCTCGGCACCAGCGCCGACGTCGTGTTCGACTGCGTCGCCGTCCAGGCCACCGTCGACCAGGCCATCGCCATCGCGATCAAGGGTGGCACGGTGGTCGTGGTAGGCGTCCCGGCCGCGCCCGTCACCGTCCCGCTACCAGAGATCCAGGACCTGCAGATCCGGATCCAGGGCAGCGCCACCTATACCCGCGACGACTACACCGAGTCGATCGCGATGCTGACCGCGGGCGTCGTCGACCCGCACGACATCATCACCGCCCGCTACCGGCTCGCCGACGTCGCCGAGGCGTTCGCCGACGCGATGAGCGGCCGGCAGGTCAAGGTGGTCGTCACCGCGGACTGACCCGCTGGGGCGACCGGGGCCGGATGTGCACCGGCACGGTGGACGTCGGCCGCAGGGTGATGTGGTTGGTGTACGGGGGCACCGCCGCCGGCGCGGTGAACTCGAAGTTCCGCACCAGCGCGGTGAGCGCGATGGTCGACTCCAGCATGGAGAAATGCTGGCCGATGCACGCCCGCGGCCCCCCGCCGAACGGGAACCACGCGTACCGGTGCCGGGCCTTCTCCCGCTCCGGGGTGAACCGCTCCGGGTCGAACTCGTCCGGCGCGTCCCAGAATCGCGGGTGCCGGTGGGTCACCCACGGCGCGACGATCACGTCCGAGCCGGCCGGGATGTGGTATCCGCCGATCTCGTCGTCGGCGACGCTGCGGCGGCCGGTCAGCGGCGCCGACGGGAAGAGCCGCATGGCCTCCTTGAGCACCATGGCCGGGTACGCACCGTCCGGCTCGTCGCGCAGCCGCTGCTGCACCGACGGGTGGCGGCCCAGCAGGTGCAGCGCGTACGTCAGGGCGGTCGAGGTGGTCTCGTGGCCGGCCAGCAGGAAGACCAGCACCTGGTCGCGGACTTCGGCGTCGGTGAGCGCGCTGTCGCCGTCGCGCGCATCGAGCAGCAACCCGAGCAGGTCCGGCCCGTCCGCCGACGCCTGGGTGCGGCGGTCACCGATGATGTCGTCGCAGACCGCGAACAACTCGCGCCGGGCCCGGGTGAGCCGGTGGTTGACCACGGTCGGCCAGGTGGACGGCACGCGGAACGGCGCCATCGACCGGCGGCGCACCGACTCACCGAGGGGGCCGAACCACCGTTGCACCACCGGCAGCGCCTGCTCGAGGTGGTTGCCGAACAGCACCCGGCAGACCACCCGCAGGGTCAGCCGGGTCATCTCCCGATGCATGTCCCGGTCGGCGGCCGGCCCGGCGCGCCACTCCGCGACCATGGCGTCCACCTGCTCGCTCATGGTGGCGGCGTAGCTGGCCACCCGCCGATGGGTGAACAGCGGCTGCAGGAACCGTTTCTGCCGCTGCCAGTCGTCGTCCTGGCTGGTCAGCAGGCCGTCGCCGAAGGCGTCGCGGACCTCGGCGTAGAACACGTTGTCCTTGCGGTAGGTGGCCGCGCGGCCGGCCAGCACGTGCTGCGCACCGTCGGGGTGGAACACGAAGTGCAGCTTGCGGCCCACCCGCGGGGGGCCCAGCCGGATCCGGACCACGTCGCCGAAGTCGCGGAACGCCCGTTCGATGCTGCCCAGCATGTCCGCGCGGATGTCGCGGGCCGATCCCAAGAGGACCGACCCGGGTACCAGAGGTGCTGTCCCGGCCATCCGTCATCTGTAACAGCCGGCCGTCGCCGGCGGGAGACACCTGTCCGGAACCCTACGGAGCAACGGCTGACCCTGACGGAGCGTAACGGACGAGCCGCTACCGCGCGATGCCGATGTACCTTGTGACCGGCACAACGGCACGGCGACGGGCGGATGGCGGATGAACACGCAGCGGAACCGGTCCAGCGGCCGTCCCACCCTGGACCAGGTGGCGACCAGGGCCGGCGTCGGGCGCGGGACGGTGTCCCGGGTGGTGAACGGCTCGGCGCAGGTGAGTCCCCAGGCGCGGCTGGCGGTCGAGCGGGCGATCGCGGAGCTGAACTATCAGCCGAATCGTGCGGCCCGCGCGCTGGTGACCCAACGCACCGACTCGATCGCGTTGGTGGTGTTCGAGTCGGGGGAGCGGTTCTTCGCCGAGCCGTTCTTCGGCCGGATCATGCAGGCCGTCTCCACCGTGCTGGTGGACCGCGACCTGCAGCTGCTGCTGATGATCGCGCAGTCGCAGCAGGAACGGCACCGGCTCGAGGGCTACCTGACGCGCCAGCACGTCGACGGCGCGTTGCTGCTCTCCCTGCACGGCGAGGATCCGCTGCCGGACACGCTGGAGGACCGCGGTGTGCCCACGGTCCGGGCGGGTCGTTCGACGTACGCGCAATCGCACTGTTTCGTCGACGCGGACAACCGGGGCGGCGCCCGCGAGGCGGTCGGTTACCTGCACGCCCAGGGACGGCGGCGGATCGCCACCATCACCGGCCCGCTGGACATGGCGGCCGGCATCGCCCGGCTGGACGGCTACCGGGACGTGGTGGGCGCCGGCATCGTGGCGGTCGGCGACTTCAGCGAGGAGAGCGGCGCCGCCGCGATGCACCGGTTGCTGGACCAGGATCCGTACATCGACGCGGTGTTCGCCGCCGCGGACATGATGGCCGTCGGCGCCTTACGGGTGATGCGCGAGCGGGGACTGCGGGCGCCGCAGGACATCGCGGTCATCGGCTTCGACGACTCGGTCATCGCCCGGCACACCGACCCGCCGCTGACCACCGTGTACCAGCCGATCGAGCAGATGGGGCAGGAGATGGCCCGGCTGCTGCTCGCCAAGATCGCCGGCGAGCACCCGGAGGACTGTGCGGTGGTGCTCGGCACCAGACTGATCGTCCGCGGCTCAGCCTGAGCGGTCCGGCGCCGCCCGGCTCACCTCGGCCAGGCGGTCCTGCAGCACGTCGGCCTGGGCCCGCTTGACGCTGCCCTCGCTCACCCGGGCCCGGATCTTGCGGCGTACCTCGTCCACCCGGTCGTCCACCTCCGTGGCCGCCGCGGTGTCCAGCGGTCGCAGCAGGTTCAGCAGGTCGGTGGCCACGTCCGGGCGGATCCGGCCGGCGTCGCGGCCGTCCTCCACCGCTGCGCGCACCGCCGCCACCGCCTCGTCGAAGTCGACCGCCGGCGTTGCGGAGGACGCCGGCGCCGACGGGGGCGCGCTGGACGGCGGGGGAGCCGCCGACGTGGTCAGCGGCGCCGGGGCGGGTGCGGTCGTCACGGCGGCCTGCGGTGGCCCGGCGTCGACCGCCTCCCGGGCGGCGTTCAGCGCGGTGACGATGCCGGCGATCGCCAGCACACCGCCGGCGACGGCGATGCCGGCCACGATCCTGCGGGCCGGCATCGGTTCCAGGTCCAGGGTGGCGGCGGACGCCCGGCCCGGGGTGTACGCCGGCCGCGGCGGATCGGCGGGCGGCGCTTCGTCCGGCGGCACCAGCATGGCCAGCTCCCGCCGGATCTCGTCGGCCTCCGGCCGGACCGCCGGCTCCTCGGCCAGGCACCGCACCACCAGATCCCGGAACTCCCCGGGCAGGTCGTCCGGCAGAGCGCCAGGGCCGGTCGCCCGGGCCGCGGCGAGTTCCTCCCAGGTGTCCACCGGGTACGGTGGTTCCCCGGTGACCATCTCGAACAGCAGCACGCCGAGGCCGTACACGTCGGTGGCCGGCTCCGCGGGTTTGCCGTCCAGCCGCTCCGGCGCCACGTACGCCGGCGTGCCGAACGTCGCGCCGGTCTCGTCGTCGTCCGGCTCGCCCAGCGCCGCGCTGATGCCGAAGTCGAGGATCTTCACCCCGGTCGGGGTCAGCATCACGTTGCCCGGCTTGATGTCGCGGTGCACCACGCCGGCGGCGTGCGCGGCGGTCAGCGCGTCGGCCACCGGCTTCGCGATCGCCGCGGCCTCTCGCCAGCTCAGCGGCGACCGTTCCACCCGGGCGGCCAGGCTCTCGCCGGTCAGCAACTCCATCACCACGAACGGCGTGACCGACCCGTCCGGGTGCACCGCCTCGGCGTAGTCGTGCACCGCCGCGATGTTCGGGTGCGACAACTTGGCCGCCATCTTGGCTTCCCGCCAGGACAGGTGCAGCGACTCCGGGCGGGTCCGCAGGTTGGTCGGGATCTTCAGCGCGACCGGCCGTTCCAGCACCTCGTCGCGGGCCCGCCAGATCTCCGCCATGCCGCCGGTCTCGAGCAGCTGCACCAGCAGATACCGGGACGCCAGAAGCGTCCCGGTGCGCGGCCAGTGTTCGCTCATCCCCGGCACCCTCACCCGCCGGGGCGGTCATGTCAACCGCAGCGTTACCGGGGCTTGGCCGGCTCCGCCTTCCCCTCCACGGCCGGCTTGCCGTTGCGCTGCGCGGGGACCGGTCCGTCGCCCTCGTCGAACTCACCGACGGCCGGCTCGTCCACCCACAGCGCCCGCAACTGGCCCTGCATGAAGGCGGTCAACCGGGACCGGTAGTCACGGTCGAACTGCTCCAGCGCCTCGATCTGCTGCTGCAGCGCCTCCCGCCGGCTGGCCAGGCTGCCCACCACGTCCTGGTAGCGCTGCTCGGCCTGCATCTTCAACTCCTCGGCGCTGGCCTGTGCGTCGGCGGCGATCTGCTCGGCCTTGGCCTGGGCGCCGGAGAGGATCTTCTCGGCCTCGCGCTGGGCCTCCTCGGCCCGGGCCCGGGCGTCGCGGGCGATCTGCGCGGCCGCTTCCCGGGCGTCGGCCAGCGTCTTGTCCGCGTCCTGCCGCACCTTGTGCGCGTGCACCTGGGCGTCGCGGGCGATCTGCTCCGCGTTGGCCTTGGCGTCTTCGTGGATCTTGTCAGCCTGCGCCCGCGCGGTCGCCACGTGCTGGTCGGCCGTCCGCTGCGCCAGCGTCAGCACGTGCAACGCCTGGTGGGGCGCATCGACGCCGCCGGATCCAGCGACCGGCTGCTCCGGAATCTCGCCGCCCGGCGGGCTGCCGAGCAGGCCCTTGACACGGTCTTTCATCCGGTTGTCGGTCACGTCCGATGACCCCCTCTGAGTGTTCCGGCGGCCGGCGGTGGCTGCCGGCAACCCGCGGATGCTACCAACGTGAGCAGGCAGGATGCGAGACGTGACCTCCGAAGGAGGACCGTTCAGACGGGTACGCGGGCCGGTCGGGCAATCGTGTTAGCCCGATCACTCTGCTGACCGATCGGCCCGCACTGACCGAACGGTCAGGCAGACTGGCGGTCATGGTTCGCGTCAGCACCCGCGACGAGATCCTCCGGGTCGCGGCGGAGCGGTTCGCCCGCTCCGGCTACAAGGGCACGTCGCTGCAGGACATCGCGGTCGAGGTGGGCTGCTCCAAGGCCACCCTGCTCTATCACTTCGCCCACAAGGAATCGATCCTGCAGACGCTGATCGCGCCCGCCGCCCGGGACCTGAGTGACCTGATCGCCCGGCTCGACACGCTCGGCGATGCCGAGGTGCAGACGCCGGCCATCGAGGGTTTCGTCGACCTGGTGCTGCGGTACCGGCGCGAGGTCGCCCTGATTCAGGACGTCATCCCGCAGTTCCAGCACGAGCCGGCGTTCGAGCCGGTCCGCCCGCTCACCGCCCGGCTCTGCGCGGCCTTCACCGGGCGCTCCGCCGACCCGGCCCACGACATCGCCGCCGAGGTCCTGCTCGGCGGCATCGCCGGCCTGGTCATCGACGACGACCGGGCCGCCGCCGACGTGCGTCCGGCCCTGATCCGGGTGGCCCGGCGGGCCCTGATCGCCGCCTCCCACGACGACGACGACAAGGACTGACATGGCAACCCTGCTCTACCGGCTCGGCCGGGGCTCGTTCCGTCGCCGCAAGCTCGTTGTCGCGCTGTGGCTGGTGCTGCTGGCCGCCCTGGGCGCCGCGGCGCTCACCCTCAAGGGGCCGACCTCCAGTGACTTCACCATGCCGGGCACCGAGTCCCAGCGCGCGATCGACGCCCTGCAGACCGAGTTCCCGGAGGCCAGCGGCGCCACCGGCACCATCGTGGTGGCCGCGCCGGCCGGCCGGACGCTGGCCGAGCCGCCGCTCACCGCCGCCGTGCAGGGCCTGGTCCGGGAGGCGAACGCACTGTCCGGCGTGGTCGGTGCGGTGGATCCGTTCACCGCCCGGGCCCTGTCGCCGGACGGCCGGTACGCGCTGATCCAGGTCCAGTTCGCCGACCGCGCCGACCGGGTGACCGACGCGCAGCGCACCGCGTACGAGCGGACCGGCGCCGCCGCGGAGTCCGCCGGCCTGCGGGTCGAGCACGGCGGCGAGGTGATGAACAGCGAGCCGGAGCTGGGCAGCCAGGAGAGCATCGGCGTGCTGGTCGCGCTGGTGGTCCTGCTGGTCACCTTCGGTTCCCTGGTCGCCGCCGGAATGACCATGCTCAACGCGCTCATCGGCGTCGGCGCCGGCATGGCCGGCCTGTTCGCGCTCAGCAGCGTCATCACCCTGAACAGCACCACCCCGGTGCTGGCCCTGATGCTGGGCCTGGCGGTGGGCATCGACTACTCGCTGTTCATCGGCTCCCGGCACCGCCAGCATCTGGCCGAGGGACTGGAACCGGAGGAGGCCGCGGCCCGCGCGGTGGGCACCGCCGGATCCGCGGTGGTGTTCGCCGGCATCACGGTCATCATCGCGTTGGCCGGCTTGTCGGTGGTGCGGATCCCGTTCCTGACCGCGATGGGCCTGGCCGCCGCCGGCACCGTGGGGGTGGCGGTGCTGGTCGCCGTCACCCTGCTGCCGGCGCTGCTCGGGTTCGCCGGCACCCGGGTGCTGCCCCGCAAGCTGCGCATCGGCGGCGCCGCGCGCCTGCGGGACAAGGAGGGCTTCGGCTTCCGCTGGGCGCGCCTGATGGTCCGGCTGCGCGTACCGGTGATCCTGGTCGGAATCCTGGGCCTCGGCGCGCTGGCGCTGCCGGCCGCCGACATGCGTCTCGCGCTCCCCGACGCCGGGGCGGGCGCCGAGGGTACGCCGGCCCGCGAGGCCGCCGACCTGATCAGCGAGGGGTTCGGGCCGGGCTTCACCGGCCGCCTCGCGCTAGTGGTCTCCGGCGACTCGCCGGCGACCACCGCGGCCGCCGTGCAGCAGGTCATCCAGGCCCTGCAGGGCACGCCGAACCTGATCGCCGTCACCCCGCCCAATCTCAGCCGGGACCAGCGGACCGCGTTGCTCGGCATCATTCCGGCGGACGGCCCGACCGCGGCGTCCACCGGGACGCTGGTGCACGACGTCCGCGACCGGACCGCGGACGTGGCCGGCGCCGACGTGTCGCTGACCGGTCAGACCGCGATCGGCATCGACGTGTCGGAGAAGCTGTCCGACGCCCTGCCGATCTATCTGATCCTGGTCGTGGGCCTGTCGGTGCTGTTGCTGATGCTGGTCTTCCGGTCCATCCTGGTGCCGCTCAAGGCCGCGCTGGGCTTCCTGCTCACCGTCGGCGCCACCTTCGGCATCACCGTGTGGATCTTCCAGGAGGGCAACCTGGCCGGCCTGGTCGGCGTCGCCACCCCCGGACCGCTGATCAGCTTCCTGCCGATCCTGCTGATCGGCATCCTGTTCGGCCTGGCCATGGACTACGAGGTGTTCCTGGTGTCCCGGATGCGCGAGGACTACGTGCACGGTGACCCGCCGCGGGTGGCGACGATCAACGGCACGGGCCACGGCGCCCGGGTGGTCACCGCGGCCGCGCTCATCATGATCAGCGTGTTCGGCGGCGTCGTGCTGATCGAGGACCCGATCATCAAGTCGGTCGGCTTCGCCCTGGCGATCGGGGTGGCGATCGACGCGTTCGTGGTGCGGATGACCATCGTGCCGGCGGTGATGTCGCTGCTCGGCCACGGCGCCTGGTGGTTGCCGCGCCGGCTGGACCGGGTGCTGCCCGACGTCGACATCGAGGGCGAGGGGTTGCGGCGGGAGATCGACGAGCGGGCGGAGCCGGTTCCGGCCTCGGTCTGAGCCGTACGCCGGCCCGGTTCGGCACGTCTCGTTGCGGCGGCCGGATTCAGTGCCGGTGCGCTGTCACGCGCACGCGGAACGACAGCGCCGGACCGGGCACCGGGGCGGTCCGCTTCGCCAGCCGGTAGCCGGGCGGGTCCAGCCGCAGATCGAGGCGGTGCAGCAGCCGGGCCAGCAGGACCGTCATCTGGACGTCGGCGAGCGTCTTGCCGAGACAGACATGCTGGCCCCGGCCGTACGGTGAGTACGCGCCCGGCTGCAGGTGCTCGGCCCGCGGCTTCTCGTACCGGTCGATGTCGAACCTGGCCGGGTCGGGGAAGAACTCGTCGAGGAAGTGCGGGACGCTGGTCGCCACGAACACCGTCTCACCGGCGGCAATGCGGTGGCCCGCGAACTCGAAGTCGCGAGTCGCCGTCCGCATCTGGGTCACCGCGATCGGATGCAGCCGCATCGTCTCCAGCAGCGCGCCGTGCAGGGCGGTCAGGCCACGCAGGTCCCGCTCGGTGATGGCGGTGCCGTCGGCGAACAGGGCGTCGGCGTCGGCCCGCACCCGGGCCAGCACATCGGGATCCCGCAGGACCTCGTACACAACGGCGGCCGTGGTGCTGGCCACGGTGTCCAGACCCGCGACGAAGGGGCCGGTCAGGGTGATCGGCAGATCGGCAGCCGGCATCACTGCCGGGCGGTCGCGATGGGCCTGCATCACGTCGTCGATCAAGTCGCCGGCGCCCGGCCGGTGATGCGCGGCCAACGTCTCGCTCAGCTCGAACACCCGCCGCTTGGCACGGCGATATCGGGGATCCCACAGCAGGATCCTCGGCCACTGGCGGGTGACCAGGACATTGAGCGTGTACTGGGTGCTGATCCGGATGTCACCCACGTACTCCGGCCGGGCCGAGCCGGTGAGCAGTTGGCCCAGCTGATCGGTCACCATGTTCTGCAGCGCTCGGACGACCGGCACCCGGGCGCCGGCGGCCCAGTCCCGGTCGATCGCCCGGTCGGTGATCTCGACCAGCTCCGCCAGCCGGTCCTTGATCGCGTCGCGGGAGTAGCCGCGTCGCATGATGTCACGCAGCTCGCGGTGCGACGCGCCGTCCTCGCCGAGGATCGTCCGGTTGGCGCCGTACTCGTCGACCAGGCCCTGCCAGAACTCCTTGGACCGCAGGCTGTCCCGCCCCGCAGCGGTGCCGAGGAAGGTGGCTGCCTCCGGGCCGGCCAGCACCGGATGGCTCCGGTTCAGCACCCGTACCCGGAACACCGGGCCGTGCCGGCGGAAGTTGGTGACGAAAAAGGCCGCCGGGTCGCGCGCCATCTCCAGCGCGCTGCCGACGACGGGCAGGCCACGGACCACGGGCATGGCTGTCATGGCCACACCCTATCGACATACGGTGATCTATCAGGGTCGCAGAACCGATAGTCCGCGCGGCATCCGGTGCAGGGTCTCCACGCCGATCTCGGTAATCAGAACCAGGTCGCCGGTCTGGACGCCGGCCCGCCCGTCCGCCGTCGTGACGTTGGGCTGTACCACCACCGTCATCCCGGCCCGGAACGGCTCGTCCGGAACCGGCCCGGCCGGGCGGCTCGCCGAGCCGAGCACCGGCGGGAGGTAACCGCCGCCGTACCCGTGCACCAGGTCGTCGATGGTGGTGAAGCCGGCGTCCTCGATCACGCCGGCCGCGGCGATCACCTCGGCCGGCGTGGTGCCGTCGCGCAGCACCGCGGTGATCGCGTCGTACGCCGCGTCGGCCACCGCGTGCAGTTCGTTGTAGAGCGGCGGCGGGTCGCCCAGCGCGAACGTGCGCAGCACCTGGCCGCCGTAGTCCCAGAACATCGCGGTGATCTCGGCGAACACCACGTCCCGCGGGCCGACCCGGCGGGTGGACGGATATTGCGCCGGCACGCCGATCTCGGGCGCGTCCATGCCGGTGACGCCGAAGTAGTGGATGCCGTTGACCGCGCCCTGCGACACGTACGAACGCTCGACCAGGTCACCCAGCTCCCGTTCGGTCAGCCCGGGCCGGACACCGTCGCGCAGGGCGGCCATGCCCAGGTCGCTGAAGTATGCACCCAGCCGCAGCCAGTCCAGCTCCTCGGCGCTCTTGATCTGGCGCAGCCGGGTGAACGCCCGGTTCAGATCCGCCGGCGTGCCGAAGCGGTCGGCCAGCGCCCGGTGCGCCGCGACGCCCAGCGGCCCGGCCCAGGCCACCGAGTCCGGCCCGGCGCCGCGCCGGTCGAGTTCGGCGATCGCCGCCGCGACGGTGGACGGTTGCCAGCCCACCTCGGCCTCGGTGGCCAGCCGGCGAGCCAGCGGCAGATGGTTGTAGTGCTGGACGACCAGGGCGTCCGGCCGGCCCGGGGTGACGATCACCGCGGCCTCGGCGGTGACCGGCCAGCGGGTCAGCCACTGAACGCCGGAGCCGGACCGGTTCGCCCCGTAGACGAGCAGGTGCCGGCAGCCGGCCTCGGCGAGCAGGTCGGCGACCCGGTCGTGCCGGGCGGCCATCTCGGCCTCGGAGAACCGGGGGAACTCGGCGTCGAGGAGCTCCTGTAGGCGGTCCGGCAAGATCAGCGACATGGCTCGCAGCATACGGTCGGTCATCAGGCGGACGCGTATGGCAGTACCCTTTCGGCGATCAGGTCAAGGTGATCTAAATCAGACATGTCGATCACCCGCAGGTGGAGCCGGGTGGCCCCGATCGCGGCCATCTCGTGGATCCGCTCGACGAGCACCTCGGGGCCGCCGACCACCGGGTCCTCCGGCGGCAGTGCGCTCGGCACGTGCAGCGGGGCGGCCCGCCGTTCCGCCTCGTCGCGGGTGCGTCCGATGGCGACCACCACACCGGCCGACAGGGCGACGTCCCGGCCGTGCCGGGCGGCGGCGGCCCGGACCCGGTCGAACGCCGCCGCGGTTTCCGCAACAGTTTTGAACGGCATGTTGAATTCGTCGGCGAAACGACCGGCGATTTCCGGCGTGCGGCGTGGCCCGCGACCCCCCACGATGATCGGCGGACCGGGCTTCTGCAGCGGTTTCGGCAACGCCGGGGCACCGGCCAATGTGTAATGTTTGCCGACGTAATTGAAACGCTCGCCGATCGGGGTCCGCCACAATCCGGTGATGATTTCCAGTTGTTCGTGCATCCGGTCGAGGCGTTCGGCGAGTGGTGGGAACGGAATCCCGTACGACGTGTGTTCCCGCTCCAGCCAGCCGGCGCCCATGCCCAGATCGATCCGGCCGCCGCTCATCGCGTCCACCTGAGCGACCATGATGGCCAGCGGGCCGGGCAGCCGGAACGTCGCGGCGTTGACCAGCGTGCCGAGCCGGATCCGGGAGGTCTCGCGCGCCAGCCCGGCCAGCGTGATCCAGGCGTCGGTCGGGCCGGGCAGGCCCAGGTCGGCGCCCATCGACTGGTAGTGGTCGGCGCGCAGGAAACCCTCGAAGCCGGCCGCCTCGGCGTGCCGGGCCAGCCGCAGCTGGTCGTCATAGGTGGCGCCGCGATGCGGTTCGACGAAGAGTGATATGCGCATACACCATCACGGATTCGTTGCGGGCGGGGGCGCCGCCATGGAGATCGACGGGTGTGAGCGATGATCCTACCCGGACTCGAGGTCCGGTCGTACGCGGTCCACAAAGGTGCCGTGGCCAACCTGCCATCGAAGATCGTCTCGATCTACCCTACGCTAGCTCGGCGAGACCATCCATAGCCTTGAACTCATCCCCACCGGTTGGGAAGGAAAACGGTGCACAGAAGAACGTTCACCCGCGCTCTCGCGACCATAGCCGCCGTCACGACGCTCGTCTCGGCAGCCGGTTGCAGCGATGACTCGGAGCCGGCGTCCGGGAGCGAACAGTCGCTGGAGAAGATCACCTACCTGACGTCGTTCGGCACCTTCGGCCGGGACGCGTACGCGTATGTGGCAAAGGAGAAGGGCTACTTCCAGGACGCCGGGTTCGACGTGGACATCAAGCCTGGCAGCGGCACCCTCGACAACCTCAAGGCCGTGGTCGGCGGCCAGGCGCAGTTCACCCCGCTGGACCTGACCGGCCTGCTGCTGGCGGCCGGCAAGAAGGACGGCGCGATCACCGGCTTCGCCGCCGTCGCCGGCATCCAGCAGCGCACCATGGCGGCGATCATCTCGCTGGAGGGCAACGGCATCGCCACGGCCAAGGACCTCGAGGGCAAGACGCTGACCGACTCGCCCAGCTCGGTGGTGCGCAACCTGTTCCCGACGTACGCCAAGGCCGCCAAGATCGACTACACCAAGGTGACCTGGCAGAACGGCACACCGCAGACGCTGATGGGCACGCTGGCCTCGGGCAAGACGGCCGGCATCGGGCAGTTCGTGGTCGGCAAGCCCACCGTGGAGTTCATCGCCAAGGGCAAGAAGGCGGTGGTCCTGCCGTACAGCGACTACCTGCAGGACCTCTACGGCAACGTGCTGGTCACCTCGGCGTCGTACGCCAAGTCCAATCCGGACAAGACCAAGAAGTTCACCGAGGCGCTGCTGAAGGGCCTGGAGGACTCGATCACCAAGCCCGCGGAGGCCGGTGACGTGCTGAAGAAGTACGTGCCGACGGCCAACCCGCAGGCGGCCGCCGCCGAGCTGACCCTGATGGAGCCGTTCGTCCGGTCCGAGGCGGCCGGCCTGCCGGTGGGCGCGCTGGAGAGTGGCCGGGTGGCCCGGAGCATCGCGCTGCTGCAGGCCTCCGGCCAGATCGAGCCGGGCCTGACCCCGGAGAAGGTCATCGACTTCGGTCTGGTGCCCACCTCCTGAGCTCCACCCGAGCGGCGCGCCGGTCCCGTCCTCCCGCGGGGCCGCGCGCCACCACAACCAGGGACAGCGACCACATGGCAACTGATCTCGCAGCCGCCCCCGGGCCGGCCACGACCGATCCGGCCGTCCGGCGCCGCGGCTCGGTCTCCGGTGCCGTCCTGCCGGTGGTCGGAGTGCTGCTCGCGGTCGCCCTGTGGTGGGCGGTCACCGCCGTCTTCCAGGTGCAGACGATCATCCTGCCGTCCCCCGGCGAGGTGGTTTCCGCGTTCCTCGCGCTGCGCGCCGAGATGCTCGTGCAGACCTGGAGCACGGCCACCGCGGTGATGATCGGGTTCGGCTTCTCGGTGCTGGTGGGTGTGCTGATCGGCGCCGCGATCGCGGCGTCGCGGCCGGTCGAGCGGATGGTCCAGCCGCTGCTCGTGGCGTTCAACGCGGTGCCCAAGGTGGCGCTCGCCCCGCTCCTGCTGATCTGGCTCGGCTACGGCCGGATGCCGGTGCTGGCCATGGCCTTCATGGTGTGCTTCTTCCCGATCGTGCTGTCCACCGCGGCCGGGCTCACCTCGACGCCGTCCGACCTGGCCGAGCTGGCCCGGTCCATGGATGCCACCCGCGGGCAGCTGTTCCGGTGGATCCGGCTGCCGGCCGCGCTGCCGCAGATCTTCGTCGGCTTCAAGATCGCCATGCCGCTCGCGGTGATCGGTGTGGTGGTCGGCGAGATGCAGTACGGCGAGTCCGGCCTCGGCATGATCATCGTGCAGACCAGCGGCCAGGCGGACACCGCGTCGGCGTTCGCGGCCATCGTGCTGCTGGCCGTGGTCAGCGTCGTGCTGTACTACGCGTTGGTGGTGATCGAGCGGTTGGCGCTGCCCTGGGTCCGCGCCACCACCTCCGCCCGCTGAGCCGCTAACCCGCCGTGATCTTGACCCAGTCCAGGTCACCGGCGTAGTAGTCGCAGCCCACCTTGACCTGGTCGCAGTCGCGCTTGCCGCCGATGGTCACCGGCCACGAGTTCGCGATGGTGCCGGTCCACCCGGACACGCGGGCCACCGTGACCCCGTCGATGGCCAGCGTCAGGCCGGTGCTGTGGCGTTCGCACCGCACCGTGTGCCACGCGCCGTCGTTGATCCGGCGCGGCGCCGACACCTGCCGGGAACCCTTGGAGCCGCGGAACAGGCACTGCACGATCCCGTTCGGGATCTGCAGCTTGTAGTTGCCGCCGGACGCCTTGGCCTGGCCCTTCTGCACGATGTTGCCGAACTTGTGCGTGGTGCGCAGCCGTAGGGTGACCGCGTAGGTGCGGTTGCCCGGGTCGAGGTCGGACCGGTCCGGCACGGTGACCAGGTGCCCGGGATGGGTCGGCGGGGTGTCCGGTGGCAGCCGCTCGAAGCGGTAGCCGAGCGCGCCGTTGATCCGTACGCCGGTGTCCACCTCACGGCCGATCGTCCCGCGCACCCCGCGCCCGCTGCTGTCCATCATCTGGCGGGCGCCGGCCGGCTCGTCCATCCGCCAGCTCGCGACCAGGCGGCTGGCCGCTGCGCCGGCGATTGCCGGCGTTGCGGTCAGCACAATCACAGCCGTCATCGCGGCGGCGGCCACGCGCCGACCAGTCATTGCGCATCCCCGGGTGTCGCGGTGGATCGGACGAAAGTATCTTATCCGGTCACAACAGGCAGCGAGGCCATTGCCGCGGCAACGGCGTCCTCGGACAGCTCCCGGTCCGCCATGTCGCCGGCCAGGAAGTGGCCATAGGCGGGCAGATCGAGCAGGCCGTGGCCGCACAGCGCGGTAAGGATCACCTTCGGCTCGCCGGTCTCCCGGCAGCGCAGCGCCTCCTCGACGCAGGCGGCCAGCGCGTGCGTCGGCTCCGGCGCCGGAATGATCCCCTCGGCCCGGGCGAACTGCACGCCGGCGGAGAAGCACTCCCGCTGGGTCTTGGCCACGGCCTCGATCAGGCCCAGCTCGTAGACGTGCGAGATGAGCGGCGACATGCCGTGGTAGCGCAGGCCGCCGGCGTGAATCGGGTCCGGGATGAAGTCGTGGCCCAGGGTGTGCATCTTCATCAGCGGGGTCATGCCGGCGGTGTCTCCGAAGTCGTACGCATACCGGCCTTTGGTCAGCGACGGGCAGGCGGCCGGCTCCACCGCACGGATGACCGGCGACATCGTGCCGGCCAGCTTCTCCCGCAGGAACGGGAACGCCAGGCCGGCGAAGTTCGATCCACCACCGGTGCAGCCGACGATCACGTCCGGGCGCTCGTCGACCTTGGCCAGCTGCAGCAACGCCTCCTCACCGATGATCGTCTGGTGCAGCAGCACGTGGTTGAGCACGCTGCCCAGCGCGTAGTTGGTGTCGGCGTGCTGGACGGCCACCTCGACCGCCTCGCTGATGGCGATGCCCAGCGAGTCGGGGGAGTCCGGGTCGGTGGCCAGCACCCGGCGGCCGGCCTCGGTCAGGTCGGACGGGGACGGGTGGATGGTCCCGCCGAACGTCTCGATCATGAGCTTCCGGTACGGCTTCTGGTCGTACGACGCCCGGACCTGCCAGATCTCCGTGGTCAAACCGAACTGGGCGCCGGCGAACGCCAGTGCCGTGCCCCACTGCCCGGCGCCGGTCTCGGTGGTCAGCCGGCGGGTGCCGGCCGCGGCGTTGTAGTACGCCTGCGGCACTGCGGTGTTCGGCTTGTGCGACCCGGCCGGCGAGACTCCCTCGTACTTGTAGTAGATCCGCGCCGGGGTGCCGAGCGCGCGTTCCAGCCGGTGCGCCCGGTACAGCGGCGACGGCCGCCAGAGCCGGTAGACGTCGAGCACCTCGCCCGGGATGTCGACGTACCGGTCCGGGGTCACCTCCTGCTCGATCAGCGCCATCGGGAACAAGGGCGCGAGGTCGTCCGGGCCGACCGGTTGCAGCGTGCCGGGGTGCAGCACCGGCGGTGGCGGTGCCGGGAGGTCGGCGACGACGTTGTACCAGCGGCGGGGCATCTCCGCCTCGGAGAGCAGGATCTTCGTGGTGTCCACGGCCCCGATCATTCCGCGCGGGGCGGCCGATGGCGAGCATTTGCTCAAAGACCGAGGGTCACCGTGCGCACGGACCGACCGGCGAACCTAGGTGCAAGCCGGCTCCGGACCGGCCCGTTCCCGCTGCCGGCGCCGGAGCCGGTCGAGCAGCTCCGTACAGTCCTCGGCGAAGTCGCCGAACGCGTTCATCAGCCGATCACCGGCGATCACGCCTTCGGCCAGCACCGAGGCCATCCGGTCCATGGTCAGCCGGGCCTGCTCGAAGTCGTCCGGGTCGTGCCGGATCCGCCACAGCTCCCGGGCCTGGTCCCAGGCGCGCGCCCGGGTCACCGTGACCAGGATGCGCTGACTCCAGTCGTCCAGGCCGCCGACGAACCCGTCGAGGGCCAGCTGCCAGTCGGTGGAATAGCTGCGCCGCAGCGGCGGGATCTCCTCGTAGAAGATCTGGTTGACCAGCAGGTAGTCGTGGTGGACCCGGTCGGTCTCCGGCGGCCCGGTCTCCAGCCAGGTGGCCACCAGCGCCAGCGACAGGTCGTGGTTGATGTGTGCGTTGACGCCCAGCATGGCCGCTATCAGCTGGCTCATCTGCTGGTCGCCGGCCCGTTTGAAGAGCACCTCCCAGACGTCCGGGGTGGCCTCGTCGTCGTCGTTCCACAGCCGCAGCGCGTCGAAATACCGCTTGGCGAACTCGATGTCGAGCAGCTCCAGGAAGTCGCGGTCGGTGGCGTCGGAGACCAGCGCATGGTCGACCCGGCGGGTGATCGTCAGGTAGAGGTCGTTGAACGAGGCCACCCGGTTGGTCGCCCGGCTGGGCGGCAGATCGTCCAGGATCGACTGCACGTTGCAGAGCGTGTCGATGACGTCCCCGATGGATCGCGGGTGCTCGGCGAGGCACTGGTTCATCGCGTCCTGCAGCGGCGCCCACCCGCGCCCCGGCGGCACCGCCAGATCGGACAGCTGAAGCCGCTTGGCGCGCAGCATCTCGGCGCTGCCGGATGCCCGCTGCCGATCGAAGGTCACTGCCATGCCGACAGCATCGTCACCGGGTCCGGCAATTTCTACCCGGTTGTCGGCTACCGGTCGGCCGGGACCCTGGCCAACCGGGCCGCGCCCACCGCGAAGTTGCTGTCCGGCGCGCAGTCCCGGGCCACCGCCGGCACGTCCGCCGGTGACTCCAGCGATCGCAGTTCCGGCAGCATCGCGATGCGCAGGCCGGCGCGCAACGCGGCCAGGCCGAGCTCCGCGAACGAGTCCGGCACCGGGCCCAGCCGGTCGGCGGACCGGGAATCGCGCAGGCCGAACACCCACCAGCCGCCGCCGCTGGTCGGGCCCAGCACCGCGTCGTAGCGGCCGGCCAGATCCATCGCCTGGACCAGCAACGCCGGTGTCACCTGCGGCGTTTCGGTGCGCAGCACGAGGCCGGGCCGGCGCCGGCCGGGCCAGCGGCACCCGGTGATGACGGTGGCCGGCGTGGCCACGGCCGCGTGCAGCGTGTCGGCCACCGCCGCGTCGGCGAGCCGGGCGGCCACGGCCGCACTGCCGGGGGCGGAGCTGAGGCGGGTGCGCAGCGGCGCCGCATCGGCGACCACCGCAATCTGAACGGCGGGACGGGTCACGACCGTATGTGGTGGTGCGGCGGAAGAAAGTTGCCCGGGCCGGCGGGCAACCTTTCGCCGCCCGGCGACCACGAACCCCGGCAGGCCGGAGCCGACCAAGGAGCGCGGATGGCCACCAGTGCCGATCGGGAGCGCGCCTACCAGGCGTTCTTCGAGCAGCACCATGCCCATCTGGCCCGGCTCGCCTATCTGATCACCGGGGACCCGAACGCCGCCGACGACCTGGCCGCGGATGCGCTGGTGGAGATCTGGCGGCATTGGCGGCGGGTGCAGGCCGCGGACAACCCGCTGGCGTACGCCCGGGGTGTGCTGGCCAATCTGGCCCGCAACTGGATCCGGCGGCAGCGCCGCGAGCGGCTCGCCCTGCTCGGCCGACTGTTCTCCGAGGAGTTCCGCGACCCGGACGTGCCGGCCGTGATGGACGTCCGGGACGCCCTGCGCCGGCTGCCGCTGCGCCGGCGCGAGTGTGTGGTGCTGCGGTACGCGTTCGATGTCCCGGAACGGGAGGTCGCCGAGATCCTGGGCATCTCGGTCGGCACGGTGAAGAGCCAGACCTCGCGCGGCGCCGACCAACTCGCCGCGCTGCTGCGGGACAGCGCCGGAGCGCGCTCCGGTGGTCTGGTCCCCGCCCTGGAGGGGTTGTGAACCCCGACCGGGTCCGGACCCGGCTGCGGGACGCCGCCGAGGCGTATCAGCCG
>DASSAL010000048.1:0-25058 GCA_035685405.1 Actinoplanes sp. | reverse complement strand
TCTCTGACCGCTTCGACGGGATCCTCAAGCGCCTCCGGGGCCGGGGCAAGCTCTCCGAGGCCGACGTCGACGAGGTCCTGAAGGAGATCCGCGTCGCCCTGCTCGAGGCCGACGTCGCCTTCCAGGTCGTGCGCGACCTGGTCGAGCGGATCCGGGTCCGGGCGGTGGGCGAGGAGGTGGCCCAGAGCCTCACCCCGGCCCAGCAGGTCATCAAGATCGTCAACGAGGAGCTCACCGTCACCCTCGGCGGCGACGGGCGGCGCCTGCAGTTCGCCAAGCAGCCGCCGACCGTGATCATGCTCGCCGGCCTGCAGGGCTCCGGCAAGACGACGCTGGCCGGCAAGCTGGCCCGCTGGCTCGCCGCGCAGGGCCACCAGCCGCTGCTGGTCGCGGCCGACCTGCAGCGGCCGAACGCGGTCAACCAGCTCCAGGTGCTGGCCGGCCGGGCCGGGGTGGACATCTACGCCCCGCAGCCGGGCAACGGCGTGGGTGACCCGGTGCGGGTGGCCCGCGACTCGATCGACCACGCCCGGCGCGCCGCCAAGGACATCGTCATCGTCGACACCGCCGGCCGACTGGGCATCGACGCCGAGATGATGCAGCAGGCCCGCGACATCCGGGACGCGGTCGACCCGGACGAGGTGATCTTCGTCATCGACGCGATGGTCGGCCAGGACGCGGTGACCACCGCTGAGGCCTTCCGCGATGGCGTCGGCATCACCGGCGTGGTGCTCGCCAAGCTCGACGGCGACGCCCGCGGCGGCGCGGCGCTGTCCGTCCGCCAGGTCACCGGCGAGCCGATCCTGTTCGCGTCCACCGGCGAGAAGCTGGAGGACTTCGACGTCTTCCACCCGGACCGGATGGCCAGCCGGATCCTCGGCATGGGCGACGTGCTGACCCTCATCGAACAGGCCGAACAGGCCTTCGACGAGGATCAGAAGGAGAAGATGACCGCCAAGCTGCTCGGCGGCGAGCAGTTCACCCTGGAGGACTTCCTGGACCAGCTGATCGCGGTCCGCCGGATGGGCCCGATCGCCAACCTCCTCGGCATGATGCCCGGCATGGGCCAGATGAAGGACCAGCTGGCCGAGCTGGACGACAAGCACTTCGACCGGGTCACCGCGATCATCCGCTCGATGACCCCGGCCGAACGGACCAACCCGAAGATCATCAACGGCTCCCGCCGGGCCCGCATCGCGGGCGGCTCCGGGGTCACCGTGATGGACGTCAACCAGCTGCTCAACCGCTTCGCCGAGGCGCAGAAGATGATGAAGCAGATGGGCGGCATGATGGGCCTGCCCGGCGCGGGCCGGCGCAAGGCGACCAAGAGCCCGAAGAACAAGCGCAAGGGTACGAAGGGCGGCAACCGTCCCCGGGCGGCCGGCTTCCCCGGTGGCGGCGGCGTCCCGCAGCTGCCCGCGGGGTTCGACCCGACGGCGCTGGCGGGGGACGGCGCGCAGGGGCTGCCGCCGGGGTTCAAGCTGCCCAAGCTCGACTTCAACAAGCTCTCCAACCCGAACCCGAAGCGCGACGACCAGGGCTGAACCGGGGCAGCGCCCATAGACGTGAGTCAGGTAGTCGGGTGACATCCCCCGAGGAGGACCGGATGACCGCGGCGCCGCATCTGCCGGACCGGCAGGACTGGACCGTCGACGACCTGGCAGACCTTCCGAAGGGGTCATCGATCCGACGCCGGAGCGGGTCACGCTCACCCGATTCCAGCTGGGCGACGACGGCGACTACCACTCCAGCTTCGAAACGGATGGTCTGGTCACCCTAGACGACCCCTGGGAGGTCACGCTCAATCTCCCCGCGTGGACCGAGCGGCGCAATCAGGTCCGGGACAATGCCCGGTCGAAGGACTGACACGCGATCGGGTAGGAACGACGCATGGCATTGCATGTGCGCGGCACCGTGTTGCCCGACGACGAGATGCGCGATCTGTGGCTGGTCGGCGACCGGGTCACCCTCGAGCCGGTGCGGGACGCCGAAACCATCAGCGACGGCGGATGGATCGTGCCGGGTCTGGTGGACGCCCACTGCCACCTCGGGATCGCCTACGGTGCCAAGCCGATCGAGAGCCTCGACCAGGCCCGGGAGCTGGCCCACACCGACCGGGACGCCGGCGTGCTGGCGCTGCGGGACGCCGGATCGCCGTACCCCTATCCGGAGCTGGACGACGAGCCGGGGATCCCGCGCCTGGCCCGGGCCGGCCGGCACGTCGCGCCGCCGAAGCGGTACCTGCGGGACATCGGCATCGAGGTGGACGCGGCCGACGTGGCCGCGACGGTGACCGCGCAGGCGAAGGCGGGCACCGGGTGGGTGAAGATCGTGGGGGACTGGATCGACCGGTCGGTCGGGGATCTGGCGCCGTCCTGGGACGCGGCGACGATGGCCGCCGCGGTGGAAGCGGCGCACGCGGCCGGCGCACGGGCGGCGGTGCACACGTTCTCCGAAGAAGGCGTGGACATCATGGTCCGGGCCGGCGTCGACTCGGTCGAGCACGGCACCGGGCTGTCGCTGGATCTGATCGACGAGATGGCCCGGCGGGGCACCGCGCTCGTGCCCACGATGATCAACATCCGGACCTTCGGCGACATCGCGGAGCGGGCGCGCGCCCGGTTCGCCGGGTACGCCGACCACATGCTCGCGCTGCGTGACCGGTTCCCCGGCGTGGTGGCCGCCGCGCACGAGGCCGGCGTACCGATCTATGTGGGCACCGACGCCGGCGGCGGGGTCCGGCACGGCCTGGCCGCCGAGGAGATGCTGCTGCTGCACGCGGCCGGCATCCCGGCGGTCGACGTGCTGGCCAGCGCGTCCTGGCGGGCCAGGGAGTGGCTGGGATTCGCCGGGCTGGTCGAGGGCGGGCTGGCCGACCTGGTGGTCTATCCCGCGGATCCCCGGGCGGATCTGCGCGTGGTCCGGCAACCACAGCGGATCGTGCTCCGGGGACAGGTCGTCCGATAACCCCGGTTAGGATTCCACCTCATGGCTCGCGTGCTCACTCCCCGTGCGGAGGACTTCCCCCGCTGGTACCAGGACCTGATCGCCAAGGCGCAACTGGCCGACAACGGACCGGTGCGCGGGACGATGGTCATCCGACCGGCCGGCTACGCCATCTGGGAACGCATGCAGTCCGAGATGGACAACCGGATCAAGGAGGCCGGCGCGGAGAACGCCTACTTCCCGCTGTTCATCCCGGAGAGCTACCTGCGCCGCGAGGCCCAGCACGTGGAGGGTTTCTCGCCGGAACTGGCCGTGGTCACGCACGCCGGCGGCAAGCAGCTGGCCGAGCCGATCGTGGTGCGCCCGACCAGCGAGACGATCTTCGGCGAGTTCATGGCCAAGTGGGTGGACTCGTACCGTGATCTGCCGTTGCTGCTGAACCAGTGGGCCAACGTGGTGCGCTGGGAGATGCGCCCGCGCACGTTCCTGCGGACCACCGAGTTCCTCTGGCAGGAGGGCCACACCGCGCACGCCACCGAGGCAGACGCCGCCGCGTACGCCCGCAAGATCCTGCACGAGGTCTATCAGGACTTCATGGTGGAGCTGCTGGCCATGCCGGTGGTGCCGGGCCGTAAGACCAAGGGGGAGCGGTTCGCCGGCGCCACCAACACGATGACCCTCGAAGGCATGATGGGCGACGCCAAAGCCCTGCAGATGGGCACCTCGCACGAGCTGGGCCAGAACTTCGCCAAGGCGTTCGACATCACCTACTCGTCGCAGGCCGGCGCGCTCGAGCACGCCTGGACGACCTCCTGGGGCAGCACCACCCGGATGATCGGCGGCCTGATCATGACCCACGGCGACGACAACGGCCTGCGGCTGCCGCCGCGGCTGGCGCCGACGCAGGTGCAGGTGATGGTGGTCAAGGCCGGCGAGGGTGTGCTGGAGGCGGCGGCCAAGCTGCGCGACGAGCTCAAGGCTGCCGGCGTACGGGTGAAGCTCGACGACCGCGCCGACGTGCCGTTCGGCCGTCGCGCGGTGGACGCGGAGCTGCAGGGCATCCCGATCCGGATCGAGGTGGGACCGCGCGACCTGGCCACCGGCAACGTGGTGGTGGCCCGGCGGATCGACGGCAGCAAGTCGCCGGTTCCGCTGGCCGGTGTGCTCGACGAGGTGACCGGCGCGCTCACCGCCGACCAGCAGCGCCTCTACGACGACTCGCTGGCCTTCCGCGAGCAGAACACCGTCGACGTGGCCACGCTCGGCGACGCGATCGAGGCGGCGCAGACCGGCTGGGCCCGGGTGCCCTGGTCGGCGGTCGGCGCGGAGGGCGAGGCCGAGGCCAACGGCAAGGCGGTGACGGTACGCTGCCTGGCCCGCCCGGACGGCTCGATGCCGGACTCCGACGGCGAGCCCGACCTGGTCGCGATCCTGGCCCGCGCGTACTGATGCGGTTCGCTCCGGGCCGGGTGATCCTGCACCGCAACACCCGGCGTGGCCGGCTGGCCTTCGTCCGCCCGGTCCGGGTGGTCGCCGACACCGACCTGGGCCTGCTGCTCTGGATGGCCCGCGGCACCCCGGCGATGAACGAGGTGACCTCCGACGGCCGGGGGGCCCGCGGCATGCCGTTCCGCGAATGGGTGACGCTGAGCCACCGAATGGTGCCCGGTGCCTGGCAGGGGCCGGGCATCCTGCTGTTCTTCCCACCCGAGGCCGATCACTCGGTGTGGTTCTTCTGGGATGACCACGGCCGGTTCGCCAGCTGGTACGTCAACCTCGAGGAACGTGCCGCACGCTGGGACGACGGCGCGGTGGCCGGGGTCGACATCGTCGACCAGGATCTGGACATCGTGGTCCGGCCGGACCGTACCTGGGAGTGGAAGGACGAGGACGAGTTCACCGAGCGGCTGGCCATCCCGGAGCACTACTGGGTCCCGGACGAGCAGGCGGTCCGCGCCGAGGGCCGCCGGGTGGTGAAGCTGATCGAGGCCGGCGACTTCCCCTTCGACGGCACCTGGACCGACTTCGTCCCGGACCCGTCCTGGCAGACCCCGACCGACATGCCGCCCGGCTGGGACCGCCCCGCCGCGCGCCAGGCGTGACCCACGCCGCTTTCGTCCGCGCAGCGGACGAGCCCAGCCACTCACGCACATGGCAGCGAGGACGGCCGACAGCGCAGCGTTCGGCCGCCGGAACGGCCCTCGGCGGGAGCGACGGTCCGGGACCGCGCAGCCGGCTACGACATCTTGGGTAAGGGGTGGATTGGGAGCCCTCACATCCTTCTGGCAGAATGGGTCGCTGGTATTCGGCTGCGCTCGGCGCCCTCTAACCCTGAACGCGGCCGTCCACGAGACATCGGTCCCGCATCCCCACGTGGGTTCCGGCGGCTCACCCACGTAGTCATCAGGAGCGAAGAAAACCGTGGCCGTAAAGATCCGGCTCCTGCGGATGGGCAAGATCCGCAACCCGCAGTACCGCATCGTCGTCGCCGACTCGCGCACCAAGCGGGACGGGCGCGCGATCGAGTACGTCGGCATTTACCACCCGAAGGAAGAGCCCTCGCTGATCCAGGTCAAGTCCGAGCGCGTGCAGTACTGGCTCTCGGTCGGCGCCCAGCCCAGCGAGGCCGTGCAGCGCATCCTCGAGAAGACCGGTGACTGGCAGCAGTTCAAGGGCCTGCCCGCGCCGCCGCCGCTGAAGGTCAAGGAGGCCAAGGCGGACCGCACCGCGGTGTACGAGGCCGAGGCCAAGGCCGCCGCCGGCGTCGCCGACACCCCGGCCAAGCCGGCCAAGAAGGCCGCCAGGGCCGCCGCGTCGGACGCCGGTAAGGCTGCCGCCCCGGATGCCGGTAAGGCTGCCGCGCCGGATGCCGGTAAGACTGCCGCGCCGGATGCCGGTAAGGCTGCCGCGCCGGATGCCGGTAAGGCGCCGGCCGCGCCGGAGGTTGCCGAGGCGCGCCCCGCGCTGGCCAAGGCGGTGGACCCGGCCGAGCCGAACCGCGAGGCGGTGGCCGCCGACGCTCAGGACCCGGCCGGTGCCGGTGCTGCCAAGCCAGAGGAAACTGACGGTGCCGGCGCCGGCGAGAGCTGACGGGGCGCTCCGGCCCGCGCTGGAGCACCTCGTCAAGGGCATCGTCGACAACCCGGACGACGTCCGGGTGCGGCTGATCGACTCGCGCCGCGGCAAGCGGCTCGAGGTCCGGGTGCACCCGGAAGACCTGGGCACGGTCATCGGGCGTGGCGGCCGTACGGCCAAGGCGCTGCGTCAGGTGATCGGCTCGATCGGCGGGCGCGGCATCCGCGTCGACATCGTCGACGCGTACTGATCTGCTCCATGCTGCTCGTCGTCGGTCAGATCGGGAAGGCGCACGGCATCCGGGGCGAGGTCCTGGTGTTCGTGCGCACCGACGAGCCGGAGAAACGCTTCGTGCCGGGAGCGGTGTTCGCCACCGCTTCCGGCAAGCTCACCCTGTCGGCCGCCCGCTGGCATCAGGGCCGGATCATCGCCCAGTTCGAGGGCGTCGACGATCGCAACGCGGCCGAGCTGCTGCGCGGCACGGAATTGCAGGTGGAGTCCGAGTCGCTGGAGGCGCCGGACGACCCGGACGAGTTCCACGACCACCAACTGATCGGGCTACGCGTCTGCTCCGTCGACGGGACCGACCTGGGCTCGGTGGCCCGGGTCGACCACTCGCCCGCCTCGGACTTGTTGGTCATCGACAAATCGGGCGGCGGGACGGCGTTGATCCCGTTCGTCCGGCAGATGGTGCTGGCCGTGGACGTGGCCGGCGGCCGCGTTGTCGTCGACCTTCCGGAGGGCCTGCTCGACATCTGATGCGCGTCGACATCATCTCGATCTTCCCGGAGTACTTCGGTCCGCTGGACCTGTCGCTGATCGGCAGGGCGCGGGCCGCCGGGCTGCTCGACGTGGCCATCCACGACCTGCGGAGCTGGACCTCGGACGTGCACCGGACGGTGGACGACACCCCGTACGGTGGCGGGCCGGGCATGGTGATGCGGCCGGAGCCCTGGGCCGCTGCGCTGGACGCCGTCGGCGCTGTGCCGCTACCGGCGCCCGGGCCTTCGGCCGGTGCGGAGAACCGGGGGCGGCCGACGCTGATCGTCCCGTCGCCCGCCGGCCGGCCGTTCACCCAGGCGGATGCGCACGAGTTCGCGTCGCTTCACCACATGATCTTCGCCTGCGGGCGGTACGAGGGCATCGATCAGCGGGTGCTGGACGACGCCGCCACCCGGATGCCGGTGCATGAGGTGTCGCTCGGCGACTACGTGCTGTTCGGTGGCGAGGTGGCGGTCATCGTCATCCTGGAGGCGGTCACCCGGCTGCTGCCCGGCGTGCTGGGCAACGCCGACTCGCTGACCGAGGAGTCGCACACGGCCGGGCTGCTCGAGGCGCCGGTTTACACCAAGCCGGCGTCCTGGCGTGGCCACGAGGTGCCGGAGGTGCTCCGGTCCGGCGACCACGGGCGGATCGCGCGGTGGCGGCGGACGCAGTCGCTGATCCGCACCGCGACGCGGCGGCCGGATCTGTTCGCGGCGTACGCCCTGGAAAAGGCGGACCGGGCGGCGCTCGACGAGGCCGGATTTCAGATCACGCCTCCCGATGTGGCAAAGTAGGGAGGTTGCCGTCTTCCCCCTGCGCCGTGGGGGGCGGGCGAGGGTCCTCAGGAGTGGCGGGGGACCAGAATCACCCATGCGCGCATCGAACTCCCGGTGCGCTTTGAGTACGACGAGGATGCAGCGATGAACACGCTGGACGCTCTCGACGCCCAGTCGCAGCGCACCGACATTCCCAACTTCCGGGCCGGCGACACCGTCAAGGTGCACGCCCGGGTCGTGGAGGGAAACCGGTCCCGGGTCCAGATCTTCCAGGGCGTGGTGATCAGCCGTCAGGGCGGTGGACTGCGCGAGACCTTCAAAGTCCGGAAGATCAGCTTCGGCATCGGTGTCGAGCGGACGTACCCGGTCAACAGCCCGGCGATCGACCGGATCGAGGTCGTCACCCGCGGTGACGTGCGGCGGGCGAAGCTCTACTACCTGCGCGAACTCCGCGGCAAGAAGGCCAAGATCAAGGAGCTGCGGGAGAAGCAGACCGCCAGCTGAACCGAATAAGGCTCGATCGATCCGTCGATTGCGCCGAGAGCGAACTACTCTTGCGCCAGTGACGGATGGAACAGCATTCGCGCTACCGCCTGCGGGACTCCCCGGGCGGTAGCGCTGCATCCGGGGTGGGCGGCGGGAGATGTATAGCGTGGGACAGATGGACGGCTATCGAGGCGGTGCGACCTCGAGCCGGCGTCGTCGTGGCCGGGTCATCCGGCGCAAGGAGATGCCGCTCTGGCAAGAATTGCCGTTGTTGCTGGTGGTGGCGTTCTGCCTGGCCGTCCTGATCCGCACCTTCCTGGTCCAGGCGTTTTTCATCCCGTCCGGCTCGATGGAGAACACCCTGCTGATCGGTGACCGGGTACTGGTGAACAAGGTCGTGTACGACATGCGCGACCCGCTCCGCGGCGAGATCGTGGTGTTCCGCGGCACCGACAACTGGGCGCCGGAGATCACCGAACCGGTGAGCCAGACGTTCGGCGCCAAGCTCGGCCGGACCATCGGCGACCTGGTCGGGGTGAGTCGGCCCGGCGAGCGCGACTTCATCAAACGGGTGATCGGCCTGCCGGGTGACAAGGTCGCCTGCTGCGACGAACAGGGCCGGATCACCGTCAACGGCAAGGCGGTGGACGAGCCGTACGTCGTGGAGAACTCACCGCTGGACGCGCCGCCCAACCCGCGCCAGTGCACCAGCCGGCGGTTCGCCGAGGTGACCGTGCCGGCCGGGCAGATGTTCGTGATGGGCGACCACCGGCTGGTCTCCCAGGACGCCCGCTGCCAGGGCCCGGTGCCGATCGACAACGTGATCGGCCGGGCATTCGTCATCGTCTGGCCGAGCGACCGGTTCACCAGCCTGGCGGTGCCGGACAACTGGAAGACCTTCGCCGCCGGACCGATCGGAGCGGTTCCGGTCGAGCGGCCGGCACCGGATCCGACGACCGGCGCCCTGGTGCTGCCGTTCCTGCTAAGTGCGGGCGTATCCGCGCGTTCCGGACTGACGTTCACATCCCGGCGACGTAGGCTCCCCTGGTGATTGACGAGCAGACCGAGAAGCGCCGTGGTTCGTTCTGGCGCGAGCTCCCGATTCTGGTGGGCGTGGCGATCCTGGTCGCCGTTCTGGTGCGCGCGTTCGTGCTGCAGACCTTCTACATCCCGTCGCCGTCCATGGAACACACGCTCGACGTGCTCGACCGGGTACTGGTGAACAAGCTCGTCTACGACTTCCGCGATCCCCGCCGGGGCGAGATCGTGGTGTTCAAGGCACCGTCGGACTGGCAGAGCGGCACCGAGGGCGAAGACTTCATCAAGCGCATCATCGGTGTCGGTGGTGACCATGTGGTCTGCTGCGAGAACGAGCGGCTGGTGGTGAACGGGCGACAGCTGTCGGAGCCCTACATCTACCGGGATGCCGACGGCACCCCGGACCCGCCGGCCGACGAACCGTTCGACATCACCGTGCCCGCCGGGCGGCTCTGGGTGATGGGTGACCACCGCGCGGCCTCCGGCGACTCGCTGGAGCACTGGCAGCAGACCCAGGACATCGAGGAGGCGACCATCGACGCCGACGCCATCGTCGGCCGGGCCTTCACCATCTTCTGGCCGGTGGATCGCGCGGGCTGGCTCTCCGTGCCCAAGGAGTACGCGTCCATCCCGGCACCGGCCCGGGCGAACTGACCCGTTCCCCGGGGCGGTGCGAAGATCGACCGGCAGCGCAATAGGCTGGATGCCGTGACCGTCCTCGACCGCCGTGCCGCTCGGGTCGTGCTCGTCGATGCGGCCGACCGCACCCTGCTGCTGCGCGGGGGTGACCCGGCCCGGCCCGGCCTGCGGTGGTGGTTCACCCCGGGCGGCGGCCTGAACGACGGCGAGACGTCCGCCGAGGGGGCGGCGCGGGAGCTGTACGAGGAGACCGGCCTGCACGTGGCACCGGCGGACCTCGGCGAACCGGTCTGGCACCAGGTCACCCGGTTCAGCTACAACAACCGGAGTTACCGGCAGGAACAGGACTTCTATCTGGTCCGGGTGCCGGAATGGCAGGTCGACACGGCCGGCTTCGACCCCGAGGAGCAGGAGTCGATCGACGATCACCGGTGGTGGACGGCCGCGGAGCTGGAGGCCACCGCGGAGATGGTGTTCCCGGAGAACCTGGCTGACCTGCTGCGTCGGCTCACCGCCGCTGCTCCGTCGCCTCCGCCCGCCCCGTCCCCGTCCCCGTCCCCTTCCCCTTCCCCTTCCCCTTCTCCTTCTCCGTCCTCGTCCCCGTGCTCGTCTCCGTCTCCGTCTTCGTCTCCGCCTCCCTCCCCTTCTCCGCCCTCTGCATCTCCCGCCGCTGGGGCTTCCTCCTCCGCCGGCGCCTTCGTGGAGGTGCGCTGAATGCTGACGCCTGCGCGTACCGTCATCCGCCGGGAGGCCGGGCTCTACGCCCTGGAGCGGGCCCTGCAGCGCCGCGGCTTCCGGCACGTGGCCGGTGCCGACGAGGCCGGCCGCGGCGCCTGCGCCGGACCGCTGGTGGCCGGGGCGGCCATCCTGCCCGAGGGCAAGCGCGGTGAGATCGAGGAACTGGCCGACTCCAAGCTGCTCACCCCACTCGCCCGGGAACGGGTCTACGACGAGGTGGTGAAGCGTGCCCTCGCCTGGGCGGTGGTGGTCATCCCGCCGGCCGAGGTGGATCAGCGCGGGCTGCATGTGTGCAACCTGGTGGCGATGCGGCGCGCGCTGGCCCTGCTGACCACCAACCCGGATTACGTGCTGACCGACGGTTTTCCGGTGGACGGCCTGGGTGTACCCGGTCTCGCGGTGTGGAAGGGCGATCGGGTGGCCGCCTGCGTCGCCGCGGCCAGCGTGCTGGCGAAGGTGACCCGCGACCGGCTCATGGTGGAACTGGACGGGCGGTTCCCGGACTACGGTTTCGCCGAGCACAAGGGGTACATCACCGACGAACACAGCGCCGCGTTGACCCAGCACGGCCCGTGCGTCGAGCATCGCTTCTCGTACGTCAACGTGGCCGCCGTCTCGGGCCGCGGCAACCGGCCACCGCGGGCCCGCCGCCCGATGGTGTCCTCGACCGAGGCGCCGATGCTGTTCGACGGCCCGGGAGGTACGGTCGGCGTGCCGTCGGGGTCGCTGATGCCGGTGGGGCAAGATAGGGCAATGGAGGGCGAGGAGCGATGAGCGCAGAGGATCTCGAGAAGTACGAGACCGAGATGGAGCTGCAGCTCTACCGGGAGTACCGCGACATCGTCCGCCAGTTCTCCTACGTCGTCGAGACGGAGCGCCGCTTCTACCTGGCCAACCAGGTCGACCTGCACGTGCGCAACTCCGACGGCGAGGTCTATTTCGAGGTCGAGATGCACGACGCCTGGGTGTGGGACATGTACCGGCCGGCCCGGTTCGTCAAGAACGTGCGGGTGATGACGTTCAAGGACGTGAACGTCGAGGAGCTGGAGAAGCCGGACATCTCGCTGCCGGACAACGCCGGGTTCGGCGGCTGAGTCCGGGGTTATCCACAGGGGCAGCCGCGGCGTTCCGGTTCCGGCAGGCTCCTTCCCATGAGTTTCCTGCTGTCATTCCTGTTGATCTTCATGGGGCCGCTGGGACCGCCGTCGGGGTCGCCTGTTGCGGCGGCGCCCGTGCCGGGTGTTGCGGCGGCGCCCGTGCCGGGTGTTGCGGCGGCGCCGCTGTCGCCTTTCGCTTGGCCGCTTGGGCCGCCCTGGGTCGTGCGCCCGTTCGATCCGCCACCGGCGCCCTGGCTCGCCGGGCATCGTGGTGCCGACCTCGGCGGGCCGGCCGGCGCTTCCGTTCTCGCCGCGGGGGCGGGAACGGTCGTGTTCGCCGGGTCGGTGGCCGGACGCGGCGTGGTGAGCGTGGCCCATCCCGGTGGCCTGCGCACCACCTACGAACCGGTCTTCCCGCTCGTATCGGCGGGCGACGTGGTTGTGGCCGGCGGCACCATCGCCACCTTGGCCGCCGGTCATCCGGGCTGCCGGGTCGCGGCCTGCCTGCATTGGGGCGCGAAACGCGGCACGGACTACGTGGATCCGCTTGCCCTGCTCGGTGTGCGCCGGGTGCGGCTGCTACCGCTGCCGGCCGGCTAGCAGCGGGGGAAGAAGGTCGGCGAGCCGCTCGTATTCCTCCGGGCGGTTGTAGACCTGTGCGCTCAGCCGCAGCCAGCCGCGCCCGCCCCAGGCGTTGATCGCGGTCTCCACCGCCAGCTTGTCGGCGATGTGCTGGCGCAGGGCGTGCGCTTCCGGGTATGTCGTGGCCAGCCCGGCCGGCAGCGGCACCAGGCGCATCGAGACCTCGGCCAGGCCGGGATCCGGCAGGTCGGACGCGACAAGGCCGAGGGCGGCAGCGACCACCCGTTGACCGTACGCCGCCAACGCCGCGTTATGCCGGCGCACGGTGTCCGGCCCGAGCGTCCGCAGCACGTACAGCCCAGCGGGCGCGGACAACCATGCGGTGTAGTCCACCGTGCCCTGAAACTCCACCGCGGCCGGAAATCCTTCGTCCTGCTGCCAGGAGACCACCAGCGGATCGATCCGGCGGCGCCAGTCCGGTGCCACCGAGAGCAAGGCGGTGCCGCGCGGCGCAAACGCCCACTTGTGCAGGTTGCCCACCCAGAAGTCGGCGCCGATCGCGGCCACGTCCACCGGCAGCATGCCCGGCGCATGCGCGGCGTCCACCAGCACCGGGACGTCGTGCTCCCGGGCGGCCGCGGTGATCGCCCGCACCGGGAAGGCACGGGCCGTCGGCGAGGTCAGCTGATCGACGATGAGCAGCCGGGTTTTCCCCAGCCGCAGTGCGTTGCGGATCCGGGCGACGACTTCCGCATCCGGGACGCCGAGCGGGACGGCAACCGTACGGGCGGTGGCCCCCGCACGCCGGCACTGACGGCGGGCAGCCAGCGCCACCGCACCGTACGCGTGGTCGGTGAGCAGCACCTCGTCGCCGGGTTGCAGCCGAATGGACTGCAGTACGAGGGAGACGCCGGCGGTGGTGTTCGGGACGAGCGCGCTGCCGTCCGGGTCGGCGCCCAGAAACGCGGCCAGGTGCCGGCGCGTGTGCACGATCCGGTCGTGCAGGCCCTGGACGAAGAACTTGAGCGGGTTCGCCTCGGTCTCGTCACGCAGCCGTTGCTGGGTGCGCTGGACGTTGATCGGCACGGCGCCGAACGAGCCGTGATTGAGGTGGGATACGGACGGATCGAGTGAGAACAGCAGCCGGGCCGCGGCTATCGGCGGCGGTGGTTCCCCGGGGATCACATTGCGATCGTACGGGCAGACAGCCGCTCGCCTCCTTCCATCCGCTATCGGTTGCGGTGGGCCGCCTTCCCTGGGGCTTGTTGGTCTGCGCCGGCGTTCGCACCTTCCGCCGTGCCTTTGGTGGTGGCGCTCGCTCCTTCCGCGGTGCCCATGTTGGTGGCCTCGCGCCTTCCGCGGTGCCTTGGTTGGCGCCGCGACTGCCTTCGTCTTGCCTTGGTTGGCGCCGCGACTGCCTGCCGTCTCGCCCAGGTCCCCGGATCATCGCTCGTGGTCATGCCCGCGGGTGCGCCTGATCGAAGGCCGCTCGGAGCCGCTCGGTCGACACGTGCGTGTAGATCTGTGTGCTCGACAACGACGCATGCCCCAGCAGATCCTGCACCGCGCGCAGGTCCGCCCCGCCGTCCAGCAGGTGGGTGGCGGCGGAGTGCCGCAGGTCATGCGGGCTGGTGTGCGGAAGCCCGGCCGCCCGGGCCGCGGCCGCGACGACGCGCCGGACCACCGTCTGCTGGATCCGCCCGCCCCGCACTCCCAGGAACAACGCGTCGGTGGTCGGTGCGAGCTGGTCGCGTCCATGCTCGAGCCAGTCGTCGAGCGCCCGCTGGGCCGGCAGCCCGTACGGAACCGCCCGCTCCTTGGCGCCCTTGCCGAACACCCGGATCACCCGGCGCGCATCGTCGACGTCGCCGAGGTCGAGCCCGCAAAGCTCGCTCACCCGTACGCCGGTGGCGTAAAGCATCTCCAAGATTGCCCGGTCGCGCAGCGTGATCGCGCCGGAAGCGCTCGGCGGTGCGATCACCAGGTCGGCGGCCTGCTCTGCCCGGAGCACGGTGGGCAGGTCACGACGGGGGCGCGGGCTGGCCAGCTGGGCGCCGGCGTCGATTGCGCTCAGGCCGGTGCGGTGCGCCCATGCCGTGAACGCCCGGGCGGCCGCCGCCCGCCGAGCCTGCGAGGTGCGCGCCGCACCCTCGGTCATCCGACGCGCCAACCAACCGCGTACCACGGTGATGTCGAGATCCCCCGGCGTCGCGCACCCGTCCCCGGCGGCATGGTCGAGAAGCGAGATCACATCACCGAGGTACGCGCGTACGGTATGCGCCGACCGATTGTCCACCCGGGCCAGGTGCAGGCCGAAGTCGTCGGCCGCTTGCCGCATCGCCGGCGGCAACGCCTCGTGGATCTCCTTCGTACCCATCTGTCGTCCTCTCCGGTGTCCCCATCTTCGTCCCACTTCGCTCCGCCGGCCGTTATTTGTCGTACCCGACTTCTAGAGTCAGCGGCATGGCGAGTTGGCAGGAGATCGAAAGGGATGCCGCTGAGTTCGCGGCCAAGGTCAAGGAGCGTTTCCAGGCCGGCACCAACAAGACACTGGCCACGCTCCGCCGTGACGGGTCGCCGCGGATCAGCGGCAGCGAGGCGGCGTTCCAGGACGGCGAATTGACGTTCGGCATGATGGCAGGCTCGATGAAACTGCTCGACGTCCGGCGCGATCCACGCGTTGCGATGCACAGTCCGACCGTGGAACCACCGGCCGATCGGCCGCAGGACTGGCCCGGGGACGCGAAGGTCTCCGGCCGGGCGGTAGAGGTCGAGCCGCCGGCCGACAGCCCGTTCCCGGATTCGGGCCACTTCCGATTGGACATCAGCGAGGTGGTGCTGACCTACGTGGGTGATCCGCCGGACCACCTGGTGATCGAGTCGTGGCACGAGGGTCGCGGCCACAACCGCCGGATCCGCAAGTAGCACGGGCGGTGCATCCGCGTGCGGGCGGTGCATCCGCGTGCGGGCTGTGCATTCCCGCGCCCGAGCGGCGCGTTTGCGGTTGCGGTCGAAGCGGTGAGCCTTGCGGTTGCGGCCATGCGGTGAGCCGGTGCGCTTCGCGGTTGCGGCCGATACGGTGAGCGGTGGTGCTTCGCGGTTGCGGCCGATGCGGTGAGCGGTGGTGTCAGTCCGCGGCTCCGGCCCTCACACCCACAAGGCGCCTTGGAGCCGGGCCTGTGGCGCGGACGTCCTGGGAGCCTGGCTTGTGGCGGGCACGTCCTGGGAGCCGGGCCTGTGGCGCGGACGCCCTGGGAGCCTGGTTTGTGGCGGGGACGCCCTGGGAGCCGGGCCTGTGGCGCGGACGCCCTGGGGCAGAATCGGGGCGCCCGCACCACAGGAGTCAGGTTCGCGCGCCACGGAGCTGCCTCCGTACCGCGGGAAGGAACCGTCTCAGTTGGACAGTGCGTTACACATGACGGTATGCCTGCGATCTCGGCCAGGCAAGACTCCGCCGGGGCGAGAACTGTGAGCAACGCATCTGCCGCGGCACAGCGCGGGCCCAGCCGGCAAGTCACTGCCGTGCCGCGGTCGGCCGACCACGCTGCTCACGCGCGGTGGATGTGCGGCGACGAGAGAGCGAGGTCCGTCATGTGCCTGCGCGGCGTGCACGTCCAACGGTGGCGGTCAGGGCCGCGTCAGTTGAACCTTGTCGGCCGGGTGGATGGTTTCCGTGCCGTCGGTCGCGATCACGACGAGGACCGGAACGCCTTCGCCGAGGCGGTATGCGCGGCGTTCCGCGTCGGTCGGCATGCGGGCGCTGACGCGTTCGCCCCGGGCGAGCGTGACCAGCTCGACTTCCTCCGGCACGCGGACGAACGTACCGCGTGGGCGTTCGACGCTGACCAGGCCCTCGGTGCGGAGCTGCGCGATGGCCTGCCGGACGGTGGTGCGGCTGATGCCGTACTCCTGGGCCAGCCGCAACTCACTCGGCAGCGGATCGCCGGGACCGAGCTCACCGGACACGATCTGATTGCGGAGCAGATCGGCGAGCTGCCGGAACACCGCGCGGTCGGCCGAGGGATCGATCATGGGCGACAACTTACGTGACCACGATGCTCCATCACGTTGTACGTACAGCACCATGTCGGTATGCTAGCACTGCCGCACTGAGAAGGCCGAGCTTGATCGGGCGGCGGGCGATGACGGCCGGTGTATCCATGCGCGGCACATCCGCGCGGGAGACCCGGCCGTCGTCTGCTCTCTTACTGTCCATTGTGGTAAGTCGGCCTCGCTGTGGAGAGACGAGGGTTTGTTGGAGGCGATCGCAAGCGGCGGCGGAGCCGGTGACCGACGTGTGCCGTGGCGAGGCAACCCGGCGGTGACTGGCGGAGTTGGGCGGGATCCCCCGGCGCTTGACAGCAAGAGATGGCCGATCGGGCATCGGCGTGAGTCGTGCCGGCCCTGGGGTCGACCGGCGGTGATTTCGTTGCACGACTGCACCAGTCGGTAGGAAAGCGATGCGTTGCTGACAACAAGGCGCGACAGAGGCGCCGCTGTGATAGTGACGCCTTCCGCGGACGAAGGAGCGGCGCGATGGGTGGGCTTCCTGGATCCTGCAGGGAGGCCCTCGGCCGAGCGTCCAAGTGTTCGCCACCTCGTGGGCAACTCGTGTTGTCCTCGGTGGAGACGTCGATGGAGCGCGTCGGCGGGGCTCGGATCAGCTGCGGTCCCAGAGATCGAAGGACTTGCGGTGGTCCTCTGGCGTAGCGGCGCTGGGGCCGTTATGCCGGTGGCCCTGGTGCGGGTGGTTCAGCGTTCCCGTTCGAAGGCTGGTTGCCTCCGCTCCGGCGCTGAGTGGGTGGGTCGGCTCTGGCTGCCGAGTCGGTCGGGTTGGTCGGGGTGCCGGCCGCCGGCAGGTTGGGTTTGGTGGTGTTTCCGGCCTGTGGCGGGCGGCAGGACTCGGTGTGGGTGCTGGCCTCTGGCTGGCCGGCCTCGGCGGGATGAATCCACGACAGAAAGCGGTCGTAGAGGTCAGGCGGCGGATACGGCGTACGCATGGTCAGGTCCGCAAAGGCGTCGTTCAGCTGTGCCGACATGTAGATCGCCAGTCCTGAACGCTGACCTTGGAACTCGTTCAACAGCCGCTCCTTGGCGTCCTTGCATGGCCACGGATTACCGCAGGCCACACAGTCCCAGGATGGCCGAACGCCGAGATGCTCGATCTGGCGCTCGTCCGTCACGTTGTCGTACCGCCTGCCCTCCGATGCTGGTGGACCGCGGTGACTGCCGGCGTGCCACGGCCGGCCGGCGCCGTCAAGCGCGGACTCCCGGCATCACCCGTTGCCGCTTCCTGACGAATGGCGACGATGCGGGCTCTCCGGCGAGGCCTGGCGAGTCGGGCAATCCGGCGAAGGACGGCGTGACGTATCTCCGCACCGACGGCGAATGTGTGGAGGCGCGTGCACGCATCGCTTGGCCAGGGGTGAGGCCGCCCGCTCGGCCACGTCCGGCGTCAGGTGACCGGCGATGCCTTGGCCCGGGTTGAAGGAACATGTCCTCTTCGGACCGGGGTGATGTGGAACCTGCGGCTGATGCGGCCGGCCATGGACCGGACGGTGTGACCGACCGACGCCGGAAGGGCGGCCCGGACAGCGCGGCGGCCGGTGATGGGGCAGACGGCCCGGAGCACGCGGCGGCGCGTAGGGGGCCGGGCTGGCTGGGTGGTGCGGCGGTCGGTGGTGCGGTAGACGGCTTGGGGAAGGCGGCGGCGCGTACGCGGGTGAGCTGCCGGGGTGGTGCGGCGGCCGGTGCGATGAGTGGCTCGGACAAAGGGGCGGGCCGTGGCTGGATGGTGGCGGCGGAGCGGGCCGCGGCCGAACCCGAGGCCGACTCGCTGCGCGCTGCGACGGGCTCGGCCGTCGGTGCGGCTGACGGTCGGGCAGCCCGGTCAGATGTGGGCAGCGAAGTGGTGATGCGGTCGACGCACGGTTCCGTCAAGCCGCAGGAACAGCGCCGCCAAAGGGTGCGCCAGCTGCGGCGATGGGCCGGAGCGATGGGGACCGGTGGTTCCGGTCGAGGATGGGTTGTCATGCGACCAGCCTAGTTTACTGACGACTAGCTGTCTTCTAGCAAGTTGATAACAGACTAATAGTCCCGCGCCTACGGTGATCTCGTGGGAGCTAAGCCGATCCGACTCATGGGCGCGCATGAGATCCGCATCCGCCTGGGTGGGGTGAGCCGGCAGCGTGCGTACCAGATCACCAGCCGTCCGGATTTCCCGAAGCCTGTCGCAGACCTGGCTCAGGGCAAGGTGTGGGCGACCGAGGATGTCGAGGCGTGGATGAAGGTTCATCGTCGGGATTTGGACGAATCCGAGGAGTAGGGCCCGGCACGGCGGCCCGCGCCGGCTGAGCGGCGGGCTGCGCGAAGCGCGCGGCGAACGACGCGTCACGTCGGTCCTGCCCCGGTGGGTGGTGGGCTGCGGCGAACGACGCGTCACGTCGCGCCTGCCCGGTGGGTGGCGGGCCGGCTGGGTGCCAGCGTGATGCCGTCGTCGCGGCGCTCGATGAGGCCCAGGGTTTCCAGCAGCGAGAGCCGGCGCAACACCGTACGCAGGCTGAGCCCGGCCTTGGCGGCCAGCTGTTCCGGTCCGGCCGTACCCCGTCGCGGCACCGCCTCCAGCACCAGCGCCGACTCCTCGTCGAGGTCGTCGCGCTGGTGTGACGGCCCGCGCGGTGGATCGGCGAGATTTTCGCCGATCGGGCTGATCTCCTCGAGCAGGTGCGGCAGGCCGCCGACCACCCGGGCCGGCGGGTACTCGCGGAGCAGCTCATGGCAACCGACCGACATGGCCGAGGTGACCGGGCCGGGCACCACCATCGCCGTACGCCCGAGCGCCACCACCCGGCTCATGGTCTGAACGGCGCCACTGCGCGCGGCCGCCTCCACCACGACGGTTCCGACCGTGGCGGCGGCGATCACCCGGTTGCGGATCAGGAACCGGTGCCGCAACGGCTCGGAGCCCGGCGGCCATTCGCTGATCAGCAACCCGGTCTCGGCGATGCGCTCGAACATCGCTGAGTTGCCCACCGGGTACGGGCGGTCCACGCCGCAGGCCAGCACCGCGATGGTCAGCGCGCCGGCGGCAAGGGTCGCCCGGTGCGCGGCCGCGTCGATGCCGAAGGCTCCGCCGGACACCACCGTCCAGCCGCGCTCGGCCAGCCCGAACGCCAGGTCCGTGGCGACGTGTACGCCGTAGCTGGTGGCGGCTCGCGCGCCGACGATCGCCACCGAACGGTCCAGCGCCTGGTGCAGCGGCCACGAGCCGCGCTTCCAGATGCAGAGCGGCGGTCGTACGTCCTGATTGACCCGCCCGCCGGCATCCAGCTCCAGAGTGGCCAGCGCCTCGACCGATGGCGGCCATTCCGGGTCGGTCGGCACTATCACCTGAGCGCCGAGCCGTCTCGCCCGGCGCAGCGCGGCCTGCGCGATTCGGCGGGCGTCGCCGGTGGCCGAGCGAGCGATCACCGCGGCGCGCAGCGTTGAGTCCGGGCAGTCACCGCGGAGGAGGCGGTCCAGTGTGGCCGGTGCGCCGGACGACCGGACCATGGACCAGACCGAGCGGTTGCCAGGCTCGGCCAGCCAGGTGAGGGCCACGCGTGCGGCCCGGTCCTCATCCGGGTCGACCGGCACCCGATCAGCTCCGACGATCATCTTGCCCGTCTGCCTTTCGTGCGGTCGGGTGACAGGTCACGGGCGTCTCCCCGGCGAAGTTGGGTGGCTTCGTGCACATCGCTTCGTGTCGGCCGGTCGCGGCCGTCCAAGTCGGCGATCGACCACGCGATCCGGAGGATCCGGTCGAAGCCGCGGGCCGACAGCGTTCCCCGTTCCAGCAGGACCCGGAGCGCCGACGTGTCCCGCGCCGGCAACCGCCACGGGCGTCGCCGCAACTGCGGTCCGGGCACTTCGGCGTTGGTTCGCCAGCCCTCTGCGGACCACCGCGCGGCCGCCGCCGCCCGCGCCTTTTCCACCCGGCTGGCCACCTCGGCGGAGGACTCCGCCGGCGCTTCCGCGGTGAGCAGTTCGACCGCTCCGACGGGCTGGAGGGTGATGTGGATGTCGATCCGGTCCATCAGCGGACCGGACAGCCTGCCGAGATAGCGCCGCCGCGCAAACTGTGAGCATTGGCAATGCTGGTCGCCGGCCGGGTTCGCGCACGGACAGGGGTTCGCGGCGAGGACCATCTGAACCCGAGCCGGGTATTCGGTCGCGCCGCGCGCTCGGGCGAGCAGGATCCGTCCGCTCTCCAACGGTTGCCGGAGTGCCTGCAACGTGCGCTCGGCGAACTCCGGCGCCTCGTCGAGGAACAGGACGCCACGGTGGGCGAGTGAGATGGCGCCCGGGCGGGCCAGCCCGCTGCCGCCGCCGACCAGCGCGGCGAGGCTGGCGCTGTGGTGCGGCGCCTGGAACGGTGGCCGACGCACCAGCCGGCCGTCCCGCGGGAGGATGCCGGCGATCGACTGCAGTGCGGTGACCTCCAGGGCGGCGGCGTCGTCCAGCTCCGGAAGAATGGAGGGCAGGCGTTCCGCCAGCATCGTCTTGCCCGCGCCGGGCGGGCCGATCAGCGCCACGTGGTGACCGCCCGCGGCCGCGACCTCGATGGCGTACCGCCCGAAGTGCTGTCCGGCCACGTCGGCGAGATCCGGGCCGGTGGGGGCGTCGGACGCCTCCTGCTCCGGTGGTCTGACCAGATCGCCCTCGCCGCGCAGGAAGGACACCAGGTGATGCAGCGATTCCACCGCGCCGACGGTCATCCCGGGTACGACGGTCGCCTCGCGCGCGTTGTCCACCGGCACGATGACCCGGCTGATCCCGGCTTCGGCGGCGGCCAACACCATCGGCAGCACGCCGCGGATCGGGCGTACCGCGCCGTCCAGGCCCAGCTCACCGAGCACGACCACGCCGTCCATCGGCGCCGGCGGCAGTTCCCCGGCGCTGGTCAGCAGGGCACAGGCGATGGCCAGATCGAACGCACTGCCGTGTTTCGGCAGCGTCGCGGGCAGGAGGTTGACGGTGATGCGGCGGTTGGGCCAGGTCTGGCCCGAGTTCACCAGTGCGGCGCGGACCCGGTCGCGCGCCTCGTTCAGGGCGGCGTCGGGCAGGCCGGTCAGCACCACCGCCGGCAGGCCGGCGGACAGGTCGGCCTCGACTTCGACCAGATGGCCGGTCACCCCGACCAGGGCGACGCAGAGGACGCGGGCGTAGCTCATCTCAGAACGCCGCCCGGGTGTGCTCCACGACGGCCGGGGCTGGCGGCCGCAGCACCACTTCGACGACGTCGAAGCGGACCTCGCGCGGCCGGACCGACGCCTCCGCCAGCCAGCGGTTCGCCAGCCGGCGCAGGCGTCGGACCTTTTCCGGGCGGATGGCTTCGGCCGGCGTACCGAAGAGTGTGCTTCTGCGGGTCTTGACCTCGCAGAACACGACATCCGTCCGGTCTCGCAGGACCAGGTCGATCTCGCCCTCGGCGCAGCGCCAGTTGCGAGCGAGCACCACTAGTCCCTGAGCGGCCAGGTGCTGTTCGGCGAGGCGTTCGCCGTGTTCGCCGACCGCCCGTCTCACCTTCGTCATGGCAGCGATGATGGCGGAATTGGCGGTGGCATGGCGGTGGGCCTGTGGACGGAGCGCAATTGTGGATATCCGCACTGTCACCGGTTCCGCGTGATATGACGGCAGCGGTGGCGTGACGGTACGTGGTCGCCTAAGTTGCAGAATCGTGGATGGACATCGCCGCTACGCCGACGATCCGGAGCCCGGTTGGTACTCCGGGCAGAGCCAGTACGACTCGAGCCTTCACGAGCGTCCGAGCGGCGCGTTCCGGCTGCCGGAGCAGCGCGACGACGAATACGGAGCGCCGTCGCCGTACGTGACCTCCGATCCGGTGTCGTCCACCGGCGGTCACAGTCAGGAGCAGTTGCGGATTCCGGTACGCGGGCCGGAGTATCCGACGATCCGGCCGGGTGGCGGCACGCCGCCGGTCGATGTTGCGCCGGCCGGCACGTACGGCGGCGGGGTGTCGCCGGTCTCGCCGACCGGCACCTACGGCGGCGGGTCGCCGCCGGTGTCGGCCGTACCGCACGCCGGTGGGGCCGCGGGCGTCGCCGACGAGCCGACCGGGATGGTGGCGCCGGTCGGCCGGTTCGCCTCCGAACCCCGTCCGGGTGAGGCCGTGTATCGGACCCGGCGGCCGTTCTCCGCCGTTCTGGTGGCGATCGTGACGGCGGTGCTGATGGTGCCGGCGATCATGCTGCTGGTGCAGGCGATGTTCGATGATCAGCCGCTGGCTCGGGGACTGGTGCCGGGGGTGCTGCTCACGCTCGGTCTGCCACTGACCGGGATGGGGTTGTTCGCGTTGGCCGGTGGGGGAGTGGTCGGGCGGGATGCATGGTTGCGGCCGCCCGTGGCGTATCTGCCGGTCGGGCTGGTGATTCTGGTGGCGGCTGGGCTTGCTGCGGCATGACATAGGCTGATGAATCCGGCAAGGGTGAGGCCCGCGAGGAAGAGGGCCGGCACCGGCGGCGGCAAGCGCGGGCGAGGCCGGCGAAGGCAAGCGCGGGCGAGAGCGGCGAAGGCAAGCGCGGCCAGCGCCGGGCGCGCGTGCGGGCGCCGAACGGGCAAGGGCGGAGCGAAGCGGGTGAGGGCGCCAAGGGCGGTCAGGAGCCGGCAAGGGCACGGCGCGGGCCAGGCCGGCGAGGGCGGCTGACGGACAGGCGCCGCCGGCCGGGTTTCGACCGGCGTTGCCGGCGACGAGCAGGCCGCGGTATCGCGTACCGCCGGAGGGCGTATGCTTGACGACGGCGACCGCCCCGCGCGGTCGACCTCGCGCGCCCTCTGATCGGTGCCGCCGGGAATGCCGGCTCAGCACCGCAGCGGCGGCCCTCCCTGGTCCCGACTCCGCCAGCCCCAACGGAAGAGCCGGGTCCGCCTGCGGCCGACGACCGGGCGCCAGGACGCCCACCGCCGGTGGGCGTGACAACCAGGGACCGTAGGAGCAACCCACCATGGCCGTCGTGACCATGCGCCAGCTGCTGGAGAGCGGTGTCCACTTCGGGCACCAGACCCGGCGCTGGAACCCGAAGATGAAGCGCTTCATCTTCACCGAGCGCAACGGTATCTACATCATCGACCTGCGCCAGACCCTCGACTACATCGAGAAGGCATACACCTTCGTCCGCGACACCGTCGCCGAGGGTGGCCACGTGCTGTTCGTCGGCACCAAGAAGCAGGCTCAGGAGGCGATCGCCGAGCAGGCGACGCGGGTGGGCCAGCCGTACGTGAACCACCGCTGGCTGGGCGGCATGCTCACCAACTTCCAGACGGTGTACAAGCGCCTGCAGCGGATGAAGGAGCTCGAGGCGCTGGGTGACCTGAGCGGCACGGCGGCCGGGTACACCAAGAAGGAGACCCTGCAGCTCTCCCGCGAGAAGGAGAAGCTGACCAAGACGCTGGGCGGCCTGCGGGACATGAGCAAGGTCCCGTCGGCGATCTGGGTGGTGGACACCAAGAAGGAGCACATCGCCGTCGACGAGGCCCGCAAGCTGGGCATCCCGGTGATCGCGGTGCTGGACACCAACTGCGACCCGGACGAGGTCGACTTCCCGATCCCGGGCAACGACGACGCGATCCGCTCCGCCGAGCTGCTCACCAAGGTCGTCGCCAGCGCGGTGGCCGAGGGCCTGATCGCCCGGTCCGGCCGCAAGACCGGCGACGCCGACGCGAAGCCGGAGCCGGGCACCGTCGCGGCCGGTGAGCCGCTGCCGGAGTGGGAGCGCGACCTGTACGAGGGCGCGGAGAAGAAGGCCGACGACGCCGAACCCGTGACCACCGCCGCCGAGTAACCAGAATCAAGAGAGCGAGTCATGGCTAACTACACCGCCGCGGACGTCAAGAAGCTCCGCGACCTCACCGGCGCCGGAATGATGGACTGCAAGAAGGCGCTCGAGGAGTCGGACGGCGACTTCGACGCCGCCGTCGAGTTCCTGCGGATCAAGGGCGCCAAGGACGTCGGCAAGCGGGCCGGCCGGACCGCCGCCAACGGCCTGGTGGCCCACTCCGGCAGGGCGCTGCTGGAACTGAACTGCGAGACCGACTTCGTCGCCAAGACCCCGGACTTCGTGGCCCTGGCGCAGCAGCTGGTCGAGCACGCCGAGCAGCAGAAGATCGCCGACGCCGCCGCGTTGCAGGCGTCCACGCTGGGCGACGGCCGCACGGTGGCCGACGTGATCCAGGACTTCTCCGCCAAGATCGGCGAGAAGATCGTGCTGAACCGGTACGCCGAGCTGGACGGCACCGTCGCGGTCTACCTGCACCGCAAGGCGCAGGACCTGCCGCCGCAGGTGGGCGTGCTGGTGGAGTACACCGGCAAGACCGACGAGGCCGGTGACGCGGACGCCCGCGGCATCGGCATGCAGATCGCGGCGATGCGGCCGAAGTTCCTCCGCCGGGAGGACGTGCCGGCCGAGACGGTCGAGTCGGAGCGCCGGATCGCCGAGCAGACCGCCCGCGAGGAGGGCAAGCCGGAGCAGGCGTTGCCGAAGATCGTCGAGGGCCGGGTGAACTCCTTCTTCAAGGACTTCGTCCTGCTCGAGCAGCCGTCGGTGACCGACAACAAGAAGACGGTCGCCCAGGTGGCCACGGAGGCCGGGATCGAGATCACCCGGTTCGTCCGGTTTGAGGTTGGCCAGGAGTAACAAACCGGGGCACGAGGCTCTGCCTTCAGTTCCGTCGAGGGCGGTGGTGGGGCTGTGGACGGCGGGAGGTCGGGAACGCGATTCTGCGCCCGGCCTCCCCGTCACATAGGGTCTGGAGCAGTACGGCGAAGGAAAGGCGGGGCCTGATGACGATGGTGACCGAGCAGGCGGTCCGAGCCGACAATCCGGCACCGCCGCCGGCGCGGCCCCGGCGGGTGATGCTG
>DASSAL010000047.1:0-3436 GCA_035685405.1 Actinoplanes sp. | reverse complement strand
GGGCATGTCGTCGGAGCTCCAGCCCAGCAGCACCATCAGGTCGCCGGTGTCGCCGCCGGCACGCTTCCACTCGTGGGCGAACGTGTGTCGCCACCGATGGGCGTGCACTCCGTCAAGACCGGCGGCGGCGCCGAGCCGCTTCAGCCGGATCTTGATGCCGTTGGGTGCCAGCGGCCGCGCTCCGCGTTCGCTGAGCCACAGCTCGGGCAGGTCCTTGCCCTTGTGCTTGGCCCGGGCCCGCAGGTAGCGGCTCAGCGCCCGGCCGGTCTTCGGCCCGAACCGGACTCGCCGGTCCTTGGCCCCCTTGCCGCGCAGGTGCACCGAGTCGGTGTTCAGGTCGATGTCCTCGATGCGCAGGTTGCCGATCTCCGACAGCCGGGCGCCGGTGTTGCAGTACAGCCGGATGAGGGCTTCGTCGCGCAGGTTGGTGAAGCCGGTGCCGCGGCACGCGTCCAGCAGCTTGCGGGTGTCCTCGTCCGGCATCACCCGGATCAGCTTCTGGGCCGTCTTGGGTTGCTTGATGCGCTCCATCGGTGACCGGCTGATCTCGTTCTCGTCGAGCAGGAAGCGGAAGAACTGTTGCAGGCACTTGTGTTTGTTCACGGCGGTGGACGCCGACCGGGTGTCGATCATCCACGCCTGGAAGGTCTCCACATGGGCCCGCGTCACCGCGGTCGGGTCCTCGGCCGCCGCGTCGGCGTCCGGGTCGGGTGAGTGCTCGGCCAAGTACCGGCCGAGCTGGGCGGCGGCGAGCAGATAGTTGTAGCGGGTGGTCTCGGGATGGTTGGCGGCGCGCAGGCTGCGGTCCCAGTCGCGCAGGAACCCGGCCCAGGTCCGTGACAGGCCGACGGTCAGTTTGGTCACGGGTGATGCGGGCATCGGAACACCTGCCGAGTCAAAGGGTCTATAAGCGGCGTGCTAGACCCGGGCAAACCCGCTGATCATGCAAAAAAGGGCTTCCGCAAGCCTGTGACCTGCGGAAACCCTCACGCTGTCGGGCTGACAGGATTTGAACCTGCGACCCCTTGACCCCCAGTCAAGTGCGCTACCAAGCTGCGCTACAGCCCGCCGCCCCACACCCAGGCGGGGCAACCAGTGCAGCCTACCAAAGAGCTACCCGTGCGCCCTTCCACGACCCCCCGGGCCGGCCTTCTTCCGGGGCCGCACCGACACCTCGATCGGTGACCCCTCGAAGCCGAACTCCTCCCGCAGCTTGCGCTCCACGAAGCGCTGATATCCCGCGTCCAGCGGACCCGTCGTGAACAGCACGAACCGCGGCGGCGCCACCCCGGCCTGGGTGGCGAAGAGCACGCGTGGGGCGCGGCCGCCGCGGACCGGGTGGGGGGTGGCCTGGGTGAGCGCGGTCAGCCACTGGTTGAGGGCTCCGGTCGGGACGCGCTGCTCCCACGATGCCAGGGCGCGGCGCAGGGCCGGGGCCAGCTTGTCGACGGCGCGGCCGGTTTGCGCGGAGATGTTGACGCGGATGGCCCACGGGATGCGGCGCAGTTCGCGGTCGATCTCCTTGTCCAGGTAGAACCGCCGGTCGGCGTCGACCAGGTCCCACTTGTTGAACGCGATGACCAGCGCCCGGCCGGCCTCGACCACCGACGACAGCACCCGTTGGTCCTGTTCGCTGATCGGCTCCGCGGCGTCCAGGAGCACGACCGCCACCTCGGCGGCCTCCACGGCGCCGGCGGTGCGCAGGGACGCGTAGTACTCCGTACCGCTGGCCTGATGAACCCGCTTGCGCAGGCCGGCGGTGTCGACGAACTGCCAGACCTCGCCGTCCATCTCGACCAGGCTGTCGACCGGGTCGACGGTGGTGCCGGCCACCGGGTCGACGACCGCGCGTTCCTCGCGGGACAGGCGGTTCAGCAGGCTCGACTTGCCAACGTTCGGCTTGCCCACCAGGGCGACGCGGCGCGGGCCACGCGGACCTGCCTCGATCATCGGCGGTGCTTCCGGCAGCGCCTCCATGATCGCGTCGAGCAGGTCACCGGCGCCGCGGCCGTGCAGCGCCGAGATCGGGCGCGGCTCGCCGAGGCCGAGCGACCACAGGGACACCGCCTCGAACTCGATGTTCTGGTTGTCGGCCTTGTTGGCGACCAGGATCACCGGCTTGGAACTGCGCCGCAACATCCGGACCGCGGCCTCGTCGACGTCCGTGGCACCCACCGTCGCCTCCACCACGAACAGCACCACGTCGGCGGTCTGCACCGCGATCTCGGCCTGGTTGGCGATCGCGGCGGCGCGGTCCCGCGCGTCCGGCTCCCAGCCGCCGGTGTCGACGACGGTGAACCGGCGCCCGTTCCAGTTGGCGTCGTAGGGCACCCGGTCCCGGGTCACCCCCGGCACGTCCTCGACGACCGCCTGCCGCCGGCCGATGATCCGGTTCACCAGCGTGGACTTGCCCACGTTGGGCCGGCCGACGACAGCCACCACGGGCACCGGGCCGGTGAGCCGCGGCTCGTCGGTGGCGGCCGGCGACCCCAGGTCGTCGACCTCGAAGTCGGACAGGTCGATGGGCAGATCGGTCACGAACTCACCTTGCTGTTCAGCAGTTCCAGGAGGTGCTCGACAACCTCGTCGATGCCCATTCCGGTGGTGTCCACCTCGATGGCATCGTCGGCCCGCCGCAGCGGGTCGGCGGTCCGGTTCGAGTCGAACGTGTCACGCCGCACCAGGTCGGCGTGGGTGGCCCGCACGTCGGCGGCATCCTCCGCACTGCGCCGCCATGCCCGCGCCGCCGCCGAAGCGGTCAAGTACACCTTGAGGTCGGCGTCCGGCGCGACCACGGACGCGATGTCCCGGCCCTCCACGACGATGCGCGGCCAGGCCGCGATGATCTCGCGCTGCTGTGCCACCAGATGGCGGCGCACCGCCGGCACCGCGGCCACCGCCGACACCGCCCCGGTCACCTCGGGCCCGCGGATCGGCCCGTCGACGTTCGTGCCGTTGGCCAGGAAGTGCGGCGTCACCGGATCGGTGCCGATGGTGAGCTCGGTCTCCAGGGCGATCTTCGTCACGGCGTCGGCATCCGCCAGATCGGCGCCGGCCTGCAGCACGGCCCAGGTCACCGCCCGGTACATCGCCCCGGTGTCCAGGTAAACGCCGTCCAGAGCGGTAGCGAGCCGCCGGGAAACGGTGGATTTGCCGGACCCGGACGGGCCGTCGACAGCCACCACACACCGCTCCGGCCGCATTGCCTCAGCCACCACATCTCCCCACGCCGTTCTCCACAACCTCCCATTGTGCCCGGGGGTCACGCCGCCACCCAAAACCAGGGTCTCCCTAGATCAAGATCATTATTGGTACGCGCGACGGAAGGTCCCGTGGTCTCCAGCCCGGCGCCGCCGTGGTCCGGGCCGTGGCGCAGCCGCCGGCCCGGGCCGAGCCGCGGGCGCCGCCGTGGTCCGGGCCGTTGCGCAGCCGCCGG
>DASSAL010000046.1:0-15842 GCA_035685405.1 Actinoplanes sp. | reverse complement strand
CTCTCCAACAAAAACCAGTTGAAAAACAGACCCCAACAATCCAAAACAAAAAATTGCCAGAGACAAACAACAACTCTCATAGCACTGGCTTATCAAGCACCCTGTTGAGTTCTCAAAGAACAACCACACACCTCGTGCCGGCCTCCGTCAGGGAGACCCGCCCTCGGGGCAACCAATCCACCTTACCTGGTCGACTTCGCCCGCACAAGACCCGAGTCGAGGGTCCGATCGTAACGAGCATCGCCCAAGTGTTTCCCCGCACCGACGGAAGCCACTCAAGCGGCTCTGTCGTCGGGGTTGCCCTGCAGACCGGCCGATGATCGCTGAAGCGATCCATCCGCCCGGCTCCTGCGGCTTTCCCACTCTACCCGGTTGGCTTCGCTGGCGCAAACCCGTGCTTCCCGTAGGTTTCGCCCACACCACCCGGCCCGACACCAAGCATAGCTCGAGGTCTCGACCACCTCACGGACACCGTTCGGAACATCACCTTCGTCATGCTCCGTCCGGTTTCCGGAGGCAGGGAGAAGGTACGCGACGCATCCCCGGCAGTGCAAATCAGGCCGGCCGGTTCCCCGGGCGCCGGCTCTTCCGTGTCAGAGTTGCTGCATGGGTGATTCGCCGGCTCGGGCCTCGGACGCGTTGTTCGGCCTGCTCATACCGCTGTGGCAGGTGGTCATCGGCCTGCTCGTCGTGATCACCGTGGTCGTCTCGATCCACCGGCTGTTCATGCGCGGCCCGTCCCGGATGGGCGGCGCGATGCTCCTGACCGGCGGCGCCATCGTCGGCGTCGCCGTGATCAGTTACCTGGTTCAGCAGCTGTAGACGATCTACAGCCGCCGGTTGGCAAGGCTCGGCAGCTCGGCCCGGATCATCGCGAGCCGGTCGAGATCAAGGTCGGCCGTGACGATCCCCACCACATCCGGCGCCTGGGCCAGCACCGTCCCCCAGGGGTCGATGATCATGCTGCGCCCGAAACAGGTCCGACCCGGCTCGTGGTCGCCGATCTGCCCGGCCGCCACCACGTAGCACTGGTTCTCGATCGCCCGCGCCCGCAGCAGAATCTCCCAATGGTCCCGTCCGGTGTGCAGCATGAACGCCGCCGGCACCACGATCAGCCGGGCGCCGTCGACGGCGAGCCGCCGGTACAACTCCGGAAACCGCAGGTCGTAACAGATCGACAGGCCGGTCGGGACACCGTTCACGTCGGCTACGACAATGTCATCGCCGGGCGCAACGGACTGCGATTCCTGATACGAAACGCGGCCGGGAATCTCCACGTCGTACAGGTGGATCTTGCGGTACAGCGCCACCCGCTCACCCGCCGGATTGAATACCAGCGTGGTGTTGTAGGTGTGTTCATCGTCCGGGCCGGCCTCGTGAAAGGACCCGGCATGCACCCAGATGCCGAGTTCCCGCGCGGCCCCGGCGAAGAACGCCGCGTACTCCCCGTCGACCGGCTCCGGCTTGGGCGCCGACCGGCCGGGACCGAGGTAGTCGGCGTACTCCGGCAACACCGCCAGATCCGCCCCCGCCGCCGCCGCGCGAGCGAGCAGGCCACGCGCGGCCGCCAGATTCGCGGCACGGTCCTCACGAGCATTCAACTGACAGACGGAAACGCGCATGGGTCGAGCGTAATTCGAAAGACGAGAATCCGACGTACGCGTGCCCCTGCGGTCCCGCCGCGACGGGCCGGCCGGGCGGGTGGTCCGGGCCGGCCCCCCGCCGCCGGGCTGACGTGCGGGGTCACGCCGACTCCGCCGGCTCGGAGCGCGACAGCGGCCGGGCGGGTGGTCCGGGCCGTCCCCCCACCGCCGGGCTGACCTGCCCGTTACGCCGGCTCGGGCCGCGAGGACGGACCAGCCGGGCGAGGTGGCGCGACGCCGGCGGGTCAGGCCGACTTCTCCTCGCGCGGCTCGCGGCGGCGACGGCCGACGAACTCGCGCGGGACGATGGTCGGGTTCACGTTCTCGAGGACCACCTCACGGGTGATCACCACGCGGGCTGCGTCCGGGTTGCTGGGCACCTCGTACATCACGGAGAGCAGCACCTCTTCCATGATGGCGCGCAGGCCGCGGGCACCGGTGCCGCGGAGCATGGCCTGGTCCGCGATGGCTTCCAGGGCGCCCCGGTCGAATTCCAGCTCCACCCCGTCCAGCTCGAACAACCGCTGGTACTGCTTGACGTACGCGTTGCGCGGCTCGGTGAGGATCTTGATGAGCGCGTCGCGGTCGAGGTTGCGTACCGTGGTGATCACCGGGAGCCGGCCGATGAACTCGGGGATCAGCCCGAACTTCAGCATGTCCTCCGGCATCACCTTGCTGAAGATGTCGTCGGTGTTGCGCTCGGAGATGGACCGCAGGTGCGCGCCGAAGCCGACGCCGCCCTGGCCCACCCGGGCCTCGATGATCCGGTCCAGGCCGGCGAACGCGCCACCCACGATGAACAGCACGTTCGTGGTGTCGATCTGGATGAACTCCTGATGGGGGTGCTTGCGGCCACCCTGCGGCGGGACGTTCGCGACCGTACCCTCGAGGATCTTGAGCAGCGCCTGCTGCACCCCTTCGCCGGAGACGTCGCGGGTGATCGACGGGTTCTCGCTCTTGCGGGCGATCTTGTCGACCTCGTCGATGTAGATGATGCCCTGCTCGGCGCGCTTGACGTCGTAGTCGGCCGCCTGGATCAGCTTGAGCAGGATGTTCTCGACATCCTCACCGACGTAACCGGCCTCGGTGAGGGCGGTGGCGTCGGCGATCGCGAACGGCACGTTCAGCATCCGGGCCAGCGTCTGCGCCAGGTGGGTCTTACCGCAGCCGGTGGGACCGATGAGCATGATGTTGGACTTGGCCACCTCGACGTCGCTGCCGCCGCCGGGGGCGCCGCTCGATTCGGCCTGGATCCGCTTGTAGTGGTTGTAGACGGCGACGGACAGGGCCTTCTTGGCCTGTTCCTGCCCGACCACGTAGTTGTCGAGGAACTGGCAGATCTCCATCGGCTTGGGAAGCTCTTCCCATTTGACTTCGCCGGTCTCGGCCAGTTCCTCCTCGATGATCTCGTTGCAGAGATCGATGCACTCATCGCAGATGTACACACCGGGGCCCGCAATGAGCTTCTTGACCTGCTTCTGAGACTTCCCACAGAAGGAGCACTTCAGTAGGTCGCCGCCGTCGCCGATCCGTGCCACCTACGTTCTCCCTGCGCTCATCGGCCGACCTGCACCGGCCCTGGCCTGAGGCGATCCCTCGCCCACATCCCGGTCTCGCAGAGCACATCGTCTGCGGACCCGCGTAACTGAGGTTGCACGCCCGACGTTACCCGCTGAAGGGCACTTCTCCGACCCCCCAAAACGGGCGTGTCAGGGGCCAGTCAGTTTACCTTCCGCCGACCGGCCCCCGGAGACGTGCATCCGATAGAGTTTTTCGGCGCCGGCCGGCTCAGCTCACCCCGGCGGTCTGCAGGCTCTTCTTCCGGCTCACCAGAACGGTGTCGACGAGACCGTACTCCTTGGTCTCCTCAGCCGTCATGATCTTGTCTCGGTCGATGTCCCGGCGGACCTTGTCGATCGACTGGCCCGAGTGCTTGGCGATCATCTCCTCGAGCTGAGTGCGCATCCGCATGATCTCGCGGGCCTGGATCTCGATGTCCGAGCCCTGGCCGTACCCGCCCTCGGTGGCCGGCTGGTGGATGATGATCCGGGAGTGCGGCAGTGCCATCCGCTTGCCCGGCGTGCCGGCGGCGAGCAGCACCGCGGCCGCGCTGGCCGCCTGGCCCAGGCACACCGTGATGATGTCCGGGCGGACGTACTGCATGGTGTCGTAGATCGCCGTCATGGCGGTGAACGAGCCACCGGGCGAGTTGATGTACATCGTGATGTCGCGGTCCGGATCGGTCGACTCCAGCGTCAGCAGCTGGGCCATCACGTCGTTGGCCGACGCGTCGTCCACCTGTACGCCGAGGAAGATGATCCGGTCCTCGAACATCTTGTTGTACGGGTTCGACTCCTTGACGCCGTACGACGTGCGCTCGACGAACGAGGGCAGCACGTAGCGGTTCTGCACCGGCGCGAAACCAGAGGGCAGAGTCAGGTCGGTCATGTCGAGCTCCTCAGTTCAGCGTTCCGGCGCCCTCGGGGACCTGCGTGGCCCCGGTGATCACCTTGTCGATGAAGCCGTAGTCCTTGGCCTCTTCGGCCGTGAACCAACGGTCGCGGTCGGAATCCCGCTCGATCTGCTCCTGGGTCTGGCCGGTGTGGTAGGCGACCCGCTCCTGGAACATGCGCTTGGTGTAGAGCATCTGCTCGGCCTGGATGGCGATGTCGGCGGCCGTGCCGCCCATGCCACCGGACGGCTGGTGCATCATGATCCGCGCGTGCGGCAGCGCGTACCGCTTGCCGCGGGTGCCGGCGCAGAGCAGCAACTGGCCCATCGAAGCGGCCATGCCCATCGCCACGGTCGCGACGTCGTTGTCGATGAACTGCATGGTGTCGTAGATGGCCATGCCGGAGTACACCGAGCCGCCGGGCGAATTGATCCACAGGTTGATGTCGCGCTCCGCGTCCTCCGCGGAGAGCAGCAGCAGCTGGGCGCAGATGCGGTTGGCGACCTGGTCGGTCACCTCGCTGCCGAGGAAGATGATGCGCTCGCGCAGCAGGCGGTTGTAGACCGAGTCGTCGAGGTTGCCGCTGAGTTCACCGGTGCGCAGCACGGGACCGCGCGGCACGGGACTGGCGGGGATGTGCAGGTCGGTCATAACAGCCCTTCACAGCTGACGTGTGCCGGCCACGCCGGGCCGGCAGGTTGTCCGTGGTACGACCAACCTATCCGGTCGGTTGCGCATCAGCTTCCTGCTCGCCGGGGTGTTCGCTGTGAGCGCATCCGGGGCCCGTACACCGTCAGTGGTTGTGCCCGGCGTGCTCGTCCTCGCTCGCCGCGCGCAGGTCGTCGAGGGTCAGCGTGTTGCCCTCGGAGTCGGTCATGGTGACCTTCTCCATCACCGACGCGAGCGCCTTGCCACGGCGTACGTCACCGAAGACCGCCGGCGCGGTGCCGGACTGCACCAGCTGGTCGTAGTACTGCTGCGGCTGCATCTGGGCGCGCTGCGCCCGGTGCACGATCTCGTGCCCGAACTCGTCGTCGGTGACCTGGATGTTCTCCGCGTCGGCGACGGTGTCGAGCAGCAGCTGGATGCGAACGCCCTCGGTGGCCGCCTCGGCGAGCTCCTGGTCGATCTGCTCCTCGGTCTTCTCCTCCGAGGCCAGGTAGTCCTCCAGGCTGGCGCCGATCCGCTCCAGCTGGTCGGTCATCGCCTGCTTGCGCCCCTCCACCTCGTCCTTGACGATGCCCTCCGGAGCCGGGATGTCGGCGGCCTCGACCAGCTTCTTCAGCGCCTCGTCGCGGGCCGCGTAGATCTGCTCGACCTTCTTCACCTTGGCGAGCCGCTCACGCAGGTCGTTGCGCAGCTCCTCGAGTGTGTCGAACTCGCTGGCCAGCTGGGCGAACTCGTCGTCGATCGGGGGCAGCTGCTTGTCCTTGACGCTGCGCACCTTGACGTGCACGTCGGCGTCCCGGCCGGCGTAGTCACCGCCGACCAGCTGGGTGGTGAAGGTGCGCTCCTCGTCGGCGGACATGCCGACCAGGACCTCGTCCAGGCCCGGGAGCAGCTGCTTGCTTCCCACCTCGTGGGAGATGTTGGTGGCCGAGCCGCCGGGCACCTCCTCACCGTCCACGGTCGCCCGCAGGTCGAGCTGCACGTAGTCGCCCTCGGCGGCCGGCCGCTCCACGGTCTTCAGCGTCGCGAACCGCTCGCGCAGCCCGTTGATCTGCTCGTCGATCTCGTTGTCGCCGATCTCCACGGCCGGCACGGTGACCGAGATGGTGGACAGGTCCGGGACGGTGATCTCCGGCCGGACGTCGACCTCGGCGGTGAACTTGAGCGGCTCGTTGTCGGCGAACTCGGTGATCTCCACCTCGGGCCGGCCGAGGGTCTTGACGTCGTGCTCGCGGACCGCGGCCAGGATCTGCTGCGGGATCGCCTCCTGCACCGCCTCGTTCAGCACCGCACCGCGGCCGAACCGCTGGTCGATCACGGCGGCGGGGATCTTGCCACGTCGGAAGCCGGGGATCTGGACCTGCGAGCCGATCTCCCGGTACGCCTTCTGCAGGCTCGGCTTCAGCTCGTCGAACGGCACCTCGATGGCGAGCCGCACCCGGGTCGGGCTCAGGGTCTCGACGGTGCTCTTCACAGGCTTACTCCTTGTTGCTTCCGGTGTCCGCTGAGTCGGGGTGGCGGGATTTGAACCCACGGCCCCTCGCTCCCAAAGCGAGTGCGCTACCAAGCTGCGCCACACCCCGTGGCGGGGCAAGTGTATGCGGTCGGCCACGACGGCCGCGCTCCGGAGTCACCCGCCCGACCCGGATCGGGGTATCCGGTTAGCGGCGGCGGGGATGTGTTGGTTACGCTGGGCCCGCTCCCTCCGGGGATGCACGCGGGCGTAGCTCAATGGTAGAGCCTCAGTCTTCCAAACTGATTACGCGAGTTCGATTCTCGTCGCCCGCTCCGATATGACCGGTCCAGGTCACCGGTTTGCCGGCGAGACCTGGGCCTTCTGTTATTCCGGCTTGACGACTGAGGTTGTCTTCAGGCTGCCAGTTGCTTCTCGATGGCCTGGGCATCGAGGAGGTACCACATGCGCTCGAAGCGGCCGTCGCGGAAGTGGTAGAAGGCGTACTCGGTGAAGGTGACGTCGCGGCCGGTGGGCTGTAGTCCGAGCCACTCCTTCACGGGGGTGCCGGTGTCGGTCAGCCGGGCCGCCACCCGTTCGCCCTCGATGATCAGGTCGTCGAGGCGCCAGACGAAGTTCTGCACCGAGTCCAGAGCCTGCTGCATAGTGGCGACGTAGTCGTCGCGGGAGACGGGCTCGCCGTTGAAGATAATCGTGTCGTGGGCGAACTCGGCCATGCGGTGCAACTCGCGGGCGTTGACTGCCTCGATGTAGTCGAGATAGAGCTTGCGCAGGTCAGTGGTACTCATCGGGGTTTCCTTCCAGGGGAACGCCGAACGGCGACGCGGCGGGCGTGCACGCCTCGACCATGCCATCCGGGTTGGGCTTTGCAGTGTACGATCGTACATAAGGCGCTTTCATGATGCCGGTCCCGGGCTGATGCGGTGAAGTGGTTCCATGAGTGATCTCGAAGCGCGCGTCGACGAGTTGATGGGCCGGATGACGGCGGCCGAGAAGGCCGGGCAGTTGACCCAGTACTTCTACTTCCGCCTCCCGGGCGCCGAGGACGCCGAGCCGCCGCTCGGCGTGGACCTGGACGCGCAGCCGCGCATGGTCGAGGAGGCGCTGCAGCGGGGCGGAGCCGGCTCCCTGCTGTTCGTGACCGACCCTGCCGAGATCAACCGCCTGCAGCGGCTGGCCGTCGACGGCCATCGGCTCGGCATTCCGGTGCTGTTCGGCTTCGACGTCATCCACGGGCTGCGCACGATCTTCCCGGTGCCGATCGCGATGGCGGCGTCGTGGGACCTGGAGACGATCGAACGGGGTCAGGCGGTGGCCGCGCGGGAGGCGCGTGCGGTGGGCATCCATTGGGCCTTCGCCCCGATGGTGGACATCGCCCGCGACCCGCGGTGGGGCCGCATCGTGGAGGGCGCGGGCGAGGATCCGTACCTGGGCGCCGCCGTCGCCGCCGCCCAGGTGCGCGGTTTCCAGGGCGTCGAACCGGGCGGGCCGGATCGCATCGTCGCCGGGCCCAAACACTTCGCCGGGTACGGCGCAGCGCTGGGTGGCCGTGACTACGACGAGGTGAACCTGTCCGACGCCGAGCTGTGGAACACCTACCTCCCGCCGTTCCGGGCCGCCGTCGAGGCCGGGGCCGGCAACGTGATGACCGCGTACATGGACCTCAACGGGGTGCCGGCCTCGGGCACCCGGTGGCTGTTCACGGAGGTGCTTCGGGAGACCTGGGGATTCGACGGTTTCGTGGTCAGCGACGCCGACGCGGTGCGCAACCTGATGACGCACGGCTTCGCCGCCCACCCGGCGGACGCGGGTGCCCGGGCGGTCGGCGCGGGCGTCGACATGGAGATGGCAACGGCCGACCCCGCCTACGCGCACCTGCCCGAGGCGCTGGCGGCCGGTGCGGTCAGCGAGGCGGTGCTGGATGCGAGCGTACGGCGGATCCTCACGGCGAAGCTCCGGCTGGGCCTGTTCGATGCCCCGTACGTCGATGAGGACCGGGCCCGCGAGGTGCTCGCCGACCCTGCGCACCGGGCGGTGGCCCGCGTCGCGGCCGCCCGGTCCGCGGTTCTGTTGCGCAACGAGGGCGGCCTGTTGCCGCTCGACGCCGGCGCGCTCGGCTCCGTGGCGGTGATCGGGCCGCTGGCCGACTCCCGCCGCGACACGCTCGGGCCGTGGGTGTTCGACCATGACCTCGATGAGACGGTGACCGTGGTCGACGGGATCCGCGGCAAGGTCGGTGACCGGATGCGGGTGGAGCACGCGGCCGGCGTCCGGGTGGTCCAGCGGCATTTCCCGTCGATGTTCGACATGTGGGGCAACAACCGGCCCGCCGACCCGGCGGGGTTCGACGAGGAGGCGGAGTTCCGCCGGGCCGTGGACGTGGCCGGTGCGGCCGACGTCGCGGTGGTGGTGGCCGGGGAATGGCAGAACATGATCGGCGAGGGGGCGTCGCGGTCATCGCTCGAGCTGCCCGGCCGGCAGCTGGAACTGCTGCAGGCGGTGGTGGCCACCGGGACGCCGACCGTGCTGCTGGTGATGAACGGGCGGCCGCTGGACCTGCGCTGGGCGGCCGGCCACGTGCCGGCCATCCTCGACATCTGGTACCCCGGAACGCAGGGTGGCGCAGCGGTGGCCGATCTGCTCTTCGGCGACGCCTCGCCCGGGGGCAAGCTGCCGTTCACCTGGCCGCGCACGGTCGGACAGGTGCCGATGATCTACGCGCACACCCGCTCGCACGATCCCGGGAAGCAGGGACAGCGCTACTGGGACGAGGAGAGCACGCCGTTGTTCCCGTTCGGGCACGGCCTCAGTTACGCCGACTTCACCTACTCCGATCTCACGGTCGACCGCTCGTCGATTCCGCGGGACGGCACCGTCACCGTGTCGGTGCAGGTGACCAACGCCTCGGACCGGGACGCCGCCGAGGTCGTGCAGCTCTACCTGCACCAGCGCCACGGTTCCGCCTCCCGGCCGGTGCGGGAGCTCAAGGGCTTCGAGCGCGTCAGCGTGCCCGCACGGACCTCACGGCAGGTGCGGTTCCCGCTCACCCCCGAGCACCGCCGCTACTGGAACAGCACCGTACGGGACTGGGTGCTCGACAGCTCCAGTTTCGACGTGTGGGTGGGCGGCAGCTCGGCCGCGGAGCTGACCGCAACCTTCGACGTGACGGCGGACTGAGGCGGCTCCGAGCCTGGTCAGCCGGCGAACAGGCGCCGGGCGACCGCCGGGGACAGCGCGACCTCGCGGCGCAGCGCCCTGGTCAGGTGGGCCTGGTCGGCGAACCCGGTGCGGGCCGCCACCGCGGCGGGGGTGTCACCGTCGGCGAGCGCGTCCAGCGCGGCCCGCGTCCGCAGGCGGCGGCGGTAGGTGCCGATGGTCACGCCGGTGACCTGATGAAAGGCACGGGACAGGTGCCACGGCGACCAGCCCGCCACGGTGGCCAGGTCGGCCAGGGTGCGGCCGGGATCGGCGTGCAGGGCGGCCCGGACGTCGTCGATGCGGGCGGATGAGCGGGGCGGCGCGGTGGCCGGCAGCAGCGCCGCCAGGACGTCGGTGGCCAGGTCGGACAGGACCAGGTCCGACGCAGCGGGGGCAGGGTGGCGCTGCGCCGGGTGGAACCGGGTCCGGTTGGGCCGGGCCGGGTCGGGCTGGGCCGGGTCGGGCTGGGCCGGGTCGGGCCGGGCCGGGTCGGGCTGGGCCGGACGGGGGTGGCGGGTGGCGGCGAGCACCCGGCGGTGGGCCAGGTCGGCGGCCGCCGGCACGATGAGCGGTCCGGTGCGGGCGAGCCGGTCGGCCAGCTCGGGCGGCACGCCGATGGTGGTGCAGACGTCGCCGCCGGCCGGATGGCCGACTTGCTGGCACTCGCCGGGCCGCTGGACGTATCCGGTGGTGGTGTCGGCGAGCGACTCGGCGCCGTTCACCCGCCGCCGGAAGACGCCCCGGCGGACCAGCACCACGGCCGCAGTGGTCACCGGCTCCTCGGCGCTCCACGGCGTACCGCCCGGGCAGCCGACCGTGGTCAGTCGCAACGCGCCCGAGTCGATCAACCTGAGCTGGTGCAGCACGAATCCACGGTAGGCCGGGGGTATGACAAGAACGTTCAAGACGGCCGGCCGGCGACCGCGCGACGCTCGTCACATGAGCGAAGCGATGATCCATGCACTGGCGGCGGACACCCCGGCGGCACCGGACCTCTACGGGCGGCTGGCCGGGGTCTGGGACGTCGGGAACCGGTACTACGACGAGGACAAGGCCGAGTGGCGGACCGGTACGGCGGTCTGGACGTTCGGGTGGGTGCTGGACGGGCGGGCGGTCCAGGACGTCATGTGGTTCACCGATGTCGACGGCAATCGGAACACGGGCAGCACGATGCGGCTGTACGACCCGGACGGCGACCGCTGGCACGTGGTGTGGTTCTCGCCGTACGGGCGGATCGTCACGCTGATCGGCCGGGCCGGCCCGGGCGCCGGCGTCGTGCAGGAGGGCCGGCGGAACAACGACGGGCGGCCGGTGCGCTGGGAGTTCACCGAGGTCACCGACACGAGCTTCCGGTGGCTGGGGCACATCTCCGACGACGACGGCCGGACCTGGCGGCTGGAGCAGGAGATGCGGGCGCGGCGCCGGCCCGGCGGCGCCCGACGGCCGTGACCCACGCGGGACATGCGGCCCCCGCGCCGGGCCGCAGGGCGCCCAACGGCCGTGACCAACGACGGCGATCGCCGGCCACCACGGGACCGGACGCCGCCCGTACGTCACCAGGGGGTTGACATGTGACCGGATGGTCACATAACTTAACGTAATGACGGACGACGACCTGGTATTCAAGGCGCTCGCCGACCCGAGCCGTCGTCTGCTGCTCGATCTGCTCTTCCGGCGTGACGGCCGCACGCTTACCGAGCTCGAGTCCGAATTGCCGATGACCCGATTCGGCGTCGCCAAGCATCTGAAGGTGCTCGAAGAGGCGAATCTGGTCGTCGTCCGCCGGTCCGGCCGGGAGAAGTTGCATTTCCTCAACCCGGTCCCGATCCGGCTCATCCACGACCGGTGGATCGACAAGTACACCGAGCACAACGTGACCGCTCTCGTCGACCTGAAAAACGCGCTGGAGGAACCCGAATGACCGCCCTGACCACCACCACGCAGGTGTATCGCGTCTACATCAAGGCCAGCCCGGAGAAGATCTGGCAGGCGATCGTGGATCCGGAATGGAACACGCGCTACGGCTATGCGGCACCCAGCTACTACGAACTCGAGGCCGGCGGTTCATACCGGTCGACGCCCAATGAGGGCATGATCCAGTACGCCGAGCAGAACGGATTCCCGATGCCCGACACCATTGTCGACGGCGAGGTCATCGAGGTGGATCCGCCGCGCCTGCTGAAGCAGACCTGGCGCATGCTGATGGATCCGACCACCGCCGCCGAACCGTTCACGACGCTGACCTATGAGATCGAGGAATCCAAGACGCAGCCGGGGGTCTGCAAACTCACCGTGACGCACGACCTGCCCGGGGCACCGGCAACCGCGGCGATGGTGGCCGGCTCCGACGAGCCGGGCGCCGGCGGTGGCTGGCCGTGGATCCTCAGTGACCTCAAGTCGCTGGTGGAGACCGGCAAGACCTTCAACGACTGATCCCGCAGCGCCGCGGTCGCTGGTCAGCGGCCGCGGCGCACCAGCCGGCGCAGCTGCAGGATGCGCATCGCGGCCACCGCCATCGCGATGATCGCACCGGCCACGCCCGCGATGAGCAGCGCCAGCGCCAGCGGGATCCGGCCCTCCAGGGCGAAGAACGCGATCTCCACGCTGGCCGTGTTCTGCCCGATGAAGATGATCAGCAGGATGAGCGCCACCACGCCGGCCCACACCCCCATCCAGACCGTGCTGGTCCGGGTCGGCGCGATCCGCGGCGCGTCTCCGGTCCGGTCCGGGTCGGTGCCGGCCGGAACCGGGGGTGGGGGCGGCGGATCCGATTCCGGGATCCGCTCATCGGACGGCGAGGTCATGACCTCGGATGTTCCCGGAAGCGCCGCCGGTTATGCACCGGCACAGATTTAAGGTCGCACTAATAGACCTTGATCTACGTGGGCATTAGCGTCTCGGCGGACATCCCCGCCCGCTCACGATTCGGATCAACCCCACCATGCGCAGATCCGCCTACCTCGTCGGTGGCGTTGCTCTCGTCACCGTCGTCGCCGGCATCGCCGTGGCAGCCAGCGCCAGCGCCGGCACCACCACCTATGAAGCTGAGGCCGCGGTCAACACGCTCCGCGGCGAGGCCCGCGCCGTGGACTGCCGCCGCTGCTCCGGCGGCAGCCGGGTGACCGGCATCGGGCCGCAGGGCTCGCTCACGGTCACCGGCGTCACGGCCGAACGGACCGGCACCACCCGCCTGGCGATCACCTACACCGGTGCCGTGGCGCGCATCGCGGAGATCAGCGTCAACGGCTCGATCGGTACTGCGGTCCGGTTCCCGGCCAGCCGCGGAGCCAGCCGGCCGGCCACCATCCGGGTCACCGTGACACTGCGGGCCGGCGACAACACCGTCGGGTTCGGCAACCCGGCCGGCCCGGCGCCGGACATCGACAAGCTGGTACTGACCACCGACGGGACACCGCCCGGCCCGGCACCGACGCCCGCCGAGACGCTGGCGCCCACCGTTCCGCCGACCTCGCCGCCGACCACCTCGCCCCCGGTATCGCCGACCACCACGGCGCCCACCTCGGCGCCGGCCCCGCCCAGCGGGAATGCGGCCGCCGAGGCCGAGGTGGTGCGGCTGGTCAACGTGGAACGCCAGCAGGCCGGCTGCGGCCCGCTGACCTCCGACGACCGGTTGCAGGCCGCGGCGCGCGCGCACTCGGCCGACATGGCGGCGCGCGACTACTTCAGTCACACCACGCCGGAAGGGGTGGAGTTCGCCACCCGGATCACCGCGGCCGGGTACGCGTGGCGCGGCGCCGGCGAGAACATCGCCAAGGGGTACCGGACGCCGGAGGCGGTGATGACCGGCTGGATGAACAGCGCCGGGCACAAGGCCAACATCCTCAATTGCGGCTTCCGCGACCTGGGCGTGGGCGTGGCCGCCGACACCGGCGGGACGCTGCTGTGGACGCAGGACTTCGGCACGCCCCGCTGACTCAGCCGACGTAGCGGCGGGCGGCGGAGGCGCGCTGGGTCTCGTCCAGTGTGGACAGCCGGGCCTCCACCGCCGCCGGCCGGGGGCGGCGCTGGCGGACCAGCCACGGCACGCCGCGGACCGCGTCCCACGCGCCCAGTGCGGAGACCCGGTCGTGCGGCACCGTACGGGCGAGGAACGCGGTCCGCCGGACGGCCGGCGCCAGCGGGCGGCGCAACCAGGTGAACCAGAGCGTGTTCCGCAGGCCGTGGCGGCGTCGCAGGGTGGCGTCGCGCAGCTTCGACGCCTGGTGGTGCACGACCAGGTCGTCCCGGTAGCAGATCTCCCATCCGGCACTGACCAGGTCGGTGGCCAGCAACTCCTCCTCGCCGCCGAGCCACAGCCGGGAACTGAAGCCGCCGCAGACCTCGAACGCGGACCGCCGGACCACCGAGGCACCGGCCAGGAAGCTGCCCAGCGCCGGACCGGGCAGCCAGGGCGGGGCCGGCACCGGAGAGCCGCGCAACTCGGCCACGATCGGGTCCTCCCGGGCGCCCGGTTCGGCGACGATCCGGGCGTTCACCACCGCGACCCGGTGACACGAATCCAGCACGTCCGCCGCGCGCCGCAGCGCGCCCGGTTCCCACCAGGTGTCGTCGTCACAGAACGCGACGTACGGCGTACCGATCATCCGCACGCCCACATTGCGCCCGACGGCGCCGAGGTTGACGCCCAGCGCAACCACCCGCACCTGCGGGAAGCGCGCCCGGATCGCCGCCGCCGTGCCGTCCGACGAGCCGTTGTCGACCACCACGACCGGCGGTCGTTCCGGCAACGCCACCAGCCGCGCGATCGAGGCGAGAGCCTCCTCGCGCCGCTGGTACGTGATCATCACTACACCCACTGGTCCCTGAGACACCAGGCGCGAGTACCCCAGGGTTAGCCCGGCCACGCCTGGGAACTCGACGGGTATGGCAGACGACACGAACATGCAGCCACCGGGCTTGACCGGTGAGATGTCCGAGAAGCCCGACCACGGCGAGGAGAGCTATCAGGGTTCCGGCCGGCTGACCGGCAAGCGTGCCGTCATCACCGGTGGCGACTCCGGGATCGGCCGCGCGGTGGCGATCGCGTTCGCCCGGGAGGGCGCCGACGTGCTGATCTCCTACCTGCCCGAGGAGGAGCCGGATGCCCAGGACACCGCACAGCTGATCGAGAAGGCCGGCCGCAAGGCGGTCACCGTGCCGGGCGACATCCGCGACGAGGCGCACTGCCAGGCGATCATCGACCGGGCGGTGTCCGACCTCGGCGGGCTGGACATCCTGGTGAACAACGCGGCGTACCAGATGGCCCAGCCGGGCGGCATCACCGACATCACCGACGAGCAGTTCGACCGGGTGATGAAGACCAACCTGTACGCGATGTTCTGGCTGTGCCGGGCCGCCGTGCCGCATCTGCGCTCCGGTTCGTCCATCATCAACACCGCGTCCATCCAGGCGTACCAGTCCTCCGCTCCGCTGCTCGACTACGCGACCACCAAGGGCGGCATCGTGGCGTTCACCAAGGCGCTGGCCGAGGAGCTCGCGGAGAAGGGCATCCGGGTCAACTCGGTGGCGCCGGGCCCGATCTGGACGCCGCTCATCCCGTCCACCATGCCGAAGCAGAAGGTGGAGTCGTTCGGCGAGGACACCCCGCTGGGACGCAAGGGGCAGCCGCGGGAGTTGGCTTCGGCGTACGTGTACTTCGCCAGCGACGAGGCGAGCTATACGACCGGCGAGGTGCTCGGCGTGACCGGCGGCAAGCCGGTCAGCTGATTCGGCCTGGGTCCCGCTGGGTGGCGGTCTAGAAGAGGCCGACCACCCAGCGGTACGCGTCCATCACCCACTCGGTCTGCCGCAGGTGCGCGACCCCGACGCCGGTCAGGAACAGCGCGGTCACCAGGTGAGCGCCGCGTGCTGTGCGCCGGACCCGGCCGAGCTGCCGCTCCAGCACCACGTGGCCGACCACCCGGGCCAGGGCGAACAGGCCGCCGGCCACGATCAGGCTGAGGATGAAGACGATCACCGGGGTGGTGCGGTCGCCGTCGGTCGAGATCACCCAGATCCCCCAGCAGACGAACGCGAACAGCACCGCGGCGCTGCTCCACTCGCCGCCCCGGCGCAGTTCGCTCATCCGCCAGCTCATCGAGCGGCGCGGGGCCGGCGGCTCGGCGCCGGGCCAGCCGACGCCGGTCGGCTCGTGCTCGGCAGTGTGGTGCCGGGTCCGCGGGTTCGGGGTCACCTGGGCCCGGCCGCGGGTGAACGGGCTCGGCTCGGGGGAAAAGGACTGCGGGACGGGCCCGGCCGGCGGTGCGGAATGCGGCCGCGACGACGCCGGCGGTGCCGACTGTGGCAGCGACAACGCCGGCGACAACGGACTACCTGCGCGCATACCGCTCGCTGTTCGAGGAGCACGGTTTCCGGGACATCAAGATCTCGGTGAAGCACAACGACC
>DASSAL010000045.1:0-1666 GCA_035685405.1 Actinoplanes sp. | reverse complement strand
CTCGGCGATCGCCGGGTCCGCGCCGATCACCACCGTGTCCGCCGGTCCGGTCAGCCGGCCCAGGTCGCTGACCTTGCCGGCGGCGAGGGTCAGCGGCACGGCGTCGCTGACCCGCCCGGCGAACCGGCCGCCGGTCAGGGTGCGGGCCGGATCCGGGACGGGGTTGGCCGGGTTGAAGTCGGCCCGCACGGGGAACCCGCCGGACGAGTTGGCGACCTCGTTGTCCACCGTGGCGTTCACCAGGTTGCCCAGGACGGTGATGAGCACGAGGGTGAACACCACCAGGCTGTACATGATCAGGATCGCGCCGGTGCGGAAGCGCCGCGCCACCGGGTACGCGACCGCCAGCCGGGTGGCGAGGCCGCCGGGGGTCGGCCGTTGCATGAACCGGCGGAACGGCCGGGTGAGCACGTCCTGGTTCTGGCTGACCAGGAACACGGCCGAGAACGTGAGCATGGTGCCGAGGACCACGAAGGTCACGGTCGAGCCGTCATCGAACACCCGGGGACGGACGGTGTTCGCGACGAGCCCCCAGCCCAGCACGGCCGCCGCCGCTGCGGTGTAGACCCAGCGCTTCGGGGCGAAGCGCACCAGCAGCGGGCAGAGGAGGAGCACGGTCAGCGCGGGGTAGAGGTAGGTCCCGAGACCATTGCTGGCGGCGACCGCCGGGACCGCCGCGGCCGCGGTCAGCGCCGCCAGCACGGTGGAGGCGATCACCCACCGGCGGCGGGTCCGGTGCACGCCGTCGGTCGGCAGGTCCCGGATGGCGGCGATGATGTTGATCCGGCTGATCCGCAGGCTGGTCAGCGCGACGGTGAGGAAGGCGATCAGGAAGCCGAGGGCGAACCCGTTGACGATGCTGACCGGCGTTACCTTGAACGCCAGCGTCAACCCACCCTCCTCCGCGGAGAAGCTGTTGAAGATCCGGGCGGCGACGACGACCACGGCGCGGCCGACGAGGATGCCGACGCCGATCCCGATCAGCGACGCGACGAGCGCGTAGACGGTGCCCTCGATGACGAAGCTGCGGACCAGCCTGCTCCGCTTCATGCCGATCGCCCGCAGCATGCCGAGCTCGGACTTCCGCTCCTCGGCCAGCATCACGAAGATGTTCACCAGCAGCAGGACGCCGGCGATGATCGAGAAGCTCCCGATGAAGAGGAAGAACGAGCCCAGCCCGTCTCCGGCCGCCTCGGCGGCGTCCAGCAGCCGCTGCTTGGCCTTCTCCACGGACACGCCCTGACCGGTCAGCGGACCGAGCGCGGCCCGGATCTTCGCCTCCACCGCGTCGCTGGCCTTGTCGCCGGCCTCGACGCCGCCCACGTTGGACACCAGCGTGAGGGTCTGCGGCTGCGCTGTGGACCGGGCTGCCCGGGCGGCCTCGACGAGGGTGCCCGGAGCGAGGAAGGCGTTGCGACTGACGGGGCCGCTGCTCAGCCCGGCGACCCCCCTGGTGGGCACCACCCGCGCCACCCGGAACGGCTGCGCGCGCCCGTACAGGTAGAGCGTCAGCTCGTCCCCGGCGCCCACGCCCATGGTGTCGGCGAGGTCGGCGTTGACGACCACTTCTCCGCGGCCCGGCGTCGGGCCGGTCAGTCCGGACCCGCCGTCCAGCTGGCCGCCGAACTCGCCGGCGGCGACGAGGTCGCCGTCGTACACGTTGACC
>DASSAL010000044.1:0-24481 GCA_035685405.1 Actinoplanes sp. | reverse complement strand
CTGCACAGGGCCACGTCGGCCGGGCGAAACGGCTGGCCAACGACCCCGAGGCGCGGTCTCGGCGGGATGCCGTCCTGGCCGTGCCGCGCCGGCTGACCGGGGTGGGCGCCTGCTTCGACGCGGCATCGGCGCTGATCGAGTCGGCCGAGGCCGAGGCCGCGGCGGCGGTGGCCGAGAACGACAATGCCGAACGGGCAGCTCTCGAACAGGCCCTCGGCGCCGGCGGCACCGGGCGTGGCGCGGCCGGCGCGATGCGCGGTGCGGCCGGCCAGCTCAAAGATCTGGAACGCCGCCAGCGATCGCGGGCCACCCGCTCCCAGCGGGATGCTCTGGACCGGGCGCTGGTCGACCTGGCCGGCTTCTATCGCGACGTGCTGATCCGTGGCCTGCGCGCGCCGGTGCCGGTGGTGCACACCGACGCCGCCGACCGGTCCGCGGCGGCGGCCGGGAAGTGGACACCGGAGAGCGCCCTGCGTCGGCTGGAAGCCGTGCTGGCCTGCCGTGAGGCCATCGACCTGAACGTCAAGCCGAGGATTGCCGTCGAGGCGATGATGCTCACCCTCTGGCGCGGCTGATCGGTGGTTCATCGGGGCTCCCTTCGCTGCGGGGGGTCCCATTCTGCACAGCCGGCGAGGGGGCTTACGGGTTATCCACAGTTGGCGGTTATCCACAGGGGACGAACTCGGGGGTGCGCGGGAGGCGCCGTTGCCGGTACGGTTCGATGCCGAACGCAACCACGGCGGTACGCCCGGTGAGGAGCCTGTGGATGGCCCGCGAGATCGACGAGGCGTGGATCGACGACGCGATCGAGCGTTTCCGCCGCATCGACGTGCTGCGAACGGAGTTCGACCAGGCGGTGACCGCACATGTGGTGTCGGTGCATTCGCCCGACGACACGGTGGAGGTGCAGGTGACGGCGGCCGGCGAGATCACTGACGTGCAGATCCGCGGGAGCCTGCAACACCGCACCGCCGCGGATCTGGCCCGGGAGGTCCAAGCGGTGGTGACCAGCGCCGGACAGGCAGCCCGATGGGCTCGCGAAAAGCTGCACGCCGAGATCTTCGGTGACTTCCGCGCGCTGGGGGAGCGATGAGTTCATATCCGCTGGCCGATCGGCTCGGCGCTGCGGCGGATCTGTTGACCACGGTGGACCGCAGTGTGCCCGAGCTGGCTGTGCCGGCCGCCGCGTTCGGGGCCGACGGCGCCGGCCTGCCCGGCCGGGTCGGTCGGGAGCTGTACGCCCATTGGGAGGCGGTGCTCGCCGCCCGAGCCCGGGAAGCCGCGCTCGCCGCGGGACACCTCCAGGAGCTCTCCTCGTCGGTCCGGGTCACCGCCGAACGGTACGCCGAGACCGACGACGCCGTCGCCCGTCGCCTCGAGGCGCTGTGATGGACCGGCTCGACGACATGCTGGCCACCGCCGTGCCGTTGCTGAAGCGGGTGGACGAGGTGCTGTCCACCACCGGCGCACCGGCCGATCACGAGGTGTGGCCGTCGCTGCGCCGGGTCCGGCTGCTGCCGTGGGACGCGGTGCAGGCCGTGGCCGCGCTGCGCCCCGGCGATCTGGCCGAGGCCGAGCCGGAGCTGCGCGCCGACGCCCGCTCATACGTGACCATCGCCGAGTCGCTGCCACCGCCGGGGGAGTGGTCCGGGGACGCGGCGGAGGCGTACGACGCCGCCCGCCGGCAGGCTGCCGAGCAGCTCAGCGGCGGTCTGGACAGCCTCGACGAGCGGCTCGAGGCGACCGCCGACCTGGCCGCCGCGCTCACCGAATGGATGCGCCAGGCCCGGAGCGACCTGGCCGCCACCCTCGCCGAAGTGCTCACGTCGGCCGAGGCGCTGTCGCTGATCACCGAGACCCCGGTGGATCCGGCCGCACCCCGGGACGCCCGTGCGGCGGCCGACGTGGCCGCGCGCGTGCTGGAGACGGTGGCCGACAGCTACGACGCCGCGCTCGACCTCATCAGCGGCTCCGGCGATCTGACCACCGCCCGGCGTCCGTGATCCGCCGGGCCGGGCAGCAACGGCGCCGCCCTCGGATGACGGCCCCCGGACGCGACGCCGCTCAGGTGTGGAGCCGCCGTGGGATGACGGCACCGGACGCGACGCCGCTCAGGCGTGGAGCCGCCGTGGGATGACGGCACCGGACGCGACGCCGCTCAGGCGCGGAACCGCCGGTTGCGCCGCATCCCGACCGTCATCGCAGCAACGCCGGCCAGCACCAAACCGGCGCCGCCCAGGGCGATCCCGACGGCCCCCGGCCCGGTCACCGGCAGCCCGCCGGCCCGACCCGATACCGCGCCGGCCACGCCACCGGCCGATGGCGCCACCACCGCCGCCGACTCCAGGTCACCGATGGTCAGGTCCAGCGCCACCGCGGGGCTGGCCTGCCCGTACGACCGCTCGGTGATGGCGATCTCGACCGCCGACGCCCGCGCGGCGACGGCGCTTCCGTCCGCTGCCTGGCGAAGCTTGCCGAGCGAGATCGTCACCGTCGTGCCCACCTTGTCCGCCGACGCCGACTCCGGCGCGGGCTTGTCCGCGCCCAGCGACGGCGCCCCGGGAATCTCCGGCAGCGTGAGCGGCGGCCCGGCCGGCAGAGGAGTGAGCCCGCGCGCCGGCTTGGCTCCAGACTCCACCCGGTCGCTGAACGTCATCTCCATGCTGTCGCCCGGCGCGCTCAGCGTGGTCTTCTGGATGCCCTTGCCGGACACCTCCAGCAGGGCCGGCACGTACCGGACGTCGCCACCCTCCCGCACGGACATCGACGTGGCCAGCATCGGCGGCCGCTTCACCCGCACCCGCACCGCACCGTCCAGCAGCTCGAACGTCCGCAGCGCGATGGAGGCTTCGGCCCGCACGAGCGTGCCGCGTCGCTGCAGCGCCGTTGTGCTCAGGCTTTTCACCCGCTCCGGTACGACCACAAGCGCGTCGTCCCGGTGATCCGCCACGACCGCCGCACCCAGCGTGGCGGCCGCCCGGGTCGCCTCACCGGTCGTCCCGCAGGCCGACTTCGCGTGCGAGGTCAGCTTGCCGTTGTCAATGAGCAACGGACCGACCTCAGCGGCCGGTGTGTCACGCTTCGCCGGTTCGGCGTTGTCCGGCGGCGCCTGCTGCACGAGCGGCCGGCTCAGTCGCGACTTCTCCGAGCTGCTCACCATCCGGGTGACCGCGGCCGCACTCGGCTCGGCGACACCCACCAGAGCCGATTTCGCCTCACCCACCAGCAGGTTCCGAATCACCGTGGCCTCGGCCGGCGTGGTCTGCGCCTGGTCGGGCGGGGGCCCGGTGCGGTATGTGGGCCGCGGGGCAGGCAGGTCGGCGCTGTCCTGATCCCCGGCAACCCGCGTGCTGCGCGGATCGGAGTCGGTGTTGTCCGGGCCGGCGGGCTTCCGGGCCGGCGCCGCCGTGCCGGAGCGGGCCTTGCCGAGGCCGGCGTCGTGGGCCTTGTCGGAGCCGCCCATGCTCCCCGACTCGCCGCCGTCCTGGTTGCGCTGGTTGTCCTCGTTTCTGCCGCTGTCCCGGTTCTCGCCGCTGTCCGCGTCGTCCTCGGCAGCTCGACCGCTGTCCGGCCGAACCTCCAGCCTGGTCAACCGAATCAGGTCCGCTCCCGACTGCGCGGCAAAGCCGCTCGGCCGGGCACACGATCTGGGCGCCGCAGCGGCCGGCGATGATGCGGTTGTTGCGACGGCCGGTGCGGCGAACGCGCCCGCAACGCCGAGCGCGGTTATCCGGGCAGCCAACGATCTGGCTGGCCTCATGGCAAGCCCTCCCCTGAAATCAGCGCAGCCCACGCCCGCTCGCGTCACGATGGCCTCGGATCGGGCCCCGGACGACGGATGAAGATCGGCCGTCGTGAGCGGCGTCTACGGGACTGCCCAACGAGGGTCGACCGTGGCGGTTGTGCGTCATCAAGGCGACAACAACGGCGGGGACCCAAAATACGTTCATTTCGTACTCGTCGGATCACGTCGTAGGGTGTGCTCATGGGCATGCTGTGCGCGGTGAGCTTCAACCGGTACGGCCGTCTCTACTACCTCGATCCAGGCGAGTTCGCGCCATCCGTCGGTGACCGGGTGCTGGTGCCCACCGACGACGGCCCCGAGGTGGCGGAGTGCGTGTGGTCGGCGCAGTGGGTCAGCGAGGACACCAGCGGCTTCCCCAAGGTGGCCGGCATCGCCGACGACCGGGATCTGCGCCGCGACGACCTGCTCCGGAAGCGGAAGGCCGAAGCCAAGGTCGCCGCCAAGAAGTTGATCAAGGCGCATGAGCTGCCGATGAAGGTGGTCGCCGTCGACCACGCGCTCGATCAGAACGGTTCCGGCGGCGCCCGCACCACGATCTATTTCACCGCGCCGCATCGGGTGGACTTCCGGTCGCTGGTCCGGGACCTCGGCGCGACCCTGCGCTGCCGGGTCGAGCTGCGGCAGCTGTCCGCCCGCGACTCGGCACGCGTCCAGGGCGGCATCGGATCGTGCGGCCGCGACCTGTGCTGTGCGACGTTCCTCACCGACTTCGAGCCGGTGACCATCCGGATGGCCAAGGACCAGGACCTGCCGCTCAACCCGTTGCGCATCTCCGGCGCCTGCGGGCGGCTGATGTGCTGCCTGAAGTACGAGCATCCGCTCTACCAGAAGTTCCAGGCTGCGGCTCCGGCCGTCGGCTCGCGGGTCACCACCCCGGAGGGGGACGGCCGGGTGGTCGGCCACAGCGTCCCGAAGGACTCGGTGGTGGTACGTCTCGACGCCGACGGCTCGCGGTGTTCGTGCAGCCGCGCCTCGGTCTGCGGTCCACGCCAGTCCCACGAGCAACGGTACGGCTGACCCCGGTCCGGAAGAGCGGTGGCAGGTCAGGAACGGGGGGCGTCGGGGCCCGCGACGCTGAAGGGCGGCTCGATCAAGCGGGCCGTCAGCGGCTGCTCCGGCTTCAGCCAGGGCGCGTCCGGGGCCCCGTCGGGATCGGCCACCCACCGACGGCAGATCTTGTCGACGCCGATCGAGTACACGGTCAGAGTGCCGGTCGCGTCGATGTGCATGCGCAGGAACGACTTCGCGTCCTCGATGCCTTGGCCGGCGTACAGCTCGTTGACATTGACCTTGAAGAAGCTGGCCAGCAGCAGGTAGAGCGCGCACAGCTGAGTCGCCGCGAGCCCGATGATCGGCAGGTACACGGCCACCGCCACCACCAGCGGTCCCGGCCACTCCCAGTTGTGCGGCGGCAGGCGCAGCCAGATCCAGGCGCCGAACGCGGCCAGCCCGAGCTGCGCAAAGCCGTGCAGCAACCCGAGGATCCAGTGCCGGGCGTGTTTGTCGGAGCTGGCGCCCGGCGGCTGGGCGAACAGCACCGCACCGATCATCACCACGCTCAGCATGATGATCAGCGGAATGCTGAACAGCCGTTGGAGGGCTCCGCCCTGGCTGCTCATCGCGCCCGCCATCGCCCCCATGGTGAGCAGGTGAACGATGCCCAGCATGGTGGCGAACCCAGGGTTGCGCACCATGATCCGCGCGAACACCCCCCAGCCCATCCGCCGGGACGTCCGGGCGTCCGGGAATCGCGAGGTCAGGTCGTATCGCCGGCTCGGGCTGGCGTTGCGGGTCAGCGTCTCGCGCGGGGGCACGATCAGCTTCTCCGGGAGCGTGTGGGTGCCCAGGAGGTATGCCCCGCCACCCCCGCACGTGACCAACTCGCGGTCGTCACCGGAGTAGCGCGCGTAGTGGTGCAGGTCCCCGGAGATGAGCAGCCGCACGTGCGCGCCGGTCGGCGCCAGGATGGTGCGGATGAAGTAGTCGACCGCGTCGTACGCATCCGGCCGGTCCGCCGCCTTGACCCACGTCGGCGAGGGCGTGATCAGGATGATCCGGTCCTCCGGGCCGACCTCGTTGGCGGCCTTCTCGAAATAGATCAGCTGCGGATCGTCGATGTAGGCCCCGAACTGCTCGTCGATCCCGAACAGCCACCAGTTCGACGGCAACTTGACCGCGAAATACGAACGCCGCTGCTGGGTGCGCCAACCGCCGATGTGAGCGTCCTTGCGCCGGGCGAAGAGCCGCAGGAACGCGGTGAGGCCGTCGTACCAGTCATGGTTTCCCGGCAAAGCGAACAACGTGGGTCGCGGCCCGTTCAGCGGCTGCTCCGGCAGGGCCGTGCGGTACGGACCTTTGGTTCGGTCTTCGTAGCTCTCCCCGTTGGCCACCGGATAGACCTGATCACCGCCCATCAGGAGCACGTCGCCACGGGGCAGTGTGCGGCCGTCCATCTCGAGTCGCGGTTGCGCCAGCAGGTAGGCGACCGAATAGGTGGCGTGGAAACCGTCGCCGAGGTCGGAGACGTAGTCCAGCCACAGCTCACCGTCGAGCCCCGGCTGCTCGAACCAGTCTCCGTTCAGGGCGTTCTGCAGCTCACGCTTGTCCAGATAGGCCCCGAAGAGGATCGCGAAAAGGGTACGGAGGCCGGTGTTGAGCAGCAGCAGCGGCGCCAGCCAGCCGACCGGCCGGCGCGGCGTGAAGCCCAGCTCGCGAGGATCCATGCTGGCCGGACGCTGGCGTGTGGGCGGCTGCGCCTCGGCCGGCGGCGGCTCCGGCGTGGTGGCGGACGTCTGGTGATCCTCTGTCACGGCAGGGACTCTAGCGGTGGGGTACGACAGCGGCTGTCCGCTTTCCGGCGCGCGCCGAGGGAACCTGCTCATGGGGAACCGGCGGGATGTCGTACACTTGGTCGCTGTTGCCGCCTTAGCTCAGTCGGCTAGAGCGACGCACTCGTAATGCGTAGGTCGACGGTTCGATTCCGTCAGGCGGCTCTCCACCGAAGCCCAGGTCAACGGCCTGGGCTTCGCCGTTTCCGGGCTCGGCCCTCGATCGATGTGACCGGGCCGCCGTCGATGCACCGTGGACCCTGATCGTGATCAACGAACGCGGTTAACCGAGCGGACGGCCCCCGTTCCCAGGTCTTCACGCTCCGAAGACACCGGGCCGCCGGACTCGCTAGTGCGCAATCTGCAATATGGCACCTTGAAGGGTGGCGATCAGCAAGCTTGCGTGCTCTACTGAGGACCTGGCAGAACGGGCGGACGAATCCGAGGGGAGATCCCAGACGGCACCCGGCGGCAACCGGGTGCCGTTTTGCCTCTCCGGAATCTCTGACCCGAGAGAGAAGCGAGGCGGGATCCTCTCTGAGCCGCACGCGCGGTTCCTTTCCCTCCTCGGCGAGGAACACGGGAAGGAGTTCGGAAGTGCGCACAATCTACTATCGCGGTCCCGACGCTCTGATCACCGCCGAGAGTTTCGTGTGGCGTACCGCGGAACCTCGGATCTTCGCCATCCGGGATCTGCGTCGCGTCGGGTTGGTTCAGGAGAACCTGCCGGACCGGAGGTCGGGGGCGGCCCTGGTCGCAGCGATGGGCATGGGGACCGGCGCGGCGGCCGGCTGGGTGGTCGCCGGGGCGGCCGTCGGCGCGACGCTGGGCCTGGCGGCGATGATCACTCTGATCGTCGCGGTAACCGCACGGCAACTGCACACCGTTCGGGTTTGGCAGATCCAGGCCACCTATCGCGGCGTCGTGACGGTGCTCTACCAGTCGCCGGACGAACGAGTGTTCAACCAGGTCACCCGGGCTCTGCGGCGGGCCATTGAGGACGCCACGCCGACACCGACCGGCCGCGATCTGGCCATCGCATGATGATCACCGAGAGCCACGGACGGATGACGAATCTCGGTTCGGTGAACCTTCCACAGGTCGTCCTTCGTTCTGATAAGACAGTAGTAAAGTAACGCGCGACCTCGCTGGGTGCCGACTGGCAACCAGCGAGGTGGCACTTCGAATTCCGCCGATCTCTTCAACGCTGAAGGACTCATGGCAGAGGGTGACTCGCCCACGGTTGCGCGCCGACGCGTACGCCTCGCGATCCGCGAGGCACGCGAGGCGAACAACCTCACCCAACTGCAGGTCGCGGAGCAGATGGAGTGGTCCCTCAGCAAGGTCATCCGAATCGAGAACGGCGAAGTCAGCATCAGCGTCAATGACTTGCGGCCGCTGCTGGCCTTCGTCGGAATCCGGGATCGGGCCGAGGTCAATTCCCTGATCGCGGACGCCCGCATCGCGCGCACCCGCCAGCGTCAGGCGTGGTATCAGCGGCCGGAATTCCGCGAACACATGAGTGACGCGTTCCGGCGCCTGATCGAGTACGAAGCCGAGGCCAGCGCGATCAGGTCGTACAGCGTGTATTACCCGCCCGGCCCGCTGCAGATCCCGCCGTACGCCGCCGCACTCACCGGCTCGTGGGGCGACCATGATCTCCCGCCGGAGGCAGTCGACGCGGTGGTCGAGGCGCGCCGCATCCGCCGCGAGACGATGGTCAAGCGGCTCGGCTCGTTCAAGTTCTTCGTCATCCTGGACCAGTCCGTCCTGATGCGGACCATCGGTGGTCCGGCGGTCCTCGTCGAGCAGTTGAAGGATCTGCACGGGCTCGCCAGCCGAGGGCTTCTGCACATCCGGATGCTCTCCTTCGACCTGGACTCGCCGATTGCCAACAACGCGAGCTTCGACCTGCTCACCGTCCCGGGCGGTACCGGCGAGGTCATGTATCGCGAGAATGGGCTGGCCGACGAGATCGTCGAGGACGCCGCGAGCACGGCACGGCACCGTGAACGCTTTGATCAACTTTGGCACATCGCCGATGCTGAAGCCGACACGATCGACTTCATCAAGGGGCGCATTGAGTTTCTCGAGACCAAAATCACCGAGAGCCAAAGTAGAACGTAGAGTTGTCGTAACATACCATCTGTCTGCCCTACATCTGTACAAGAAAGAAGTCCATAGTGATGGAGATCGATCCGCCGACGTGGGTCAAGAGCTCGCGTTGCTCCGCCGGCACCTGTGTCGAGGTTGCCAAGGTGGAAAACCGCTACTTGATTCGCGACTCCAAGAGCCCGCAGGTGCCTCCGCTCTCCTTCACGGAGGACGAGTGGGTGGCGTTCGTCGAGGGTGTCAACGCGGGCGAGTTCCGCTTCTAGCGGTAGTTCCCACCGCCCTGCGCGCGACGGCTGACCGCGCGCGCAGGGCGGCGCCGGGGTGTTCCGACAACTGAATCCATCGTGATTCCGTGGATGGCGTGTCAATCTGCGTCATGTTGGCCTGCCCAAATCAGGGCGAATCGGCGCATTTATCACTGTTCTGGCTCCATTGCAGATTCGCTCATCTTTCATCCTCTGCCGTGAATGGGTTCGTTCCCCTACCGTGGGCTTGGGAACCGTCACGGAGGAGCAAGGATGACCGAGCCGACAGCACGCGCTCAATGGCAACGCGCTTGTAGTAGCGGTGCCTGCATCGAGGTCGCCAAGGTTGCCGACCGAATCCTGATCCGGGACTCGAAGAATCCAGAAGCCGCTCCGCTTTCGTTCTCCGGCAAGGAATGGGAGGAGTTCGTGCGGGCGATCAAGGACGACGTGTTCCAGTTCTAGCGGGTGGCGCGGAAGTGCGCCCAACGTGGCCGGGCGGCGCACCGAGCACGGCATACTTTTCCGGGTGAGAGACGGTGAGGCGAAGCCCGCGGAATACTCGCGGGTGACCGACCCCGGACGGTACGCCGTGCTCCACGATGCGGCTGACCGCCTGCTGGACGAACTCACCGACCGGTACATCGTCGAACGCCGCGAGAGCCGGGAGCCGCTGCGTGTCGTACATCTGATCCCGCACGCTCCCGACGCCGCGCCGCTGGCCGTCGCCTTCACCGGTTTTCCCGGCCTCACGCTGCGGCTCGGGCGGTGGTACGAGGAAGCGCTGCCCAACTGTGGATGCGACGCGTGTGACGAGCAGCCCGACGAGTTGATCGCCGACCTGCGACGCCAGGTGTCGGCGTTGATCGAAGGCGGCCTGTGGGAGCGGGTCCGGCGCGGCGTGACCGGTTCGTGGTCGGAAGCCCGGCTGATCGGAACGGACATCACCGCCGGCTGCAGCGCACCACTCGATCCGCGGGACGCCCGGGCCGCACGCCGGGACGGTTTCGCCGCCGCGGTGCAGTGGGCGCCCTGGCCCCGGCGTTCCCCCGGCAAACTGTCGTAGGGGTCCGCTAGAACCTTCTCCATGACCAAGGATCAGGCAGGGCTCGGCGTGAGGTTACCGCCGAGCAGCGTGACGGCCATCTTGATGGGCGCACGGCGGACGACATTCGCCATCGACAGCTCGCCGCGGCAGAACGACTCGAAGGCGCGCCAGCCCAGCGGCGTCGCCATCGCAGCGTGGACGAGATGCGGATGTTCGCTGAACGTCCGCAGCAGCCGCCGGCCGGCCATCATCTCGGGCATCAAGTGCTCGGCCACCGTCGCGGGATAGTCGTCGAGCACCCCGGCGCCCTCCCGCGCGGCGCGCGCGGCTATCCCGCCGGCCCAGCTCCCGGAGCGCAGCGCATAGCTGATGCCCTCGCGCGTCCACGGCTCCAGCAGGCCGGCCGCGTCGCCGGCGACGATCACCCGGCCGGCCCGCAGCGGCGAGTCGGGGCGGCGGCACCGCGTCAGATGGCCCGAGTCCCGACGCGTCTCGCGGTCGGCCAAGCCCAGCTGGCCGAGCAGACGGGACAGATACTCCTTGGTCTCCGCGCCGCGTCCCTTCGTCATGATCACACCGACGGTGAGCTCGTCGTCCTTGGGAAACACCCAGCCGTACGAGCCCGGAACCGCACCCCAGTCGAGCAGCACCCGCCCGCGCCAGGCGGCCCGGTCCGCCTCGGTGGCAGCGAGTTCCACCTCCAACCCGAGGTCCTCCTGATCGAAGGTGACACCCACGTGCCGAGAGGTGATCCCGGCCGAACCGTCCGCCCCGATCACCACGGCGGCGCTCACCACCGACCCGTCGGCCAGCGCCACGCGTACCGCGTCCCCGTCCTGGTCCAGACCCCGCACCCGCGCGTTCTGCCGCACGGTCGCGCCCGCCTGGATAGCGGTCCGATACCAGGTGTGGTCGAAGTCGTCGCGGCGAACCATGGTGAGCAGCGGGCGGTCCGAACGCCGGGTGAACGCCCGCAGCCCGCGGTCGGTGAACGTGACCGCCGACACGGTGTCCCGCGCCGGAACGGCGAAGCGCGGTGTCGCGATGCCGAGCGAGGTGCCGATCAGGCCGCCGCCACAGGTCTTGTACCGCGGGTGTTCGGCCCGTTCGAGGACGATGGTCCGGGCGCCGGCCGACGCCGCGGCGTAGGCCGCCGAGAGTCCGGCCGGTCCGCCCCCGACGATCGCGACGTCGACATCGATCACGCCGGGCAGTCTATCGTTGTGTACGGTTGTACGCATGGCCGACCTCAGGAGCATGCGGGTGCGCGTGATCGCCGGCGAGCTGTACATCGCCGACGATCCGGAGCTGGCCCGCGAATCAGTGCCCATCACGATCGGCGACGACGTGCAGATCGGCCGCGGCGGCGCGGCGGTGGCTCGGTGTGATGCCGGCGACGGCCGCGGCGGCGCGGCGGTGGCCCGCGGTCGTGCCGACGGCGTGGCGGTGGGCCGATGAGTGCGGCGCCGGTGCGCGGGGCCCGGCGGTACGACCCGGACCGGAAGAGCCGGATCATCGACGCGACCATCGATGTGATCGCCGAGGCCGGCGTGGCCGGGACGACCCATCGGCGGATCGCGGCCGCTGCCGACGTACCGCTGGGGTCGTTGACCTATCACTTCGCCGGCCTGGACGACCTGCTGCAGCAGGCGTTCACGCGGCATGCCGAGCGGATGTCGCCGCTGTACGAGGCGCACTTCGACGGAGTGCAGACGCGAGCACAACTGGTCGACGCGGTTACCGACCTGATCCACGGGTACGCCGGTGCGGACCAGCGGGACTGGGTGGTCGCGTACGAGCTGTATCTGGCGGCCCTGAAGAACCCGGCGTTGCGCATGGTCACCGAGTCGTGGATGCGGCGCAGCCGCGCGGTGCTCGAACGATTCGTCGATCCGGTCACCGCGCGCGGCGTCGACGCGCTCATCGAAGGGCTGGTCATTCATATGACGCTGTCCACCGCAACGTTCAGCCGGGCGGACACCCGGACCATCATCAGCTGCCTTTTCGGAGTTGACCAGTGACCGTCGCCGTCGAAACCGCCCGTCCGGTACGCGCCGCCACTTGGGCGACGTACGCCGCTTTCATCGGATCCGGATTCGGCATGTCCACCTGGGCCACCCGGATCCCGCAGGTCCGCGACGGGCTCGCACTGACACCGTCCCGGCTGGGGCTGGTGCTGCTGGCGATCGCTGCCGGCTCCATCGTGGCGCTGGTGATGTCCGGATACATCGTGGCGCGATTCGGATCGCGGCGCACCGTCATGACGATGGCGGTGCTGTTCGCGTTCGGGCTCACCGGGGTGGCGTTCGGCTACCACCTCGGCGTCTGGCCGGTGGTGGCCGGGCTGTTCCTCTTCGGGTTCGCCAACGGTGCCTGGGACGTGGCGATGAACGTCCAGGGTGCGGTCGTGGAGCGGCGGCTCGGCCGGTCGATCATGTCGCGGTTCCACGCCGGCTACAGCGTCGGCACGGTGGCCGGCGCGCTGATCGGGGCGGGGGTGATCGCGCTGGGCGTACCCGTCACCGTGCACCTGATCGCCGGCGCGCTGGCCATCACGTCGACCGTGATCTACGCGGTGCGAGCGTTCGTGGCGGACGACTCGGCGGCCGAGGCAGAAGCGGCGGCTGCGACGGGCCCGGGGGTTGATGGCGCCCTGGCGCTTGATCGCGGGTCGGCGGAGACGGCCGGCCCGGCGGGGGACGAGGGCGCTGCGGGCACCGGATGGCGGCGGACGCTGGCCACCTGGCGTGAGCCGCGCACCCTGCTGGTCGGGGTGTTCGTGCTGGCGTTCGCGTTCGCCGAAGGAGCCGGCATCGACTGGATCGCGGTGGCCCTGATCGACGACTACGGCGCCCCGGTGACCGTGGGCACGCTGGCGTTCGCGTTGTTCCTGGCGGCGATGACGGCGGGGCGGTGGTTCGGGCCGGGACTGCTCGACCGATACGGCCGGGTGCCGGTGCTGCGGGTACTCGCCGTGATCAGCCTGGCCGGGCTGGCGCTGTTCGTGTTCGGCTGGAACATACCGGTAGCGTTCGTCGGTGCGCTGTTCTGGGGTCTGGGTGCGTCGCTCGGATTCCCGGTCGGCATGAGCGCGGCCGCCGACGATCCGGCGCGGGCGCCGGCGCGGGTGAGCGTCGTGGCGTCGATCGGATACTGCGCGTTTCTGGGTGGGCCGCCGCTGATCGGCTTCCTCGGCGACCACGTCACCGTTCAGCGCGGGTTGATCGCGGTCGCCGTGCTGCTCGGGGTGGCGCTCGCGGTGGCGAACGCGATCCGGCCGCTGGCACCGGCCGGAGAGAGCTGAGGACCCGGGGCGGCGTGCCGTTGGCATCGACTCGGGAGGTGTGCGGCTCCGGAGCGGCAGAGCCCTCGGTGCGGCTCAGGGGGCCCGATGGCCCGGGGCGGCGGTCCGGCCGCCGCGCGCCTGCTCCGGTGGCTGAGGCGCCGAGCGGCCGGACACTGGTTCGCATGCTTCCCATGGGCGGTTACGCAGCCGCCTCGTCGTCCCAGGTGATGTGCGGGTCGTTGTCCTCCATCGCCCTCCGCAGGGCGCGACTGACCTGGTTGAACACCCGGGCGTCGGTGGCGGCGTAGAGCACCGTCTCGGTACCCCGGTACACCGCGTGCAGTTCCCACAGCCGTGGCCGGTGATGCCGGTAGGCGAACACCGCCACCGCGGGTACGGCCACCGCCAGCACACCCGTGGTGATCAGAATCGGGGTGTCCACGATGGGCCAGATGGCCACCGCCAGGACCACGGAGCCGGCGCCGGGCCTGGGGATGCGGGTCCGCCGGTCGATGTCCCGGCGGACGATACCGACCCGCTTCAGTTCGCGGATCACGAAGATCTTCGGCGGCGTGGTGCGCCAGATGAAAACTTCGCTGGTCACCACGGCGTCCGGCCCACGGTAGTAGGTGCGTGTGCGCATGGCGAACTCCTTTCCCGGACTCCTTGCGAGGAGCGGGAAAAGCGAGCCACCATTGGCGCAGAGAGGATTCCCCGCCTCGCTCGTGCCTACGGATGAGCAATCTCCGGGACTGAGCACAGAGGCGACAAAGGCACCCGGTTGCCGCCGGGTGCCTTTGCTGTGTTCCCCTTCGCTCCGCCCGTTGATTGCCTACCATGAGTAGAGCATGGCCACCCGTCGGTTCGCTACACATCAAACTGCCATGTTGCAGATTGCGAATGAGCCGACTGGGCGTGAGGCGGTACCATGGAGCCTCTGGCCAGCGCAAACGTCCGCCGGCTTGGGTTGGTGAATTCTGCTTGACCCGCTGGCGGACGGCCGGTGAATCGCGTTTCATCGAAGATGGGCAGGGGTACCGGCAGCAGCGATCGCGGATCTCGAGGACCTGGGGAGGCTGGCACACCATGGAGAGTCGACTCCGGATCGCGGGCCAGGCTGTCCATCCGGTGCTGGTGATGTTCCCCCTCGGACTGTTCACCATCGCCGTGCTGTTCGACACCGGAAACGTCCTGGGCGGACCGGACATGCTGGGCGCGCTCGCGTACTGGAACATCGTCGCGGGACTGATCGGCGGAGTGATGGTCGTGCTCGCCAGTGCGATCGACCTGCTGTTCGTGACCAACTCCCGGGCCAAGCGGATCGGGGTTCTGCACAACCTCATGCACATGGGCGTGCTGGTGTTGTTCGCGGTCATCCTCATGCTCCGGACGCAGACCGCGGATCGGGTGGCCGGCGGCGGGTTGCTGACGGTCGAGCTGGTCGCGCTGGTGGCCGCCTTTTTCGGTGCGTGGTATGGCGGCGAACTGGCCAACCGGCGGTCGGTGCCGGCGTTCACCCGCCCGGAAGCGGCCCGCCGCGGCTGACCGGACAATCGCCGGCCAGGCGATGGCCGCGCCACCCCGGACGAGGGTTGCGCCCGCGGTGGCGCGGCAGACGGACGGCCCGTGCCCGCAAGATCGGCGCGGGGTTTGCCGCCATCGAAGCCGGGCACCGTTACGTCAAGGCGTCGCCCAGCCAGGGCGCCGCAGCCGTGACGGAAGGAGCACCGACGATGACCGCGTCGCTCAAGGGCAAACGCGTGGCTTTCCTGGCGACCGACGGTGTGGAAGAAGTCGAATACACCGAACCGCGCAAGGCCGTCGAAAAGGCCGGCGGCACGGCGGAGCTGGTCTCGATCAAGGCCGGCGAGATCCAGGCCGTCAACCACATGGACAAGGCCGGCACGTACCCGGTCGACAAGCAGGTCAAGGACGTCGACGCCGACCAGTACGACGCGTTGGTCCTGCCCGGCGGTGTCGCCAACCCGGACTTCCTGCGGGCGGACCCGGACGCGGTCCGGTTCGTGCGGGACGTCGTGACCGCGGGCAAGCCGGTGGCGGCGATCTGCCACGGTCCATGGACGCTGGTCGAGGCCGGCGTGGTCGACGGCCGCACGTTGACCAGCTGGCCGAGCCTGCGCACCGACCTCGCCAATGCCGGTGCGACCTGGGTGGACGAGCAGGTCTACACCGACGACAACCTGATCACGAGCCGCAAGCCGGACGACCTTCCGGCGTTCTGCGAGACCATGGTGCAGCGGTTCGCGGAGCAGAAGATAACGGCATAGAGGTACGAGCCATCGAAGGCGCGCGTGGCGCCCGGACCGGGTCCGTGCGCCACCGCCCGGGCACCCAGCCGCGGGCCGAGTCGGTGGTCCGGCCGGGCCTGACCACGGCCGGGAACGGCTACTTCAGCACCATCCGCCCGGTCGCCTCGAAGGACGCCAGATCGGCCAACGTCTCGTCGATGATGAACGACTTCGGGCCGGGCAGGGCGTTCAGCGGGAAGAACCCGGCGTCCACCGACTCCTCGGTCTGGCGGAGCAGCTCACCCTCCCAACTGTGGATCCGGAACGACATCAGGATCTGCTGGTATGTGTGCCCGTACCCGTTGGTGAAGGTGTATCTGGTGTAGAAGGCGAACGGCGTCAGTGAGGTCGCGCGCAGACCGGTTTCCTCCCACGTCTCCCGGATCGCGCACTCCTCCATGCTCTCGCCCAGCTCCATCGCGCCCGCCGGAATGGCCCAGCGGTGGTTGTCCGCCCGCTGGATCAGCAACAGCCGGTTCTGATCGTCGATGATCACTCCGCGCGCGCCCACGAAGAGCAGCGTGTCGGTGTCGCCGACGCTGGTGCGTACCCGCCCTAGATAGGACTCAGCCCACGTCAGTGCCACCGGCTCAGCCTAAGCCGACTTCTTGGCCGCCTTCTTGGCAGGCGCGGCCTTCTTCGTACCCGTCGACTTGCTCGCCGTCGACTTCTTGGCCGGTGCGGCCTTCTTCGCCGTGCTCTTCTTGGCCGGCGCCGAATCGATCGGCGTGGCCTCCACCGCGCGGGCGCGGGACTCCGGGGACTCACCGCGGGCCGCCTTCGCCCGCTCCACCGACGCCTTGAGCGCGGCCATCAGGTCGACCGCGGCGGCCGGCGCCTCCTCGGCCTCCTCCGGCGCGACGATCTCGCGGCCCTCGACCTTGGCGTCGATGACCTCCTGCAACGCGGCCCGGTAATTGTCGGTGAACTCCTCCGGCTTGAAGCTTCCGGCCATCGAGTCGATCAGCGAACTCGCCATCGCCAGCTCGGCCGGCCGGGTCTCGATGTCTTCGTCCAGGAACCCGAAGTCGACGTTGCGTACCTCGTCCGGCCACAGCATGGTGTTCAGCACCAGCACGTCGTCGCGGACCCGGAGGGTGGCCAGCTGTTCCCGCTGGCGCAGCGCGATCTTGACGATGGCCACCCGGTCGGCGTCCTGCAGGGCGTCGCGGAGCAACACGTACGGCTTGGCCGCCTGGCCCTCCGGCTCCAGGTAGTACGCCTTGGCGAACATGATCGGGTCGATCTCGTCGGCCGGGACGAACTGCAGCACGTCGATCGCCCGCGAGGTGGTCAGCGGCAGGTCGGCGAAGTCTTCGTCGGTGAGGATGACCATCTCACCGCCGCCGACGTCGTACCCCTTGGCGATGTCGTCGTAGGTCACCTCCTCGCCGTCGATCGAGCAGGTGCGTTTGTACTTGATCCGGCCGCCGTCGGTGCGGTGCACCTGGTGGAACCGGATGTCCTTCTCCTCGGTCGCGGAGTAGAGCTTGACGGCGATCGACACCAGGCCGAACGAGACCGCGCCCTTCCAGATCGCCCGCATTTGCGCCTCCTACCACCCGTGAGCTGCTCGGATCAAGAATGTCATCAGTGGGACGCCTGCGTAAGGTGTTCCACGGTGCCTAAGGTGATCAGGTGTCCGGTGCGCCCCTGTCCCCGATGCTCGCGACCACGGGCGAGCTGCCGCGTGGGCCGGGGTGGAGCTACGAGTTCAAGTGGGATGGCGTCCGGGTGCTGGCGCAGTTTCAGGGTGGCCCACCGCAGCTCTTCGCGCGATCCGGCACGACGGTAACCGTCGCGTATCCGGAAATCTCCGGACTCCGCGTGCCGGACGACTCGCTGCTCGACGGGGAGATGGTGGTCCTGGACGCGGCCGGCCGCCCGGAGTTCACCGCGCTGGCCGAGCGGATGCACGTCCGGGACCGGATCAAGGCGGCTCGGCTGGCGGCCACGCTGCCGGTGACGTACATGATTTTCGACCTGCTCCGGTACGCCGGCGAGGACCTGATGCACCTGCCGTACGCGGTGCGCCGCGAGCGGCTGGAGGAACTGGCGCTGTTCGGGCCGCACTGGATGACCCCGCCGGTGTTCCCGGACGGCCCGGCCACGGCGGCCGCCGCTCAGGAGAACCGGCTGGAGGGCGTGGTCGCCAAGCGGGTGGACACGCCGTACACGCCGGGCCTGCGCTCGCCCGACTGGATCAAGGTCAAGTTCGACCGCACCGGTGACTACGTGATCGGCGGCTGGCGGCCGGGCGCCCGGCGGCTCGGTGGCCTGCTGGTCGGCTCCCCGACGCGGGACGGGCAGCTGCGGTTCCGCGGCCGGGTCGGCGGTGGCATCAGCGGCGCCAGCGAACGGGAACTGCTGGCCGTCCTGCAGCCGTTGGCGACGCCGACGTCGCCGTTCGCCGCCGGCGCCGTACCCCGCGAGGATGCCCGCGGCGCGCACTGGGTACGCCCGGACCTGGTGGTCGAGGTGCGTTACGGGAACCGGACCCCGGACGGGCGGCTCCGGTTCCCGCGGTTCCTGCGGCTGCGCCCGGACAAGACACCGGTGGATTGTGTGGAGGACGAGGATGCCGGTTGAGCGGTTCGCCGTGGAGATCGAGGGACGCGAGCTCGAGCTGTCCAACCTCGACAAGGTGATGTACCCGGAGGCCGGGTTCACCAAGGGCGAGGTGATCGACTACTACACCCGGTTGGCTCCGGTGCTGCTGCCGCATCTGCGCGGCCGCGCGCTCACCCGGATCCGCTATCCGAACGGTGTCGACGGGATGTTCTTCTTCGAGAAGAACGCACCAGGTGGGACTCCGAAATGGGTGCGGCTGGAGACGCTGCCGGTGCCCGGTTCCACGAAGTCGCGGGAGACCATCGACTTCGTGGTGGTCGACGAACTGGCGACGCTCGTCTGGATCGCCAATCTCGCCGCCCTGGAACTGCACACGCCCCAGTGGCGGATCGGTCACGAACCCGACCTGATGGTGGTGGACCTCGACCCGGGCGCGCCGGCCGGGCTCAAGGAGTGCTGCGGGGTGGCCGTGCTGATGCGGGACCGGCTGGCCGAGGACGGGATCGCGGCGTACCCCAAGACCTCGGGGAAGAAGGGCATGCAGTTGTGCTGCCCGATCTCCGGTGAGCAGGACTCCGAGACGGTGTCCGGGTATGCGAAGAAGGTCGCCGAGGAGCTGGCGTCGATGATCCCGGCGTCGATCACCGCCAAGATGGCCAAGAACCTGCGGCCGGGCAAGGTGTTCATCGACTGGAGCCAGAACGCCGCCGCGAAGACCACGGTGGCGCCGTATTCCCTGCGCGCTCAGGCCACCCCGACCGCCTCCACGCCGATGACCTGGGAAGAGGTCGAGGCGGTGGCGACCGGCGAGAAGCCGGCCCGGCAGTACGACGCGCGCGAGGTGCTGGAGCGGGTCGAGGAGTACGGCGACCTGCTCGCCGACCTGCTCACCCCGGGCCCGCAGGTGCCGTTCTCCGGGCGGGCGAAGTCACCGCCCGTCCCACCGCGCCGCTGACCTCGAAGCTACCTTGCGTGGCAAGGTACCCTGTGCGGCATGACCGACGTCGCGCATCTCTCCACCAGCCTGCGCCGCGGAACGCTGGAGTTCTGCGTGCTGGCCATGGTCGAGCGCGAGAACTGCTACGGCACCGAGATCGTGCGCCGGTTCGGTGAGGAGCGCAGCCTGGCCACCTCCGAGGGCACGATCTATCCGCTGCTCTCCCGGCTGCGCCGGATCGGGTGGTTGGACAGCAAGTGGAGTGAGTCGCCGGCCGGGCCGCCGCGGCGGTACTACACGCTGACCGACAGCGGCCGATCCGCGCTGGCGCACTTTCGCACCGAGTGGGTTTCATTTCGACAGACCGTCGACCGTCTCGTGGGGACTGGTGAGGCATGAGCGACTGCACCGAGCACGGTGGCGCAGCAATGCGCGTCCGGCGGGCACAGGGCCGGGAGGGCATGCGAAAGGCGGGCTCAGCATGACCATCAACCGGACCGACCTGGTCACGGAGTACCTGCACGAGGTCGACTTCCGGCTCAGCGGCCTGCCCCTGCTGCAGCGCCGCGAGCTGCTGGCCGACCTGCACGCGCACATCGCCGAGGCGCGACTGACCGCGCCGTCCGAGGGTGAGCTGATCGAGATCCTGGAACGGCTCGGCAGCCCGGAGGAAGTGGCCGCGGCGGCGTACGCCGAAGCCGGCCAGCGTCCCCCGGTGGCCCAGCCGCCGGTGCCGCCACCGCCGATGCCGCCCTCATCCGGTGGCTGGCCGGCCTGGCTCACCGCGGTGATCGTGGCCGCCGTCGTGCTGTTCCTCTGTGCGCTGCTGGGCGGCTTTTTCCTGGTGCGGGGCTCGTCGCCAGACCCGGCCGGGCCGCCGGCCCTGGAGGCTCCGCCGGCGCCGGTGGCTCCGCGGTGACTCAGTCGACCTGAGGCAGCGGCGGGCCGAGCACGTCGTCGGCGTCCACGATGGTGTACGCGTACCCCTGCTCGGCCAGGAACCGCTGCCGGTGTGCGGCGTACTCGGTGTCGATGGTGTCTCGCGACACCACCGTGTAGAAGTGCGCCTGCCGCCCGTCGGCCTTGGGCCGCAGCACCCGGCCGAGCCGCTGCGCCTCCTCCTGGCGGGACCCGAACGTCCCGGACACCTGGATCGCCACCGCCGCCTCGGGCAGGTCGATGGAGAAGTTGCCGACCTTGGAGATGACCAGCGTCTTCAGCGTCCCGGCCCGGAACTCGTCGAACAGCCGCTCCCGCTCCTTGTTGGTGGTGGCGCCCTGCAGGATCGGCGCGTCCAGGTATTCGCCCAGTTGGTGCAGCTGGTCGATGTAGGCGCCGATGACCAGCACCTGGTCGCCGCGGTGCTTCTCGAGCAGCGCGCGGACCACGGGCAGCTTGGTTCGGGCGGTGGCCGCCACCCGGTAGCGCTCGTCGGTCTCGCTCACCGCGTACGTCATCCGCTCGGCCTCGGTCAACGTCACCCGCACCTCGACGCACTCGGCCGGAGCGATCCAGCCTTGCGCCTCGATGTCCTTCCACGGCGCGTCGTAGCGCTTCGGGCCGATCAGCGAGAACACGTCGCCCTCCCGGCCGTCCTCGCGCACCAGGGTGGCGGTCAGGCCGAGCCGGCGCCGCGCCTGCAGGTCGGCGGTGAACCGGAAGATCGGCGCCGGTAGCAGGTGCACCTCGTCGTAGATCACCAGGCCCCAGTCGCGGGCCCCGAACAGGTCGAGGTGAGTGAACGCGCCGCCGCGCCGGGAGGTGAGCACCTGGTAGGTGGCGATGGTGACCGGCCGGATCTCCTTGCGCTCGCCCGAGTACTCGCCGATCTCGTCCTCGGTGAGCGACGTGCGGGCGATCAGCTCGCGCTTCCACTGCCGCCCGGCGACCGTGTTGGTCACCAGGATCAGCGTGGTGGCTTTCGCGGTGGCCATGGCGGCAGCGCCGACCAGCGTCTTGCCGGCACCGCACGGCAGCACGACCACGCCCGAGCCACCGGACCAGAACCCCTCGACCGCCTCCTGCTGGTACGAGCGGAGATGCCAGCCGTTCTCGGCCAGCTCGATCGGGTGCGCCTCGCCGTCCACGTACCCGGCCAGGTCCTCGGCCGGCCAGCCGAGCTTGAGCAGCGCCTGCTTGAGCCGGCCGCGCTCGGAGGCGTGCACCGAGATGGTCTCGTCGTCGATCCGCTGGCCCAGCATGCCGGCCAGCTTCTTGCTCTTGCTCACCTCGACCAGCACGATCTTGTCCAGCCCGCGCAGCACCAGCCCGTGCACCGGGTCGTTGGCGAGCTGCAGCCGGCCGTACCGGTCCATCGTCTCGGCGACGTCGACCAGCAGCGCGTGCGGCACCGGGTACCGGGAGAACTTGATCAGCGCGTCGACCACGCTTTCAGCGTCATGGCCGGCGGCCCGGGCGTTCCACAGGCCGAGCGGGGTCAGGCGGTACGTGTGCACGTGTTCCGGCGAGCGCTCCAGCTCGGCGAACGGCGCGATCGCCATCCGGCACGCCTGCGCGTCGGGATGGTCCACCTCGAGCAGGAGGGTCTTGTCGGACTGCACGATCAGGGGTCCGCCGGTCACCAGATGCCCTTCTACGGCCGGAAAATGACCCTCCAGTCTGACACGACTACGACTCCTCCGGCACGGCGGCAGTAATGCGGTGCAGGGCGAAGGTGTGCAATGTCTCCGTCCGGTCGTCCTCGGCGCGCAGGTAGCCGGCGCTCAGCGAGACCGGCCGGACCAACCGGGACAGCGTGGCGCCGTGCGCATCGACGTACCCCACCCAGACCCGCGCCTTGTCCCGCACCGCCTGCTGGAGCACCGCCATCGCCTGGCCGTGCTGCTGCACCGCGGTCACGCCGGGCGCCGCCTGCCGGTTCGCCGCCCGCACGGTGACCGGCGCCCGGCGCGCCGCCCGGGTGGCGATGTCGCCCCGGCGAATCTGCTCCACCACCCCGGCCAGCCGTGGCCCGGCCAGCATCGGCGGTCCGGCCGGCTCAGCCAGACGCGCGGCCATCGGGGTACGGCTGGGCGCCCGGCGCAGTTTCGGCCGGGACAGCACGGCGGTACCGCCGGCGTCCTCGGCCACCGGCGCGAAACCGGCCTCCCGGAGCGTGCCCAGCAGGCGGCTCACCGGGTGCGGGCTGACCAGCACGGTGGGCGCGAGCTTGCGCAGCGCCAGCCCGGCCAGCCGCTTGTCGGCCAGCACCTCCGCGATCAGCGCCTCGTCGTCGCTGCGCAGGTATCCACCCGCCGCCCCGGCCCGCAGGCCGCCGTGTTTGCGGGCGGCGTCGTCGATCAGGTAGGTGAGCGTCTGCGGCACCGGCGTCCGGGACCGGTTGCGGAACAGGGTGTGCAGGTCGTGCGCGCTGTATCCGACGTCCAGGGCCCGCCGGACGCTGGTCGGGGTGACCCGGTGCATGCTCGCCGACTCCTTCTCGGCCACCACGTCCAGCTCGGCGGCCAGTTCCGGCTCCGGCGGCCCGGGCACCACGACGGACAGGTCAGCCTGCACCAGGATGTGGTCGACCGGCGCGGGCAGCAGCGCGTCCAGCGCCCGCACCGCGTTGGCCGGCGAGTCGGCGCCGAGCGGATCGGATTCCGACGGTTCCAGCACCAGGCGCGCGTAGCCGGTCATGGCGCCCAGCGCGGTCACCCCGAGCAGGGTGGCTCCGACCAGCGCGTCGCGGTGGACCGGCTCCAGGCCGCGGGCCCGGCGGGGGGCCTGCCAGCTCAGCAGTTCGAGCACCTGGTCGACCGCCGGCGCGGTGCCCGGCACCAGGTCGGCCAGCACGACCAGCGCCTCCCGGCGGGCCCGCGGCGCACCGGCACGTTCCGCCTCGGGGGAGAGCGCATTGATCGGCCGGTCCCGGTCGTCGCGCTGCCCGACCAGGCCGGGCTGCCGGGTCATCGCCAACCACGAGGTGACCAGGGCGTGCCAGCGCTGGGCGATGCTCAGCGCCCGCCACAGGTCGTACGAGCCGGTGGGCAGGAAGATCTGATCGAGCCCGGCGGTCATCCGGCTGCCGCTGGTGTCCGCCTCACCAAGCAGGCCGGCCGCGTACGCCACCTCGAGGAACAGCGCGGCCGACGGCTCGTCCAGGGCGGCCGCGCGGGCCAGGCGCCGGAGGTCACGGACGCCGAGACCGCCGGTCTTCAGCACCGGTGCCGGTTCCGCGGCGAGCGTCTCGAGCAGCGTTTCGGTGTTGCGGACCGCCTCGAGCACCTGCCCGGCCCCGGCCGAGTCCACCGCTTTGACATCGCGTGGCGGCGAGTCCGGGACCGGCGGGTACGGCCGCAGCCCACCCAGCGGCCCGGTGTCCCGGCGCAGCAGCATGCCCACCTCGCGGGGCAGCTCCACCAGCTCGCCGTCGGCGCGCGGGGCCCGGCCGGCGTCCGAGACCGGTACCAGGATGTGGTTGTCCACCAGCCAGCGCACCGGTTCGGCCATCCCGGCGCCGCTCACCGCCCCGATCGGCGGTCCGGCGGCCAGCCGGTCCAGCACCGCGCGGGCGGCCGGTGGGGCGGCCAGCACGGTGCGGCGCAGCTTCGCCCGGTCGGCGCACAGCGCCGCCGCTTGAGCGTCCAGGTAGTCCGCCGGCCGGCCCAGCCCGGCCGGGTACGGCGAGGTCACCTCGTCCACCGCACCGGCCACCTGCAGCGCCTCCTCCGGGCCGTGCAGCAGGAACCGGGCGCGCAGCCGGTCGATGGCCACCCGGACGTCGTCGGCCGGTGCGTCGTCGGCCAGCTCCACAATGGCCGCCACCGAGGTCAGCGCCGTCGCGGCGGAGCGGCTCAGCCGCGCCGCGTCCAGGATCCGCAGGGTGAACTCGTCCAGCGTGTCCAGGCACCGCGCCACCGAGCCACGGGACTGGGCACGCACGGCCAGGGCGGAGACGTCGGACGGTACGGGCACGACGAGATCCGGGCGCAGCTGGATCAGCGCGCCCAGCGCCTCATCGGTGAGCGACCGGAGCTGGTCGACGAATGTGGTGGCCATCGTGTCCAACGCTAGCCGCCGTGGGACGATGGTGACGGCAGTGGTATTCCACCCGATCGACCGAACAGCTCAGGGGGACGACGTGGCATCAGACGCCAAGATGCCGGGCACCGGCGTGACCCAGGACGACGCGACCGAGTCCCGCGGGCACGCGCCTGGACCCAAAGCGTCGAAGGACGGGCACCTGCCGGTCTCCGAGTTGGTCGCCGACCGGGCGGCCGCGCCGTCGCCGTTCGGTGACGATCAGACCTTCCCGCTCCCGGTCAACGACCTCACGTACACGCCGACCCTCACGCCGTGACGCCCGCGGTCGGCTTCGACCTGGACATGACCCTG
>DASSAL010000043.1:0-10861 GCA_035685405.1 Actinoplanes sp. | reverse complement strand
AGCGGCGGGCTGCGCTGGAGCAGCGAGCCGGGCGGCGGGCCGGAGCACGACCCCGCGCTGCGCCGCCGGCGGCGCTGGTTCGTCGCCGGCATCGCCGCGGCAGCCGCGATCGTCGTCATCGCGCTGTGCGCCGGCACCGTGGCCGTTGTCGACGCGGCGGGTGACTTCCGGGACCGGACCGACGACGCCCGCGACGACCGGCGGGTGCGTGACGGCGACTGCCTGGCCCTGGAGCGGCGGCTCAACAAGCTGCTTCCGCCCGGCGTCACCACCACACCGCAGGCGCGGGCCATTGCCGTCCGCAATGAGAACGCCGCGGTACGCATCTACGTGGCCCAGCTGACCGACGTCCGGGATCAGGACGGCTGGCGGCAGCTGCTGGACGCGCGTACGGCGTACGCCGAAGCCCTCGATCAGCAGGCAAGATCCCGTACGCCGGCGTTCTTCGTCGCGCCCCGCACGGCCGACGGCGGCGCCCTGACCGATCAGCTCGTTCGATGGTCGCCGCCGGCGTGTGCCGGACCGGTCCGGCGGCTGACCGCGCCGGACCTCTGAGCCCGCCTCACGAGTGTGACGATTCCGAGGGAGCCTTCCGGAGAAACCGTCAGACCCCCGGCGTAACGTGTGGCACACCAAGCAATGTTCGGTCAGGGAGATAGAAGCTGATGACGACGACGGCAACGAGGCCGGCCGGCTCCGCCGACGATCGGCCGGGGCATGGGCGCGCCGCGATCGCGGCGAGAACGCTGCGCACCGACCGCTGGTGGGTGCCGCCGCTGGGGATCGCGGCGATCCTGGGGTTCTTCATCCTGTACGCGACGGTCCGCGTCTTCATGGGCAAGTGGTATTTCGTCGAGGCGCACAGCTACCTGACCCCGCTGTATTCGCCGTGCGTCGCGGAAAACTGCGTGCCCGGGTCGTCGCACTTCGGTCAGTGGCTGCCGGCCCTGCCGTTCTTCCTCCCGCTGGGCATCATCGCGTTCCCGATCGTGGCCGGGTTCCGGGTGACCTGCTACTACTACCGCAAGAGCGGATACCGGTCGCTGTGGGCGTCACCGCAAGCCTGCGCGGTGCGCGAGCCGCACCAGAAATACACCGGCGAGACCCGGTTCCCGCTGATCTTCATGAACGCGCACCGCTACTTCTGGTATTTCGCGTCCATCGTGCTGCTGATCAACCTGTACGACGCCGTGCTCGCCTTCAAGGGCACCGACGGCGGGCTCGGCATCGGGCTCGGCACCCTGATCATCTGGGTCAACTGGATCGCACTGGCCGGCTACACGCTCTCCTGCCACGTGTGCCGGCACATCACCGGCGGCCGGCTCAAGCACTTCTCCAAGCACCCGCTGCGATACCAGTTCTGGACGCTGGTATCCAAGCTGAACGCCAGGCACGGCACGTACGCGATGGTGTCCCTGTTCACCGTCATCCTGACGGACGCCTACATCATGGCCTTGTCCGCCGGCTGGTTCTCCGACCTGCGTTTCTTCAACTGAGAGCTGACATGACATCCCGGTACGAACGTCACATCTATGACGTGGTTGTGATCGGCGCCGGTGGCGCGGGCCTGCGGGCAGCGATCGAGGCCCGGCTGGCCGGCAAGAAGACCGCGATCATCTCCAAGTCGCTGTTCGGCAAGGCGCACACGGTCATGGCCGAGGGCGGCGCGGCCGCGGCCATGGGCAACCGCAACTCGCGGGACAACTGGATGGTGCACTTTCGCGACACCATGCGCGGCGGCAAGTTCCTGAACAACTTCCGGATGGCCGAGTTGCACGCCAGGGAGTCGCCGGAGCGGATCTGGGAGCTGGAGACGTACGGCGCGCTGTTCGACCGCACGCCGGACGGCAAGATCTCCCAGCGCAACTTCGGCGGCCACGAGTACCCGCGGCTGGCGCACGTCGGTGACCGCACCGGCCTGGAGATGATCCGCACGCTGCAGCAGAAGATCGTCTCGCTGCAGCAGGAGGATCACGCCGAGTTCGGCAGCTATGACGCCCGGATCAAGGTGTTCGCCGAGACCACGATCACCGAGCTACTGCTGGACGGCAACCGCATCGCCGGTGCCTTCGGGTACTACCGGGAGTCCGGCGAGTTCCTGATGCTCGAGGCGCCGGCCGTGGTGCTGGCCACCGGCGGTGTCGGCCGGTCGTACAAGGTGACCTCGAACTCCTGGGAGTACACCGGCGACGGGCACGCGCTGGCGCTACGAGCCGGCGCCACACTGATCAACATGGAGTTCCTCCAGTTCCACCCGACCGGCATGGTCTGGCCGCCGTCGGTCAAGGGCATCCTGGTCACCGAGTCGGTCCGCGGTGACGGCGGCGTGCTGAAGAACTCCGACGGCGAGCGGTTCATGTTCGACTACGTCCCGGACGTCTTCCGCAAGCAGTACGCGGAGACCGAGGAAGAGGCAGACCGCTGGTACGAGGACCCGGACAACAACCGACGCCCGCCCGAACTGCTGCCCCGGGACGAGGTGGCCCGCGCGATCAACAGCGAGGTCAAGGCCGGCCGTGGCACCCCGGCCGGCGGCGTCTACCTGGACATCGCGAGCCGGCTGCCGGCCGCCGAGGTGCAGCGGCGACTGCCGTCGATGTACCACCAGTTCAAGGAGCTGGCCGACGTCGACATCACCAAGGAGGCGATGGAGGTCGGCCCGACCTGTCACTACGTGATGGGGGGCGTGGAGGTCGACCCCGACACCGGCGCGGCATTCGGGCACGTGGAGGGCCTGTTCGCCGCGGGTGAGGTGTCCGGCGGCATGCACGGCTCCAACCGGCTGGGCGGCAACTCGCTGTCCGACCTGCTGGTGTTCGGCAAGCGGGCGGGTGAGCACGCGGCCGCCTACACCGACGCCGTGCCGAAGCGGCCCAAGGTGACCACCGGCGACGTGGAGCGGGCGGTGAGCGCGGCGCTGGCCCCGCTGAGCCGGCAGAGCGGCGAAAACCCGTACACGCTGCAGCAGGACCTGCAGGCCGTGATGGGTGACCTGGTCGGCATCATCCGGCGCGAGGCCGAGCTGACCGACGCGCTGAAGCGGCTCGAGGAGCTCAAGCTGCGGGGGGCCAACGTCGGCGCGGTCGGCGGCCGCCGGTACAACCCGGGCTGGCACCTGGCGCTGGACCTGCGCAACATGCTGGTGGTCTCGATCTGCACGGCCAAGGCGGCGCTGGAACGCGAGGAGTCGCGCGGCGGGCACACCCGGGAGGACTTCCCGAAGATGAGCCCGGAGTGGCGGCGGGTCAACCTGGTCTGCTCGCTCGACGACGCCGGCGACGTGCAGCTCGACCGCAAGCCGCTGCCACGGATGCGGCCGGAGCTGATCAAGCTCTTCGACCATGGCGAGCTGAGCAAGTACATGACCGAGGAAGAACTCGCCGAGTACGACGTACTGCTGGGAGAGAAGTAATGGGCACCAAGCGCCACTTCCGGGTCTGGCGGGGCGACGCGTCCGGCGGTGACATGCAGGACTACGACGTCGAGGTGAACGAGGGCGAGGTGGTCCTGGACATCATTCACCGGCTGCAGGCCACCCAGGTGCCGGACCTGGCCTGCCGGTGGAACTGCAAGGCGGGCAAGTGCGGCTCGTGCTCGATGGAGATCAACGGCATGCCCAAGCTGGGCTGCATGGCGCGGATGTCCACGTTCACCGAGGACGAGGTTGTCACGATCACGCCGCTGCGCACCTTCCCGGTGATCCGCGACCTGGTCACCGACGTCTCGTACAACTACGAGAAGGCCCGCACCACGCCGGCATTCGCGCCGCCGCCCGGGCTGAAGCCGGGCGAATACCGGATGCAGCAGGTGGACGTCGAGCGCTCGCAGGAGTTCCGCAAGTGCATCGAGTGCTTCCTCTGCCAGAACACCTGCCACGTAGTACGCGACCACGAGGAGAACAAGCCGGCCTTCTCCGGTCCGCGATACTTCATCCGGGCCGCCGAGCTGGACATGCACCCGCTGGACGCGCGTACCGACCGGAAACAGTACGCCAACGACCGGCAGGGCCTCGGCTACTGCAACATCACCAAGTGCTGCACCGAGGTGTGTCCGGAGCACATCAAAATCACCGACAACGCGATCATCCCGATGAAGGAGCGCGTGGTCGACAAGCGGTACGACCCGCTGGTCTGGCTGGGCCGCAAGATCCTCCGCCGGGACCAGATGGAAAACCAGCCCGCGTACGCCGGTGCGGCCGCCGACGGCGAGAACATGACGCCGAGCGTCTCCCGCGGCGTGACCGGCGATGCGGCGGGCACACCGTTCTCCAGTTCCCGCGGGCCGGAGGGACCGCCGGTCGGCGCCGACGGCAAGCTGGACGTGGCGGAGTTGCTCTCCCAGCGCTCCGGCGGTCCGTCGCCGTTCGGTGACGACCTGACCTTCCCGCTGCCGCCCGACCGGGTGGTCTACCACCACCCGGCGCCGGGCAAGGACGACGACCCGTTCGAGGGCACACCCGAGCATTGAGCAACGGGCCGCCGGCGGACACGCCGGCGGCCCCTCTGCTTCGCTGGCGCAGCGGGCGGCGTCGTCCGCGCCACCCGACCTGCGGGCGGCCACGGCGGATGCGATCGCCGCGTGGGGCCTGCGACCGACTGGGTTCCTGGCCGACGACGGGCGGTGCACTACGCGCGGCCGTGGTGGATCGCAGCCGCGACGAGGTGCGTGCCCTGCTGCGGACCGGCTCGGCCGGATAGGGCTCAGAGCCGGAAGTGGGTCACCAGCGTGCGCAGCTGCTGAGACATCTGCGCCAGCTCGCCGGTGGCCTGCTGCGACTGGGCGACGCCTTTGCTGGTGAGGCGCGCGGCTTCGGCCACGCCGGTGATGTTCTGGGCGACCTCGCCGGTGCCGGTCGCGGCTTCGGTGACGCTGCGGTTCATCTCGGCGGTGGTTGCGGTCTGTTCCTCGACCGCGGAGGCGATCGTGGTCTGGAAGTCGCTGATCCGCCCGATCACGTGCGAGATCTGGTCGATCGCCGACACCGCCCCACCGGTGTCGGACTGGATGGCCTGCACTCGCTGGGCGATGTCCTCGGTGGCACGCGATGTCTCCTGCGCCAGGTCCTTCACCTCACTGGCCACGACGGCGAAGCCCTTGCCGGCCTCCCCGGCCCGGGCGGCCTCGATGGTCGCGTTCAAAGCCAGCAGGTTGGTCTGTTCGGCGATCGCGGTGATGACCTTGACGACGTTCCCGATCTCGGCCGAGGAGACGTTGAGCTTCTCCATGGTGTCCGACGTGCTCGCGGCGATGGTTACCGCCTCGTTCGCGACCCGGGCCGCCTCCGACGCGTTCTCGGAGATCTCCCGGATGGAGGCGCCCATCTCCTCGCTGCCGGCCGATACCGTGTCGACGCTGCGCGAGATCCGCTCCGCCGCTGCGGACACCGTCTGAGCCTGAGCGGAGGTCTCCTCCGCCGTGGCGGAGATCTCCACCACCACGCGGGACATCCGCTCCGAGGCTGCTGACAGCGAGGTGGCGGACCCATCGATCGTCGTGACTGTCTGACGCAGGCGCCCGATCGCGGTGTCCAGCGCCCGGCCCATCTGCCCGGGCTCGTCGCCGGAGGTCAGCCCGGTGGAGACGGTGAGGTCTCCGGCGGCGAGCCCGTCGCAAACGGTGCGCACCTTCGTCAGCGACCGGACGATGCCGCGGGCCACCCACCAGCCGAGGGCCAGGGCCCCGAGCAGGCCCACGGCCAGCACGATGACGACCTCGGTACGGGCCACCCGGTAGGTGTTCCCGGCCCCGGCGGCGTTCCGGGCGGCGTCGGCGTCCGCGTTCTCGCGCAGCTCCGTCAGACTCGCCTCGAGCCGCTCGGCCGCCGGCGTGACATCCCGGTCGCGGACCGACTGCCAGGCCGCCGCGTCGTTACGGTCGCTGGCGGGTAGCAGGCCGTCCTGCACGGCCTTCCGATAGGCCGCGAGGGCCTCTTCCATCGCCGTGATCTGTTCTTCACTGCTCACCGGATTGCTGGCTCGGTACGCCGCGATCGCTTGGTCCATCTCCCGCATTCGGTCCGCGAACTCCTGCGCGAACCGGGTCTTGCGTTCGGCGTCCGTCCAGATCTTGTGGTTGGCGGACGCCAGCCGGGCCCGGGCGCCGGCGGTCTCCAACTGCCCTACCGCGGTGATACTGGCGACGTTGCTGTGGTAAAGGGCCTGTGCCGAATCGCTGGTCCGACCCAGGGCCGCCAGCGCCAGCAGGCCGGCGATCAGGCCCATGAGAACCGCGAAGCCCACCGCCGCCGTGATCTTGGGCCGGACGCCGACATCGGCCAGCCCGCGCCGTCGCGGCCCGGGCGCAGTCACGGATGCGGTAGTCATGGCGCGCCCCCTCCGGCCCCCCGCCTTCGATCGCGGCGGCTGGGAACAACGTATATCGGACAGTTCGTCCTCGGAGCAGTTTGCCCGACCACGCCCGTCGTACTGGTGTACGAGGGCGGCGTAGAGTGGCCGCGTGACCGCGTACCAGCCGTCGATGTTCGACCTCTCCCCGGCCGCGGCGATCGAGCCGCTGCCCGGCCGGCTGGTGCGTCACCGCCTCACCGCCGGCGCCTGGGTGGACGTGCTGCCCGGCTGGATCCAGGGTTCCGACGCGGTGTTCGAGACATTGCTGAGCGACGTCGACTGGCGGGCCGAGCGCCGCCAGATGTACGACGGTGTGGTCGACGTGCCCCGGCTGCTGCGCTGGTACGGCGCCGGCGAGACGCTCCCCCACCCGGCGCTGGCCGAGGCCCGGTCCCGGCTCAACGCGCACTACGCCGACGAACTGGGCGAGGAGTTCGTCACCGCGGGCATGTGCCTCTACCGGGACGGCCGGGACAGCGTGGCCTGGCACGGCGACACCATCGGCCGGTCCCGCACCGAGGACACCATGGTCGCGATCGTGTCGTTCGGTTCGCCGCGCAACCTGATGCTGCGCCCGCGCGCCGGCGCACACGACACCCTGCGCTTCCCGCTCGGCCACGGCGACCTGATCGTGATGGGCGGGTCGTGCCAGCGCACCTGGGAACACGCCATCCCGAAGACGGCCAGGCCGGTCGGGCCGCGGGTGAGCGTCCAGTTCCGCCCGATCAACGTGGCCTGACCGCCGCCGCCCTGGGTTCGTTGCGCCGTCGATATCTGCGGGCCATTGACACGTCCGGCCAGAAACTTACACTCCAAGTGTAATTAGTTTCCGCGGTCCTTCCACTGCGGACCGCGGCGACCCCGCGCACGCCCTCACCACCGAGGTGGCGATGCACGACAACGATCAGAACCGCGGGCTCGCGCTGCAGTCGATCAGTGTCCGGTTCGGCGGCCTGGTGGCCCTCGACGACGTGTCGTTACGGGTGCCGACCGGGCGCACGGTCGGCGTGATCGGGCCGAACGGCGCCGGCAAGACCACCCTGTTCAACGTCATCTGCGGGTTCGTCCCGCCCACCTCCGGCACCCTCACGCTGGACGGCCGGCCGCTCCGGCCCAAGCCGCACCGGCTCACCCGGCTCGGTATCGCCCGCACGCTGCAGGGCGTCGGACTGTTCGCTGGGCTCACCGTGCTGGAGAACGTGCTGGCCGGCACCGATCACCTGGCCGCGACCGGGTTCGCCGCCGCGCTGGTCGGGCTGCCCCGCGCCGACCGCGACGAGCAGCGGTTGCGCGCCGACGCGATGGCCGCGTTGGAGCGGTGCGGGGTGGCGCGGCACGCGCACGCGTACCCCGGTGGCCTGCCGTATGCCGATCGCAAGCGGGTCGCCCTGGCCCGCGCCCTGGTCGCCCGGCCACGGCTGCTGCTGCTCGACGAGCCGGCCGGCGGGCTGGGCGCCGAAGAGATCCGCGGCCTGGCCGATCTGATCCGCGACCTGGAGTGCGAGGTGCTGCTCGTCGAGCATCACATGGACCTGGTCATGTCGGTGTGCGACGAGATCCTGGTGCTGGACTTCGGCAAGCCCGTCGCATTCGGAACGCCCGCCGAGATCCGGGGAAACCCGGCCGTCACCGAGGCCTACCTCGGGGAGGCGGCGTGAGCGCGCTGCTGGAGATCTCCGGGCTGACCGCGGGGTACGGCGGCGCGCCGGTGCTGCACGACGTGGACCTCGCGGTGCCCGAGGGCGAGATCGTCGCGGTGCTGGGAGCCAACGGCGCCGGCAAGACCACGCTGCTGCGTACGCTCTCCGGCGTCCTCCGCCCGAGCCGCGGGCAGATCGTCTTCGACGGCATCGACCTGCGCACCACCAAGGTGGAGCAGATGGTCCGGCGCGGCATCGCGCACGTCCCGGAGGGCCGCGGCGTGATCACCGAGCTGACCGTGGACGAGAATCTCCGGCTCGGCGGCCTCTGGCGCAAGGACGGGACCGCGATCAAGGAGGTGTACGAGCTGTTCGAGCCGCTGGCGCGCCGCCGGCGGCATCACGGTCACCAGCTGTCCGGCGGGGAACGGCAGATGCTCGCGCTGGGCCGGGCCCTGGTCGGCCGGCCCCGGCTGCTGCTGCTCGACGAGCCGTCGCTGGGCCTGGCGCCCCGGGTCACCGGCCAGATCATGGCCCTGCTACGGACGTTGCGGAACAGCACCGGGCTGACCGTGCTGCTGGTCGAACAGAACGTGCGCAGCGCACTGTCCATTGCGGACCGCGGTGTGGTGATGTCGCTGGGCCGGATCGTCACCACGACCGACGCGGACACTCTGCGCTCCGACGACGACCTGCGTCACGCGTACCTGGGCTTCTAGGAGGGCCGGATGGACCGATTCGTCTTCCTGACGTTCGACGGGCTCAGCCGCGGCGCCGTGTACGCCGCGTTCGCGCTGGCGCTGGTGCTGATCTGGCGGGCCGCCCGGATCGTCAACTTCGCCCAGGGCGCGATGGCGGTGGCGACCGCGTACGCCGGCTACTCGGTCGCGTCGGCCACCGGGTCGTACTGGCTGGGCTTCGCGGTGGCGCTGGCCGGCGGCCTGCTCCTGGGTGCGGTGGTGGAACGGGTGGTGATGCGCTTCGTCGACCACTCGTCGCCGCTGAACGGCGTGGTGGTGGCGCTCGGCCTGGTGCTGGTCATCCAGGCGGTGCTCGGCATGATCTACGGCAACGAGTTCCGGCCGGCCCCGGCGCCGTTCAGCCGGGACGCGTACGACATCGGCGGCATCGCGCTGCTCTCCGACTTCGACCTGTTCGTGTTCGCCGCGGTGATCATCGTCGTGGGCCTGCTGGTGCTGCTGTTCACCCGTACCTCGGTGGGTCTGCGGATGCGGGCGGCCGCGTTCGCACCGGACGTGTCCCGGCTGCTCGGCGTGAACGTCAACGGCATGCTGACGCTGGGCTGGGCGCTGGCCGCCGCGGTCGGCTCGCTGGCCGGGATGCTGGTCATCCCGACCGAGCTGGGCCTGCATCCGAACGCCATGGACATCGTCTTCGTCTCGGCGTTCACCGCAGCCGTGGTGGGCGGGCTGGACAGCGCGGTGGGCGCGGTGGTCGGTGGCCTGATCGTGGGTCTGCTGCTGTCGTACATCAGCGGTTATCTCGGCGCGACCGTGGCCCCGATGGCCGTCCTGGTGCTGTTGCTGGTGGTTCTGCTCGGCCGGCCCGGCGGATTGTTCGCGCACGGCAAGGAGCGGACGGCATGAGCTTGGTGGAGGAACGACAGAAGACGCAGCAGGTGGCCATCAGGGAACACCGGCTGCGCCGGCATCTGGCGTTCACGCTGCTGGTCGCGGCGGCCGTCCTGGCGCTGACGTACGTGCTGCCGCCGTTCCGCAACTACCAACTCGCCACGGTCGGCGCCTACCTGTGCGTGACCGCCGGCCTCACCGTCCTGGTCGGACTCAACGGCCAGCTGTCGCTCGGGCACGGCGCGCTGATGGCCACCGGCGCGTACACCCTCGCGCTGATCCAGAACGCCTATCCCAACCTGCCGCTGAGCATCGTGGTCGCGGTGCTGGTGACCACGGCGGTCGGCGCGGTGGTGGGCCTGGCCGCGGCCCGGCTGCGCGGTCCCTATCTGGCCGGGCTGACGCTGGCCGTAGCGGTGGTGGTGCCCAGCATCACCAGCACGTTCGACGGCACGTTCAACAGCGACCAGGGGCTGTCGGTGGCGGTCGACCCGCCGCCGCTGGCCCTCGGCTACGACTTCCCGTACGAACGCTGGCAGGCCTGGATCGCCTGGTCCGGCGCCCTGCTCACCATGCTGCTGCTGGGCAACCTGATCCACGGCCGGTTCGGCCGCAACCTCAAGGCGGTCCGCGACGACGAGGCGGCCGCCCGGCTGGCCGGCATCAACGTCGCCCGCACCCAGGTGATCGCCTTCGTGGTCAGCGCCGCGTGTGCCGGACTGGGCGGCGCGCTGTTCGCCGTACTCGCGCAGAGCGTCTCCCCCGGCGCATTCCCGCTGACGCTGTCGCTGTTCCTGGTGATGGCCATCGTCATCGGCGGCCTGGGCCGCCTCTCCGGCGCGGTGTGGGGCGCCCTGCTGCTCGTCGTCCTGCCCGCTACCACCCACTCGGTCACCGATTCCATCGACGTCTCCCCGGCCGTCGCACAGCGCCTGGAAGGCAACCTGCCGCTGGCCATCTTCGGGGTCGTCCTGATCGTCGTCATGCTCGCCGCTCCCGGCGGCATCGCCTCCCTCGGCAGAAAGGCACGCCATGAAACGCACCTGGCCCGCATTGGCCGCTTTGGTTCTCGCCTTCTCCCTCACCGCCTGCAGCGGGGACGAGGGCGGCGGGGGCAGCAGTGAGAACACCCCCGGAGTGACCGACACCGAAATCCTGGTCGGCACGCACATGCCGCTGACCGGTCCGGCCGCGGCCGGATATTCGAAGATCGCGCCGGCCACCAAGGCGTACTTCGACTACGTCAACGCGAGCGGCGGCGTCAACGGCCGCAAGATCACCT
>DASSAL010000042.1:0-14331 GCA_035685405.1 Actinoplanes sp. | reverse complement strand
CGGCCGCGGCGGCCATGGCGGCGAACAGGAAGGCCAGCCGCGCGTCGTAGTAGTCGCCGGAGAACAGGCTGCTCAGCGCGACGAACACGGCCGCCGCGACGGCCAGAGCGGTGAGCTGCGGATGGCCGCCGCCGCGGCGGATCGAACCGGCCCACAGCACCACCGCCGCGGTGAGCAGCGTGAGCCCGGCCAAGCCGCCCTCGGCGGCCACGCCGAGCAGGTAGTTGTGCGGGTATTCGATGGCCTGGTTGACGCCGACCAGCCCGTAGAAGCCGTCCAGGCCGGCGCCCAGCAGCGGATGGTCGACGGCCAGGTGCCAGGCCGCTGCCCAGATGTCCCCGCGGTCGGAGAGGTAGCGCTGCTGCACCGTCTGTTCCACGAACCGCTCCTGGAACAGGCTGGTGAAGGCGGGCGGCGCGAACGTCCAGACCACCACGCCGGCCACCGCCAGCACGGCCAGCGCGGCCGCCACCGGCCCACTCCGCAACCGGCGCCGGCTGCGGACCAGCGCGGCCACCCCCACCACGGCGCCGGCGAGCAGCCCGGCGCGCGATCCGGACAGGAACGCGGCCAGCAGGAACAGCGGCACGGCCAGCAGGACCACCCGGCGCCGGTAGCACAGATACACGGCCCAGGCGCTGAGGATGCCCAGGATCTGGATCCGGACGAACACGTTCGGGCCACCGCCGAACGCCGAATAGCGGCCCTGTTCGCCGGGTCCGTTGACGAACAACGCGGCCAGGGCGAAAACGATGGCCGCCGCGTAGAACAGCACGAACGTGGTGCGGACGACGGTGGCCGGATCGCCCAGCGTGTACAGGTAGAAGGCGATGGTCAGGGCGGCCATCAGGAACAGGTCAAGGGTCTGCGGGCCGACCCGGGCGGCCGGCGGGGCCCACAGCCCGGAGGCGATCTGGAACAGGAAGAACAGCGTGAGCGCCACCAGCCAGCCCTCGCGGCGAGGCCCGAGGTTCTGGCCGGGCCGCCGGGCGATGTCCACCACCAGCACGGCCAGCGCACCGATCAGGCCGATCACCCGGAGGTCCACCCAGGCCAGCTCGGCCAGCCCGGCCCGGTCCAGCGTGTACCGGCCGCCGAGCGCGACCAGGACCAGAGCCAGGCCCGGCGCCAGGAACACCCGGGGGGTGTGCAGCCAGCTCACGGCGACCGCGCTCCCTCCGCCTGCACCGGGGTGCGCGATGCCGCGAACCGGCCGGCGACGATGGCGAAGAGCAGGCAGGCGCCGTATCCGAGCAGTGACCCGTAGGCCGCGCCGAGGATGCCGTACCGCGGGATCAACACCAGGTACGCCACGAAGCTCACCGCGAAGCCGGCGATCTCCGCCGTGGACACCAGCGCGCCGTGCCCCTGGGCGATGAGCAGGCCCAGGCTGATCCGGGACACCGCGTACAGGCCGGCCGCGGCGACCAGCGGCACCACCACCGCCTTGGCCGGTGCGTAGTCGGCCCCGAACACCGGGACGATCAGCAGGTACAGGGCGCCGGCCGCCACCGGCGCCACCACCAGGGCGTAGGCGGCCGCGGCGAGGATCACCGGCCGGGCGTTCAGGGCGCCGCCGCGGTCCGCCGCTCGCCACTTGCCGAGCCGGGAGTCGGCGAACGCGCGCAGCGGCCAGGCCAGCAACTCGGTCATGGTGGCGACGGCGGCGTACAGGCCGAGGGCGGACGTCGACGCCAGCGCCGGCAGGGCCAGGCGGTCCACCCGCAGCATCGCCATGTTGGACAGGGCGGCCGGGAAGAGCGTGAGGCCTTCGCGGCGGACGTGGCGGTTCAGCGTCGGGGAGTCGGGTCCCGGCCCGGGTGCCGGCAGCCGCAGCCAGCGGACCACGTAGGCGGCCGTGGGCACGAGACCGGAGAAGACATACGCGAGGACCCACACCGCCGGGTCCGCCACCGCGCCGGCGAACAGCACCACCAGCAGCACCAGCAGCAGCACCGACTCGATGATCCGGGCGATCAGGAACTCGTGCACCCGGCCCGCGGCGACGGCGATCGACCGGGTGGCCAGCGAGGTGGCCTCGACCATCGCGTAGCAGGCCAGCAGCAGCACGATCGCGGCACCGGGATGGAACCGGTCCGGCGCGACGATCGGGACGGCGACCGCGACCGTCAGGCACAAGGCGGCCGGGACGGCGAGTAGCCGCGCGTACGCCTTGACCCCGGTGGCCGGCGGCACGTCGTGATAGGTGGCGACGAAGCTTCGTTCGGTCCCGAGCAGCAGGACCTGGGTGGCCAGGTAGACCACCTGGAGCATCAGCGCGACCTCGCCGCGCCCGGACGGGCTCATCGCCCGGACCATCAGCAGGTTGGCGGCCAGCGCCACCCCGCCGGTGAGCACCTGCGCCGCGAGCAACTGCAGGTACGGCTCCCGGAGATGCCGGCGGAGCCGCCGGAACGGGTCGCCGGACCGGGCCGCCGAAGCAGCCGGCCGCTCGGTACGCAGGTCACTCACCGGACTACTTCTCGTCCGGGTGCGGTTCGTCCGCGGCGGGCGGTTCGTCCGCCGCGGGCTCGTCCGGCTCCGGCGCCCGCTGGCCCGGTACGATCGGCGGGTCCGGCCGGGCGACGCCGGCGGCCGGCTTGGCGTCGGTGATGCTGACCACCCGGGCCTGGCCCCGGGCGGCGCCGGCCGGCCGCGGCTGCGGCGACTCCGGTTCCGCGCCCGGCTCGAACTGCTCGTCGGCGACGATGGTGGCCTGCACGACGCGGGCCCGGCCACGGACCGGGGTTTGCGGTATGACGATGGCCGGCTCCGCCGCCTCGGCTCCGTCGTCGCCGGCCGGTTCCTCCACCCCGTAGAGGCCGGCGACCAGTTCGGCGTCCGGCGGTGCGGTCACCTCGTGGCCCCGGTGCCACGGCGTTCCGGTGGGCAGCTTGCGCGGCAGCGCGTTCAGCACCGCACCGATCAGGTGTGCGCCCACGCGCTGCAGCAGGTCGGTCGAGCGGGCCACGTCCGCGGCCCGGGTGTGGTCGGCGCGCACCACCAGCAGCGCGCTGTCGGTCACCTTGCTCAACACGGTGGCGTCCGCGACCGTGTGCAGGGCGGGCGCGTCCACCAGGACCACGTCATAGCGGTCGGTGAGGTCCCGCAGGGTGTCGTCCAGCCGCGGTGAGGCCAGCAGCTCACCCGGATCGGCCGGGCGCTCGCCGGGCGGCAGCACGGTCAGCCGGCCGTCCAGCGAGTCCTGCAGCACATCGGATACGCCGGCGGTGCCGTCCAGCAGGTCGGACAGCCCGGGGCCGGCGTCCGTCGCCAGGTAGCGGCTCACGCCCGGGGTGCGCATGTTCGCGTCGACCAGTGCCACTTTGGCGCCGGTCTCGGCCAGGGCCAGCGCCAGCCCGCAGGCCACCGCGGTGGTGCCCTCCTTGGGGTGGGGGCCGGTTAGCAGCAGCGACGTGCCCCGGGCGCCGGTGCGGCGGGTCTGGCTGACGTCTGGTAGCAGGCTGCGCAACCGGCGGAACGCCTCGGCCAGCGCGTCCGGATGACCGTCGCGCCCGGACCGGCCGCCGATCGCGATGGTGCCGACCGTGGTCAGCCCGAGCCGGCGCAGGTCGTCCTCGTCGGTGACCGTCTTGCGGGTGGCCTCCCGGACGGCCACCGCCGCGGCGCCGATCAGCAGGCCCAGCGCGGCGGAGAAGCCGATGTTGCGGACCAGGTTGTCCGGCTCCCGGATGGTCACCGGTTCCTGGGCGATCGACACGGAGGGCGGTGGGCCGTCGTCGGTGGCGGTGGTCGGTGGTTCCAGTTGTGCCGCCAGGCCGACCAGTGCGGTGGTCGCGGAGGTGACGATCGACCGGCTGCGTTCGGCGGATCCGTCGGTGGCGGAGACCACCAGCAGGTCGGTGCCGTCCTGCACCCGGGCGGAGATGCGGTCCTGCACCTGCTTGACGGTCAGCGGCAGGTTCAGCTCGGTGATCACGCTGTCCGCCACCCGGGGCCCGGTGAGCAGCGCGATGTACGAGTTCAGCCGGCTTACCTTGGCGTCCGGGTCGCCGGAGCCGGTGGTCACGTACAGCACCATCGACGACTGGTACGCCGGTGGCGCGGTCAGCGACAGCCCGACCGCGACTCCGGCGGCCAGCAGCACCGGCACCACGATCCACGCCCACCGGCGCCGGCAGGCCCGGACGTACTCACGCAATTCCACGTCGGTTCTCCCCGGAGGTCGCGGCGGCTCGAGGCCGGCTGCGGGTGGGCGCCCGCCCCGAGCGGTTCCGGGCGGCGCGGTGCAGGACGGCCTGGAACCGGTCGAAGAGCAGGTCCCGGGAGAACCGCTCGACCGCCAGGCGGTGCGCGGCCTCGCCGGCCTCCTTCAGCCACACGTCGTCACGGACGTGCCGGGCGATCCGCTCGCCGGCCGCGTCGGCGTCGTACGGGTCGAGCACCAGGCCGGCGCCGGATTCGGTCAGCAGGTCGGCCTGCCAGCCGCCGTAGTTGACCGCGATCGGGCGGCCCGCGGCGAGCGCGTCGAAGAACTTGTTCGCCGAGTTGTCCCAGAGCGCGCGGATCGGCCGGACGAAGCTGGTCGACATGGTCGCGGCGCCCAGGATCACCGGCAGCTCGGCCTTGGGCACCTTGGGCCACATCCGTACGGTGTGGTCCAGCAGTCCGTGTTCGGCGGCCAGCCGCCGGGTGTCCTCCCACTCCCGGCCGTGGCCGACGATCAGCGTCTGCACCTCCGGGTCGATCTCGCGCATCCGGCGGGCCGCGCGGATCAGGTAGTCGACGCCGTTCACCATGCCGAGCGCGCCGGTGTAGACGATCAGCGGCCGGTCGCCGAGCCAGCGGTGCTCGTCCCGGAACCGGTGCACCGCCTCCGGATCGACCGCGAACAGGTCCAGATCGGCGGCGTTGGGGATCACCTCGGTGCGGGTCGCCGGGCGCCGGGCCCGCACGCCCGCCGCCATGCCGGGAGACAGCGCGATGACTTCTTCGGCGTTGCGGTACGCGAACGAGGCGAGGGCTCCGGCCAGCCGGCGGGCCACCGGGTTGCCCAGCGCACCCATCTCGATGGGCACCTCCGGCCACAGGTCCCGGACCTCGAAGACGAACGGCACCCGGCGCAGCCGGGCGGCGAGCACGCCGGGCACGGCGACGGTCAGCGGGGTGCTGGTGGCGAACACCAGGTCCGCCGCCAGCCCGGTGGCCTTGGCCGTGGCCAGCACCATGAACTCGGCGAACGCCCGGATTCGCCGGGCGAAGGACATCTCGTTGGAGTACGGCACCGAATACCAGTGCACGATGACGCCGTCCTCCTCGGTGCGCCGCCAGCCGAGCGACCGCTTGCCGGGCGTGATGTCGGTGGTGATCACGTGCACGGTGTGCCCGCGGGCGACCAGCCGGCGGGCCTGCTCGTACGACCGGATCCCGCCGGCCATCCCCGGATTGCAGTAGTACTGGTGGATGTAGACGATCCGCATGCCGTCGTCCTCCCTCACCGGGCCAGCGCCCGGACGGCCTCGATCACCCGGTTCCGGTCCCGGGCGGTGAGGGCGGAACCGCTGGGCAGGCACAGCCCGCGGTGGAACAGGTCGGCGGCGACCGCGCCGCCGCGCCGCGGGCAGCCGGCGAACACCGGTTGCAGATGCATCGGCTTCCAGGTGGGGCGGGCCTCGATGTGGTGCCGTGCCAGCTCGGCGATCACCCGGTCCCGGTCCGCCCCGAACGCGTCGGCGTCGATCAGCGCGCAGGTGAGCCACCAGTTCGGCACGCCGTAGCCGGCGATCGGCATGAAGGTCAGGCCGGGCAGGTCACCCAGTGCCTGGACGTAGTGCCGGTGGTTGGCGCGACGCGCGGCGATCAGATCGTCCAGCCGCTGCAACTGCCCGCGGCCGAGCGCGGCGAGCAGATTGCTCAGCCGGTAGTTGTAACCGACCGTCCGGTGCTCGTAGTGCGGCACCGGCTCGCGGGCCTGGGTGGCCAGGTGCCGGGTCTGGGTGGCCACCCGGCCGTCGTCGGTGACCAGCATGCCCCCGCCGCTGGTTGTCATGATCTTGTTGCCGTTGAAGGAGAGCGCCCCGGCCAGGCCGAACGCGCCGGCGGCCCGCCCCCGGTACGACGCGCCGAGCGCCTCGGCGGCATCCTCGATCAACGCGACGCCGTACCGGTCGCAGGCGCTGAGCAGCGGGTCGTAGTCGGCGCACTGGCCGTACATGTCGACCGCGATGACGGCGCGCGGCAGCCGGCCGCGCCCGGCCCGGTCATGCAGTTCCTCGGCCACCAGGCCCGGGTCGACGTTCCAGGTGTCCGGCGTGCTGTCCAGGAAGACCGGGCGGGCACCGAGGTAGGTCACCGCGTTCGCGGTGGCAGCGAAGGTGAACGAGGGCACCAGGACGGTGTCGTCGGCGCCGACGCCGGCCGCGATCAGCGCCAGGTGCAGTGCCGCGGTGCCGCTGCTGAGCGCCACCGCGTGCCGGACTCCGAGCCGGTCGGCCACCTGGCTCTCGAACGCGTCCAGGTCCGGCCCGACCGGCGCGACCCAGTTGGAGTCGAACGCTTCGAGCAACAGCTTGCGTTCGATCTCCCCGACGTCCGGCGGGGACAGGTAGATCTGCCGGTCAGTCATGGACGCGTGTCCTCACCGCCCAGAGCGGCCAGGCCGGGTGCAGGCCCTGGCGCTGGATCTCCATGGGCGAGTCGCCGGGGAGCATCGGGTGGCGTGACGTGGTGGCGAAGCTGCGGTATCCGGCCGCCGCCGCCAGCCGGACCTCCCGGTCGCCGAAGTCGACCCCGGGCGCCCCGTACGGCGCCGCGAAGTCCCGGACCGCGAGACCGAGCCGAACCTCGATCTCCCGCTTGGAATCCCGGATCTGCCGGGCCGCCGCGAGATCGTCCACATCGGCCAGTCGCGGGTGGGTGACGGTGTGCGAGCCGATGGTGTGCCCGGCGTCGGCCAGCGCCCGGCAGTCCGCCCAGCGGAGGTTGCCCGGCCGCCCGATCAGGTCGGTGGCCAGGAAGAAGGTCGCCGGGATGTGCAGCTCGCGCAGCACCGGCGCCACCACGTCGCGCCAGCTGGCGTGCCCGTCGTCGAAGGACAGGCAGAACGCCGGCCCGGTCAGCGCCCGCCGGCCGGCCAGCACGTCCAGTGCCTGGCTCCAGGACAGCATCGGCCCGCGCCGCTGGAACGCCCGCAGGTGCCGGCGCAGGTCGGCGGCGTACTGCGGCAGCACGTCGTGGTAGAAGGGAAAGTACAGGCCGGTGGTGGTGGGCAGCCGGCGGAACATCCCGGCCGGCGCCAGGATCCGGCCCTGGGTGCGCGGCCGGCCGCGCAGCCGGCTGCGCAGCCGCGACTCGCGAAGCCGCCGCTGGATCCGGTGCGCGAGGTCCGGCCGCCGCTCCGCGGGCGTCCGGTCCGTGGCCGGCTCGGTCCGGGTCGGCGACTCCATGCTCGGCTTCCCCTCCCGCTCGGCGACGTGTCTCCACCCTCGCAAAGCCGCACCGGGCAGCGGCAGTAGCAATTGTCATGGCGAAGGTGAGGGATGTTCACATCGATTCGAAAAGCGTCCGGACGGTCCTTGCGGAACCAACTTCAGGCGGGGCATCATCCGCCGCAGGGCCTATTTCGAATACCGGCGCTGGGGGGCGCATGCTTCGACTGCAACGAGTGGAGCCGTCGGCGGAGCTGTGGGCCGACCGGGCCGCGTACCCGGACCGGCTGATCTTCCACACCCCGCACTGGTTACGGTTCGTCGCCGAATCGCAGCGTGCCGAGCCGGTGCTGGCCACCGTCGCCGACGGAAACACCACGGTGGGGCACTTCACCGGGCTGCTCACCAAGCGCTACGGCTTGCGCATCCTGGGCAGCCCGATGGCCGGCTGGACGACGTCCTACCTGGGTTTCCTGCTCGATCCGTCGGTGCACCGCCGGTCCGCGCTGGAGGTGTTGCCGTCGTTCGCCTGCGGCGAGCTCGGGTGCGCGCACCTGGAGCTCCGCGACCGCGGGCTCACCGAGGCCGACCTCGGCGGGCTGGGTCTGCGCTGGGCCGCGGCGCCGACCGCGGTGATCGACCTGACCCCCGACGAGGACGCGCTCTTCGGCGCGATGTCCAGCGCCTGCCGGCGCAATATCCGCAAGGCCGAGAAATCCGGTGTGGTCATCGAAGAGGTCACCGATGATCCGGCATTTGCCGACGAATTCTACGACCAGTTACGCGACGTCTTCGCCAAACAGAATCTGGTTCCGACATATTCGGTCGAGCGGGTCCGGTCGCTGATCCGCCATCTGGCACCGGCCGGTCATCTGCTGCTGTTGCGGGCCCGCGACCCCGACGGCCGGTGCATCGCGACCGCGGTGCTGCCCTGGTACCACCGCACCATGTACTTCTGGGGTGGCGCCAGCTATCGGCCGGATCAGCACCTGCGGCCCAACGAGGCGCTGATCTGGTACGCCCTCCGGTACGCCCGCGCGCACGGGCTCACCGAGTTCGACTTCGTCGGCGGCAACGCGTACAAGGCCAAGTACGGCACCACCGAGGTGCCGGTGCCCTGGGCGCGGCGGTCGCGGTCCCCGCTGGTGGCCGGATTGCGGGACGCCGCCAAGGAGGGATACGCGCTCAAACAGCGGGCGATGGCCCGGCTGACCCGGTCTGCTTCACATAGCGCAGGCCGCGCTTGAGGAAACTGCGCGGATTGGTGTCCAGGTACCGCGCCCAGTCCGGGTCGACCTCGCCCCGCAGCCAGGCGTAGCGAGCCAACGCGTACCCGTACATCGGCTCGGTGAGATAACCCAGCCGGGCCGTGCTGGTATAGCCGTACTCACCACGGACCTCCTGCCAGCGCTCGAGAGCCGCGTTGGCGGCGAACACCCCCAGTCCGAAATAGACGGTGAGCAGATCGGTCAGCGGCTCGTGGTCCGCCCGGCCGGGATCGATCCGGCGGTCGCCGAGCAACAGCACGTGGCCGAGTTCGTGGGCCACCGTGGCGATCAGCGCCATCGGTCGCCCGGCCTGGTCGTCGGCGATAGTGATCACGCAGCGGCCGTCGCGTTCCCGGTAGTGGCCGGCGGCGCCACGGGACTGCGTGTTGACCGGCACGTACGCCGGCAGCTCGGAATCGTCCTCGGCCGGCACGATGTCGACATCCAACCGGCCACGATCCACGCCCATGTGCAGTGCCAGCCGGTCCACCACCGCGCGCACGTCGTCATGGCTGCCCCGATAGACGCCGGGAAAGTGCTCGTCGGTGGGCAGCAGCATCCGGCCGTGCAGCCGGACCCGCCCGAACTCACCGGTGAACCAGTCCATCGACCGGTCGATCCACTCCTGCTCGACCGGCCGGACCGGGCACCTGGCTCGCGACCATCGCATGCCCCGGAGTGTGACCGGTCCCGGCAACGGTACGGCGGTGTACCACGGCGGCCCGCGCCCGGCCTACCGTCGGAGCATGAACCCCGACCCGACCATCGGTGACCGGATCCGCGCCCGCCGGCTGATCCGGGGCTGGAGCGTCCGGTACGCGGCCAGCCGGGCCGGCATCTCGCACGCCTCCTGGAGCCGGATCGAACGGGGGCGGCAGGCGGCGGACAACCGGTTCGTCCTGGCCGACGTCGCCGCGGCGCTGGAGTGCTCGCCGGACGTGCTGGCCGGCGTTCCGGTGCCGGCGGCGGACCGGGCCGCGACCGCGGCGCAGGCCGGTGTGTACGCGCTCCGCCACGCCCTGGTGGAGGTCGACCTCGCCGACGTGCCGGACCGACCGGCGCCGCCGCCGGACCGGCCGGCCCGGACCGCCGAGCTGGTCGACAGCCTGCGCCGGGCCTGCGACTACGCGGGCGCGGTGCGGCTGCTGCCGGAGCTGATACGCGATCTGCACGCCGCCGCGGCCGGTCCGGACCGGCGATCCGCCCTGCGGCTGCTGTGCGGGATGACCTTCATCGCGTCGTCGGTGCTGCGCAACCTCGGCCACCCGGCGGACGCCTGGCTAGGTGCCGAACGGTGCCGTGCCGCCGCCGAGGCGGTCGAGGATCCGGTGCTGCTGGGGTACGCGGCCATGGCCCGGGCCAGCGCCGCGGTCGCCTGTGGGTCGTTCGCCCGCAGCGGCACGATCGCCGAACGGGCGGTGGACGCGTTGCGCCCGCACGTCGCCGCGGGCGGCGGGCTGGAGATGCTGGGCACGTTGCAGCTGGTCTGCGCGTACGCGGCCCGCGGCACCCGCCGCCTGGACGACAGCCGGGCCTGGGCCGACGAGGCGGCCGAGCTGGCCGGGCGGACCGGCGAGACCACCACCATGGGGTTGTTCTTCGGCCCCACCAACGTCGGCATCTGGCAGATCGGCATGGAGGTCGACGGCGGCGACCCGGCCCGGGCCATGCACATCGCCCGGTCCACCAACCCGGCGGCCATTCCGGACGGCTTCCGGCAGGTGTTCTACTACGCCGACGCGGCCCGCGCGCTGGCCCGGCTGCGCGGCCGGGACCGGGAGGCGATCCGCTTCCTGCTCACCGCCGAACGGATCGCGCCGCAGCACGTGCACACCTCGGCATTCGTCCGGGAGACCACCCGGGCGCTGCTGGACCGGTCCCGCCGGCTGGCCGGTGGCGCGGAACTGCGCGGGCTGGGCGCGCGCATGCAGATCGGCTGACCGGCGTGAGTAAGGTCGTCCGATGCGGACCAAGCGGGAGCTCACCGACGTCATCCGGCGGGACCGGCGAGCCGTGCTCGTGGTCAACGCCCGCTCCCGGCGCGGCCGTGCGCGTTATCAGGCCGCCCGCACCCGGCTGCTGGCCGCCGGCCTCACGCTGCTCGGCGCCTACCCGGTGGATCGGCCCGGTGACCTGGAGACGAGCCTCGCCGCCGCCCGGGACTCCGGCGCGGATCTGGTGATCGCCGGCGGCGGCGACGGCACGATCAGCACGGCGTCCCGGATGCTCGCGCACCGCGACCAGGCGCTCGGCCTGCTGCCGCTGGGCACGACCAACAACTTCGCCCGCACCGTCGGCGTCCCGCTCGACCTGGACGAGGCGGTCACCACCCTGGTTCAGGGCAAGGTGATCGACGTCGACCTGGGACTGGCCGGCGACATGCGGTTCACCAACCACGTCGGCGTCGGGCTGTCCGCGGACGTGATGCTCGCCGCGCCGGGCCCGCTGAAGCGGGTGGCCGGCCGGCTGGCGTACCCGATCACCGCCGCCGCGCTGCTGACCCGGCATCGCCCGCTGCGCGCCGTGGTCCGCACGGACGGCCGCAGCCACGAGTACGTGACCCACCAGCTGTACGTGGCGAACGGCGGTTTCCACGCCGGCCGGCCGATCACCGCGGACGCCGGGGCCGACGACCGGTTGCTGGTGGCGTACCCGGTGGGCGGACCGAGCCGGCTGGCGCTGCTGCGGGAGACGGCCCGCAACGCGGCCACCGGTCACCGGCGGACGCTCGGCGACCACCCGTTCCTGTCGGTCGGCGGCGAGCTGTGGCTGGAGACCGACCGGCCGGCCCGGGTCGAGGTGGACGGGGAGCCGTGCGGGCAGACGCCGATGCGGATCAGCCTGGACGCGAACGCCCTGCGCATGATGGCCCCGGTGGCCGTACCGGACCACTGACCGGCCGCCGGTCCGCCGATCACCTCCGGAACAGCCGGGCGGGCACGGCGTCCGCCAGCGCCCGGTAGCCGGCCGGATTGAGGTGCAGGTGGTCGCCGACGTCGTAGGCCGGCGCCAGCCGCCGTGGCTGAGCCGGATCCCGTACGGCGACGTCGAAGTCGACCACCGCGTCGAACCGGCCGCTGCGGCGGATCCAGGCGTTCACCCGTTGCCGCGCGCCCTCCCGCAGCCCGGCCGGGTCGTCGTAGCCCTCGTTGCCGCCGAACGGGGTGAGCGTCGCGCCGTACACCCGGATGTCCTGCGCGTGCGTACGGGTGATGATCTGGTCGTACGCGAAGATCAGCTCGTCGGCGATCCGTTGCTGCGTCTCGGCGGTAGCCGCGGCCGTGCCGATGTCGTTGACGCCCTCGAACACCAGCAGCCAGGCCACCTGAGTCTGGGCCAGCACGTCGCGGTCGAGCCGGGCCAGCGCGTTCGGGCCGAGGCCGTCCTGCAGGACCCGGTTGCCCCCGGCTGCCTGGTTCAGCACCGCGACGTCCCGGGTCCGGCGGTCCGCCTGCAGGCGGGCCAGCAGCCGGTCGGGCCATCGGTCGTTGCCGTTGGTCGTCGATCCGCGCCCGTCGGTGAGCGAATCGCCCAGCATGACCACCGCGTCCGCGTCGCGGCGGGTCCACGCCTCCGCGCCGCTCAGGAAGTACCAGTGGTCGACCGGCGTGGCGCCGGACAGGTCCGGATCGTCGTGGTGGTCACCCGCGACGAGGTACGAGGTGGTGCGCGAGCCGGGGTGCGAGGTGATCGCGGTGGACGCCTGCCCCTCGGCCAGGTACACGCTGACGCTCAGATTGGCCGGCGCGGGCACGGTCAGGTCGATCGGGTCGCTGACCACCTGCGCGCCCATCGGCACCACCACCGCGGGCCGCCCGCCGAAGGTGACCGGGCGCCCGGTCCCGGGCTGGATCGCGCTGACCCCGGCCCGGCCGCCGGCGGGCAGCGCCACCGACGCGGCGGTGATCGGCAGCGGTGCACCGCCGAACGCGTTGGAGAAGCGCAGCCGCCACCGTGCCGCCCCCACGGAGACGTGCACCGTCTGCCGCAGGGTGGCATCGGCCAGCACCCCGCTGTCGGAGGTGAACGGCGCCGGTGGCAGGTTGTGCGGCTCGGTCAGTTGCGGCATGGACACCCAGCCGCCGATCCAGTGGTTCCCGGGCCGCCCGGGCAGCCGGGACAGGGTGGCGCCGGCCGCGGCGGCGCCGCTCAGCCCGAGCAGGGATCGGCGGTCCATCACGCCACCTCACCCGGGACACCGTCGGCAGCGGATCCGTTGTGCATGCCAGTCCCCTTCATCGGACCGAGGCCGCCGGAAGTTGCGGAGATTTGCCGGAAGGTCCCCATAACATAGATGGGTGTCAACGGATGCGTCAACGGAAGCGGGCCGAAAGCGGGCCGTAAGCGAAGTGCGGCAGAGTCCCGGTATCGATAACCGATCCGAGAGGACACCGCCATGAAACTCACCGTGCACACCTTCCTCACCCTCGACGGCGTCATGCAGGGCCCGGGCGGCGCGGAAGAGGACCGGAGCAACGGCTTCGACCGGGGCGGCTGGCTGGTCCCGTACGTCGACGACGACTTCGGCCGCATCGTCGACGGCTGGTTCCGGGAGGCCGACGAGTTCCTGCTCGGCCGCACCACGTACCAGCTGATGCAGGGGTTCTGGCCCGATGTCACCGACCCGGACAACGCGGTGGCCGGCAAGCTGAACAGCCTGCCGAAGCACGTCGTGTCCACCACGCTCACCGAGCCGGCCTGGCGCAACTCCACGGTCATCGCCGACGATGTGGTGACCCGGGTGGCCGCGCTCAAGGACCGGCCCGGCCGCGAGCTGCAGGTGCACGGGAGCTGGCGACTGGCCCGGACGCTGCACGACGCCGGCCTGGTCGACGAGTACCGGCTGCTGGTCTTCCCGGTGGTGGTCGGCGCCGGCAAGCGGCTGTTCGCCGAGGGCGCCGCCGCGTCCGGTTTCACCCTGGAGGACAGCGCGGTGACCAGCACCGGCGTGACGTATCAGGTGCTGCGCCCGACTGCGTTCAAAGCCGGTGGCATCGTGGTCGAGGACGGCCGCGAAGTGCTCACCTGAGCTCAGCGGGTGCGGCGTACCACGTCGAGCAGGAACCACTCGTCCTCGTGGTGCACCAGATGGTCCAGGCCGGGCCGGCCGGCCAGCGCCGCGTGCACCTGGACGCCGTCGTAGTTGCCGCCGTGCTGCCGGTCGCGGAAGTGCACCGCCACGATGTCGCCGTCCGGCTCCAGCCGGTCCACCAGCCCGTCGAGCAGCCGGTCGAGATCACCGGCGGACAGGTAGTAGAGCAGGTCGCCGATCACCATCAGGTCGAAGGTGCCGTCCGGCAGTTCGGCGGGCAGGGTCGCGCGCTGCACCCGTACGTGCGGAAACTCGCGCACCGCCTGGGCCGCCTGCCGCACCGCCGACTCGATGCCATCCACCGCCAGCACCTCGTCACAGCGCGGCGCGAGCATCCGGGTCAGCAGCCCGATCGAGCAGCCCGGCTCATAACAGCGCCGGTATCGCGGGCGTGGCAGGCTGGCCAGGGTGACTGCGTACTTGCGCTGGTCGTACCACTTGGTCGCCAGGTCCCACGGGTCGTCCTTGGCCAGATAGAGCCCGGTGAAGTAGGCGTCGGAGACGGTCACGGCCGGCGGTTCGGCGTCATCCGGTGCTCGGGTCACGCCGGAATTATCCGGTGACCAGCGTGGTGCCCTCGAAG
>DASSAL010000041.1:0-4526 GCA_035685405.1 Actinoplanes sp. | reverse complement strand
AGCGCAGGGCAGGTTACTCACGTGTTACTCACCCGTTCGCCGCTCGAGTACCCCAAAAGGAGCCTTTCCGCTCGACTTGCATGTGTTAAGCACGCCGCCAGCGTTCGTCCTGAGCCAGGATCAAACTCTCCAACAAAAACCAGTTGAAAAACAGACCCCAACAATCCAAAACAAAAATTGCCAGAGAAAAACAACAACTCTCATAGCACTGGCTTATCAAGCACCCTGTTGAGTTCTCAAAGAACAACCGCGACCCCACGACCTGCTGGGGCACTCGTTCCACTTTACTGTCTCGCTCGGGCTCTGTCAACCGGTTTCACTCGGTTCGTGCCGTCCTGATCCAGTACGTCCTACTTCGAGCGCACAGCGCCGCTGCACCACTCGTCGGAGAAGGACTGGCAGGACGGCCGCTGCGGCTCCGCCGCAAGCTCGCCCGTTTCCCTGCCGAGGAGCAACATTACCCGGTGGTCCACCGCCCCGCCAAATCGCCCCCCGTGGGCCGCAACAACCCCAGCCAGGGGGCTGCGTGAGGGCCACACGACCACCGGCAACACCGCAGACAGCGCCACGGCAGGCACCCCGCCCACCGCAGGCAGCGCGCCCCCGCAAGCACCCCGCCCACCGCAGGCTGCGCGCTACGGCTGCGCCACCTCGACCATCCCGCCGGTCACCCGGCTGCGCAGCAACGGCTGATCGTTCGCCGCAGGTCCGCGTACAGCCGTTCCGTCCACCAGGCGGAAGGTGCTCCCGTGCCACGGGCAGACCACGCACGCATCCGAGCCCGAGCCGATGATCTCCCCCTCGCCCAGCGGGCCGGTCTCGTGCGAGCAGCGCTCGATCATCGCGGTCACCTGGTCGCCCTGGCGGTACAGCAGAACCGGCACGTCGGCGACCTGCCGGACGGCGGTCTTCCCGTCCGGTAGGTCGCCGAGGCTGCTGACCACGGTCCACTCCTCCGGCACCCGCACGACGTCGGGTGCGGCGTGGTTCATACCGCCGCCCTGGGCGTACGAGAGGTGGCCGCCCAGATAGGCACCGGTTCCGGCCACCGACAGTCCGGCCCACGCCAGGGCCTTGCCCCGGGCCATCCGCCCGGATCGGCGGGCCATCAGCGACCCGATATAGAGACCGAGCGCCACGGTGTTGGCGGTCGCGTGCACCAGCCCGACCCGGCGGCGATCCTTGGTCATCTCCGACCAGTCGGTGATACCGGCGGCCGCGGCCGGCACCGCGGAGACGACGCCGAGGCCGATCAGCGTGCTGGCGGCGCGACGGCTACCCGGCACCAGATCGAGCACGGCCGCCGAGATGAACGCGCCGACCGGCACCTGGACCAGCACGGGGTGGAGCGGGTGGCCGAGCCACGTACCGTGCAGCAGGTCCTTCACCGGCGGACGCACCGTACCCATCACGACCTGCTGCAGTTTCTCGCTTGCCGGGTCGAGCGATCGGGCTCGCTCGAGGCGGACCAGGAGGCGGTTGATCAGCTGCCGGACCATGTCATGGCGTTTCCCCTTGCCGCAGCCGATAAACCGGGCATGAGGTACCGGGCGGCCGGGTATTTGTCCGGCCGTGTCGACGGCGAACCGTAAAGCGACGAGCGCCGCCCCGGCCCGGTCGGGGCCACGCCGGCCCAATGGACTGCCGAAGGCGGCCGGGCGGCGGCCCGCCAACCGCTCCGCCCGGCCGGTGCTCGACCAGGCGTTTGATCGGACCGGTCTGCTGGCGTTGCGATCCGCGGTCGCGGCGTACGCGGCCGAGTTGGGCGCCGGTTCGCGTCTCGACGATGTCGTGCTGATCGCGCATGAGCTGTCCAGCAACGCGGTCCGGCACGGCGGTGGCTCCGGGCGGCTGCGGCTCTGGCGCGACGGCTACTGCCTGATGTGCCGGGTCAGCGACACCGGGCCCGGGCTGCCGGACGCGGCGACTATCGGCGTCGATCTGCCAGCGCCGCAGACGGCCGGCGGTCGCGGTCTGTGGCTGGCGCGCCGGCTGGCCACCGTACGCATCGACACCGGCCCGGATGGCACCGTGGTCACCGCGGCCGTACCGCTGCCCTGACAATGGGCCGATGTCCATCGGCTTTGTCGCACCCGGTTTCGAGAAGGTCCGCGAGGCGTTCGACGCCGACCCGCGCGGTGGCTCGGCGCTGGCGGTGATCGAGGGCGGCGAGGTGGTCGTCGATCTGCGCGAAGGCTGGCGGGACGCGGCCCGGACCCGCCCCTGGGACGAGAACACGCTGGTCAACGTGTATTCGGTGGGCAAGCCGGTGATCGCCCTGGCGCTGCTGCTGCTGGCCGAGCGGGGGCGGGTCGGGCTGGACGATCCGGTGGCCCGGCACTGGCCGGGATTCCAGACCGACGCGACCGTACGGCAGGCGTTGACGCACACCGCGGGCGTGCCGGTGTTTCCCGTGAAACGGCCGGCCGCCGCCTGGGCGGACTGGGATCTGCTGTGCACCGACCTGGCGGCCGCCGCCCCGGAGACGCCGCCGGGCACCGTGCCCGCTGAGCACGCGCTGACGTACGGGCACCTGATCGGTGAGATCGTCCGGCGCGTCGACGGCCGGTCACCGGCCCGGTTCGTCGCCGAGGAGATCGCCGGACCGTACGCGGCGGACTTCGGTTTCGGCCTCGCGCCGGTCGACGTCGCCCGGTGCGCGGAGATCGAAATCGGCGACGTCGAGTGGCCGGACCGGCAGACCCGGTTCATGGCGAACCCGCCGGGCGCCCGCGAGCCGGGAGTGGTGAACAGCGCCCTGTGGCGGTCGGCGGTGATCCCCGCGGTGAACCTGCACGCGACCGCGGTAGCGATCGCCCGGTTCTATGCCGCGCTGATGAGCCGGCCGGTCGGCGCGACCATGGCCACCGCGCAGGTGGCGGGCGACGACGCGTTCATCGGCAGCCCGACGGTGTGGGGGTTGGGCGTGCAGATCGAGCCGGACGGATCGTGGGGCATGGGCGGGATGGGCGGGAACGCCGGGTGGGCGGACCCGGGCCGCGGGCGGGCGATCGCGTACGTGACCCGGCGGCTGGGTGACTTCACCGTGGTCGATCGAGTGGAACAGGCGCTGGCGGAGTCCTCAACACCGGGCGCGGCCGGCCGATAGCGAACCCTCGAGCAGGGGGAGCGATCATGCGGGTACGACGGCGAACCAGGCTGATGACGACCGTGGTCATGATCGCCGCCGCGCTGATCCTGCCCGATGCCTCGACCGCCGGCCGGACCACACTCACCGCGGCGCCGCCCAAGACCCGGGCGATGTGGTTGTGGGGCGACGAGCCGGCCGCCGATGTGGTCACCTGGGCGGCGAGCAAGGGCGTTTCGGAGATCTTCACGTACGTGTCGCCGTCCGCGCTCGTCAACGGGGACCTGGCCCGGCTGCAGGACATGCGCCGGCGGGCCCAGGCCATGAACATCAAGATGACCGCTCTGGGCGGCGACAGCTCCTGGGTCAGCGACCACAAGGCCGCGCTCGCCTGGCAGCGCACGGTGGTGCGGACGGGCCTGTTCGCCGGCATCCACCTGGACGTCGAGCCGTACCTGTCGGATCGCTGGACCACCGATCCGCAGGGCACGCAGCGGTCCTTCCTGACGCTGCTCGACAAGCTGCGGGCGGCCAGCACGCTGCCGCTCGAGGCGGATGTGCCGTTCTGGTACGGCGAATACCGGGTGGGCGGCAAGAACCTGGCCGACGAGGTGCTGAAGCGGGTCAGCGCGGTCACCGTGATGAGCTATCGCGACACCGCGACCGGCCCCAACTCGATCGTCGCGATCAGCCGGGACTGGCTCAGCCGGGGTGCCGCTGCCGGCAAGCGGGTGCGTCTCGCCGCCGAAACGGTGCCGCTGCCGGACTGCAAGCACTGCACCTTCCACGAGGAGGGCGCGACGATCCTGAACCGGGAACTGGCGACGGTGGACGCGGCGACGCGGACGGCGCCGGCCTTCGGCGGGATCGCGATCCACCGGTACGGAACCTGGCGCGCCCTACCGGCCTGATCAGCGCCGTCCGCATCGGCGCTGTGGTGCTGTGGTGCTCGAGTGGCCAGGGGCGGCTCAAGGAGCTGGAACGCGAGAACGCCCGGCTGAAGAAGATCGTCGCCGATCAGCTCCTCGACCTGGACATGCTCAAGGAGCTGAACAAGGGAAACTGGTGAGCCCGGAACGTCGCCGCCGCGCCGTGCAGGTGCTGCGGGATCGGTTCCGGGTCTCCGAACGGCGGGCCTGCCGGGTGGTTGGTCAGCACCGCTCGGCGCAGCGCCGAGTTCCGCGGTCGGTGACCGCTGCGGACAAGGTGTTGCGGGAACGGCTGCGGCAGATCTCCGCGCGATATCCGCGGTGGGGATGGCGCAAGGCGCACGCGACCGCCGCCCGGCGAAGGGCTAGTGGTCAACCGCAAACGCACCCGGCGATTGTGGCGGGAACTAGGGCTCAAACGCCCGGCCCGAGTGCGCAAGAAACAGCGCTGCGGCCCGACGCGGCATCAGCGGATGCGCGCGCAGGCCCCGGATCAGATGTGGGCGTTG
>DASSAL010000040.1:0-30423 GCA_035685405.1 Actinoplanes sp. | reverse complement strand
ATCAGAACCCTTGCCGTTGGTGTACGACCATCCCCTCTTCGCGCCGATCCTCCAAGCGCACCGGCCGGCGTCAAGAGCGCTTCGCGTCGCTACGCGATGGCCTGCGGCCACCCTTGACCCCTGCCGGTCCACCTTGGATGTCGCGCCGGTGAGGAGATGGCGGGAGAGTGAGCGCCTCGCCTATGGATGCGACTGCCGGTGGGGCTTCGGTGACGAGTCGGCAAGGTTCCTACATCGCCGCCGCTGCTTCAAGCGGCCGACGATCGGCGGCAAAGGGCGAGGACGCGAGCGGGACTTCGGTCAGCGTGCCCACTAGATCCAACACCCGCCGGACGACGCCCCGGGCGTTGCTGACCATCAGGACGCGCCCGCATCGGTGAGCATCGTCTCGCGCCCGCAGAAGGGCGGTTATGCCCGTACAGTCCAGCAACCGCAGATCTCGAAGATCCACCTCGACCGGGCCCAGGGTTTGATCCAACACATCGCCGAGAACCTCGTACAGGTGGCCGGACACCGAAAGGTCGACCTCACCGCCGAGGTACACGCATACACCATCAGGCGTGGACGCCATCGAAATGGAACAGATCATGGGATGCCCGCCCTAGGTTAAAGGATCACCGCGGCAGCAGCGGGCGGGGTCCGGGTCCAAAGGCTTGCCGTACCGCTAGGATACGCCTGTTGAGGCCCAGTGCGGACGCAGGACCCATGCTGATCCGGCGGCAAAACCGTCTTCAGGGCACGAGCCGACAAACCGCGCGATCTTCCAACGGAGCTGAGCAATCGGCTGGTTGAAGGCGGGTGGCGGCGTGCAGCGAACGTGCAATTCCTGGCGGCGACCATGGGGAATTAGCGGTCACCACGGGGCAACGACGATGCCGTCATCGAGCCCAAACAGCAGAGCGCCCACCGTGCGTTTCCGCAGGTGGGCGGTGCTCAGAGCCCGGCGAGAGGCCTGGTGGCCAGGGGCGGGGTCGAACCGCCGACCTTCCGATTTTCAGTCGGACGCTCGTACCAACTGAGCTACCTGGCCGTGGTGATGCTTGCGGTCCTGACGGGACTTGAACCCGCGACCTCCGCCTTGACAGGGCGGCGAGCACTCCGACTGCTCCACAGGACCTTGCTCGTACTTCCTACCACTTCACCGACCTAAGCCGGTCCGTACCCCCAACGGGATTCGAACCCGTGCTACCGCCTTGAAAGGGCGGCGTCCTAGGCCACTAGACGATGAGGGCAACGTCGCCATCATCGCACATCGGCGATGTCGGCGGCGGTGGGCCCCAACCGGCCCCGCTTGAGGCCTGGAAAGCATACGTGATCCTCAGGCTGCCCTCCAAACCGGTACCCCGCGTCGTCCTGACCAGCGGTTCAAGCGGCCGCCGCGACCGTGATCATCTCGACCGCGTCGGTCAGGCTGCTCAGTAACAGCACCTCGTCGGGCAGCCGGTCGGGTGGCCAACCGGGGCCGGCGGCGGCCACCAGGAACGGCCGCTCCCGGCCGGTCAGCAGGGCGCTCAGCTGGGCCGGGTCGGCGGTCTCCGGGAGCTGCGACCAGACCACCACGACCGCGGGACCGGTCCGCGAGATGGCGTCGCCGAGGGCCCGCGGCGGGACGCGGGCGCCGAGCAGCCGGGTCGGCACGCCCGCTTCGGCCAGGGCGGCGGCCAGCGCCTCGAGCGGTAACGTGTGCTGCTCCTCGTCGGCCGCGGTGAGCAGCACCCGGGGCACGCCGGACGGCCGGGGCACCACGCTCAACGCCTCGGTGATGCTGCGGGACAGCAGGTGCTCGACCTCGACAAACCGCCGGGTCTCCTGGATGCGGGCGCCGATCCCGACCAGCACCGGCATGATCACGTCGGTCCAGGCCTGGATCACCCCCCGGGTGGCCAGCGTCATCTCGAGGATGTCGCGCAGCGCCGGGGCGTCCAGGCGCATCGCGGCGCGGGCGAGGCCGCGCGCCGCCGGACCGGCGCGACCGACCGGGATGGCGTGGCCGCCGCCGTCCCGGCTGACCACCCGGACACCCGGGTGCTGGTCGAGCGCCGACGTGTCCGGTGCCGGGGTGCGTCCGATCGGTGTGGTGCCGTTCATCGGTACCGGCACCCGCCGGGCCCACGCCGCTGCCTCCGCCGGTGCCACGCCCTGCGCGGTCAGGCGGCGCATCACCTGGAGCCGGTCCATGTCCTGCGGCGTGTACCGGCGATGGTGTCCCGGGACGTGTTCGCTCGGCCCCAGGCCGTACCGCTGATGCCAGGTGCGCAGCGTGGTGACGGCCACACCGAGGCGGCGGGCGACCGCTCCGGCGGTCAGGGCCTCATCCGCCACCGGACTGCTCCGGAGCGCCCGGCGTGGACGACGCGGAGGCGCCGGCGGAGCTGTCTGAAGAGAGGGACGAAACCGACATCGATCGGACGGGGGTGGCGGGAAGATCGCCGGCGAGCACCGCGGTCACACCGGCCAGCCAGGGCGCGTACGACCGTGGATCGTCGGCCAGCGCGGCGCGTACCTCGTCGATCGAGGCCCAGCGCAGATCCGCCACCTCTTCCGGATCGGCCAGCGTGGACAGGCCGGCCGGGACGTCACCCACCAGGACGTGGTCGTACTCGTACTCGACGCGTCCGGTGGCCGGGTCCTCGGCGTAGTACGAATACACCCCGACCTCGGTCAGCGTCACCCCGGTGACCCCGATCTCCTCGCTCATCCGCCGGGCCGCCGCCACCGCGACCGCCTCACCCGGCGCCGGGTGCCCGCAGCACGTGTTGCCCCAGCGCAGCGGGAACCGGGTCTTCAGCGCGGCCCGCTGTTGCAGCAGCACCCGTCCGGACTCGTCGCGCAGGAACACCGAGAACGCCCGGTGCAGCAGTCCGGGCGAGCGATGCGCCTGCTCCACGTCGGCGCCACCGAGCGGCGTGCCGTCGGCGTCGACCAGTTCGACCTGAGTCATCGGGCTCCCCCCAGAACACGGGACGCGGCGAGCTTGCCGGAAATCAGCACCATCGGGACACCGACACCGGGCTGCGTACCCGAACCGGTGAAGACCACGTTCGGCAGCCGGCGATGCAGGTTGCCGGGACGGAACGGGCCGGTCTGCGTGAACGTGTGTGCCGCGGCGAACGGCGTACCGGCCGCCATGCCCTGGTCTGCCCAGTCGGCCGGCGTGATGATCCGCTCCACCTCGACCCCGTCGGCAAAGCCGACGTACCCGCGCTCCTCCAGCGCGGAGATCACCGAGTCGGCGTACGCCCGGTCCAGTCCGCCGCGCCAATCCAGCGGTGCCACCTCGAGGTTCGGTGTCGGCGCCAGCACGTAGTAGGTCTGCCGGCCGGCCGGCGCCACCGACGGGTCGGTGTGCGTCGGGTTGGTGACCAGCAGGGACGGGTCGGACATCAGCTGACCGCGGCGGATCACCTCGTCGAAGGTGCGCTTCCAGGCCGTACCGAAATGGATGTTGTGGTGGGCGATCTTGCGGTAGGCCTGGCGCGATCCGATGTGCAGCACCACGCACGACGGCGAATACCGCAACCGGCGGGCCTGGCGGCGCGGTGGCAGCAAATCCCGGTACGCGACCGGCAGATCCGGATTCAGCACCACCACGTCGGCCGGAGTCCGTTCCCCGGTGTGCGTGACCACACCGGTGGCGCGTCCGTTCGCGGTTTCCACGCGCACCACGCTGGTGTCGTACTGGAATCGCACACCGTGTTTCTCGGCCGCGCCGGCTAGCGCTTTCGGCACGGCGTGCATGCCGCCCTTGGGGAAGAACACCCCGGCGACCGAGTCGAGGTACGCGATGACCGCGTAGATGGCCAGCGCGTCGTGTGGTGCGAGCCCGGCGTACATCGCCTGGAAGGAGAAGATCCGCTGGGTACGGGGATCCCGGAAGAACTGGTTGATCTTCGATTGGAGCCGGCCGAAGCCACCCATGCCGAGCAGTTTCAGCAGGTTCAGATTGAGCAGGTCGACCGGGGTGTCCAGATTGCGGTCGATGAAATGGTTCCGCTCCAGGCGCCACAGCTCGCGGGCGTAGTCGACGAACCGCAGATAACCGTCGGCCTCGCGCGGCCCGCATACCCGGGAGATCTCCGCGGCCATGCGTACCGTGTCGGTCCGCACGTCCAATGTCGAGCCGTCCGGATAGAAGGCCCGATAGGCCGGGTCGAGTGGCAGGAGGTCGAGCCAGTCGGTGAGGTTCTCGCCCACCGCGGCCAGCGGCTCGGCGATCAGTTCCGGCATGGTCAGGACGGTCGGCCCGGTGTCGAACTCGTAGCCGTCCAGCGACAGGCGCCCGGCCCGGCCGCCGGGCACCGGTTCGCGCTCGATCACGGTGACCTGCCGGCCGGCCGCGGCCAGATGCAGCGCGCAGGCGAGCCCGCCGAGGCCCGCGCCCACCACGACGACCCGATCGGTGGGTCCGGTCACGGTTCGCATGGCAGCCGTCATGCCGGTCGGTGGGTAGCGGTCACGGCAAGCTCGGTCAACGCCATGCGGGCGTCCGGGTGTACAGGTGCGTTCATCACCGCGGTGATCCCTTCATCAACCCGCTCCCGGATCAGCGCCTCCACCCGTTCCGGCGCACCGGTGTCGGCGATCACCTCGGCGAGGCGGGCCACATCGGGACCGGGGTGGGGACCGCCGGAGCCGTCGGCGGGGATGACGGCTCCGGCGGAGTTGGTGGCCAGCTCAACTCGCTGGGCCGGCGTGGCCAGTTGGCGGGCGAGCATCAGCAGGGTGGTCGGCTTGCCGGTGCGCAGGTCGTCACCTGCAGGTTTGCCGGTGACGGCCGGGTCGCCGTACACCCCCAGCAGGTCGTCGCGCAGCTGGAAGGCCTCGCCGACGGCGGCGCCGTACCGGCAGTAGGCGGCGTCCACATCGGCCAGGGCCCGGCCGCTGGTGCCCGGGCACAGGTCGGGACCGGCCAGCGTCATGCCGAACTGCAACGGCCGCTGGACCGTGTAGCTGGCCGTCTTGTGCCGGGCGACGAGCAGCGCGCGGTCCACCGACCAGGCGTCCGGCTGGGTCTCGCCGAGCACGTCGAGATACTGCCCGGCGACCGCCTCCACGCGCATCCGGTCGTAGCAGGCCCGCACCGCGAACAGCGTAGCGGTGTCGATCGGGGTGCGGGCCAGCAGTTGATCGGCCCAGATCAAGCAGAGGTCGCCGACCAGGATGGCGGAGGTGGTGCCGAAGTGCTCCGGATCGCCGCGGCGGCCGGCCTCGGTGTGGTCGCCGGCGAAGGTCCGGTGGGCGGTGGGCGCACCTCGCCGGGTGGCCGACATGTCCATCACGTCGTCGTGGACCAGCGCGAACGTGTGCATGAGTTCGAGGGCGGCGAAGGCCGGCAGCAAGGGCTCGACCGGGTCGTTCGGACCCACCCGGCCGCGCCACCCCCAGTAGGCGAACGTCGGCCGCAGCCGCTTCCCGCCGCTCAGCACGAGGTTTCCGGTGATCCGGGCGAACCGGCCCAGCTCCGGGTCGACGGCGTCGAGCGCGTTGACCTGACCGGCCAGGAACGTAGCAAGGGTGCCCTCCACGCCCTCGGTCACGCCGGGGTCCCGGCTGCTCTGGCGTGGGATACCGCGCGGTGGGTATCCCTCGAGGGTGTCGTTGGCCATGGGCACGACAGTACCGTAGGCTGCGGGTTGCGTCGATTCCTGAGTCGATTTAGATGGGAGATCCCGTGGACGTCGATCTGACCGCGGCTTATCAACGGTGCCGTGAGCTGCACAAGCGGCACGGGCGCACGTACTATCTGGCGACCCGGCTGTTGCCCGCGTGGAAGCGACGACACGTGCACGCGCTCTACGGATTCACCCGGTATGCGGATGAAATCGTCGATCGCACCGAGGCCTTGCCACCCGCCGAGCGGGCTGCCCGTCTGCAGGAGTGGTCCCACCGGTTCCTGCGCGGCGACACCGACGATCCGCTGCTGCCCGCGGTGCTGCACACCATCGCGGTCTTCGACCTCGATCCCGAGGACTTCCGCAAGTTCCTGCGCAGCATGGCGATGGACCTGACGGTGATGTCGTACGCCACGTACGACGATCTCCTCGACTACATGGAGGGGTCCGCCGCGGTGATCGGCACGATGATGCTGCCGATCCTCGGCTCCCGTGACCCGGCCGCCGCCCGCGAGCCGGCCCGCCAGCTCGGCCTGGCGTTCCAGCTCACCAACTTCATCCGGGACGTGGCCGAGGATCTCGACCGCGGCCGTATCTATCTGCCCGAGGCGCACCTGGCCGAGTTCGGCGTCACCCGCCCGCACCTGGAACGCCGGGTGGCCACGCCACACGTCAAGAGCCTGATCCGGTACGAAGTGAGCGTCGCGCGCGACCACTACCGGCGGGCCGCGCCCGGCATCCCGCTGCTCAACCCGGGCTCCCAGGCGTGCATGCGGACGGCGTTCCGGCTGTACGGCGGCATCCTCGACGAGGTGGAGGCGGCCGACTACGACGTCTTCGCCGGCCGCGCGACGGTGCCCAACCGGCGCCGGGCCGCGGTGGCGCTGCGGTCGCTGATCACCCGCCCCGGCAAGCCGGTTCTGGCGGGCGCGTGAGGACCGCGGCCGGGCGGTGCACCGACGACCCGGCGGCGCGGCCATGAGAACTGTCGTTGTGCTGTTCACCCGCGACCTGCGGGTGCATGACAACCCGGCGCTGGCCACCGCATGCGCGAACGCCGAGCGGGTGGTGCCACTGTTCGTGCTCGACCCCAGGCTGCAGACGATCTCGGCCAACCGGGTGCAGTTCCTGCACCAGGCGCTCGCCGACCTGCGCGGAACGCTCCAGAATCTGGGCGGCGACCTGGTGATCCGGCATGGTGACCCGGTCGCGGAGACGATCAAGGTGGCGCGCGACGTGGCCGCCGAGGGCATCGCGATGGCGGCCGACGTGAGCACCTATGCCCGGGCCCGGGAGCAGCGGTTCGCGGCCGAGTGCGAAGCCCACCGCATCTCGTTCCGGCTGTTCCCCGGTGTCACGGTGGTCGACCCAGGCGAGGTACGACCCGGCGGCGGCGCCGACCATTACCGGGTGTTCTCGCCGTACCACCGAGCCTGGGCGGCGGCGAAGTGGCGGGACGAGGTGGCCACCCCGCGGCGGATCACGCTGCCGGACGGTCTCGAGACCGGGTCGATGCCCGCCGCACCGGACGGCGACTCGCCGCACGCCCTGACCGGCGGCGAGACCGACGGACTGCGGCGGGTCACCGCCTGGCTCGAGGATGTGGACGCATACGACGATCGGCACAACGACCTGCCCGGCGACGCCACGTCACGGCTCAGCGCGTACCTCCGATTCGGATGTGTCTCGCCGCTGGCCCTGGCCAACGCGGTGCGTGAGCGAAGCGGCGAAGGTCCCGCCACGTTCGTCCGCCAACTCTGCTGGCGCGACTTCTACTACCAGGTTGCCTACGCCCGGCCGACGATCTCCACCGAGGCGTACCGCGCGGCCGGCGACAGTCAATGGCGGTACGACGAGGATGCGCTGCGGCATTGGCAGGACGGCCGGACCGGGGTGCCGGTCGTGGATGCCGGGATGCGGCAGCTGCGCGCCGAGGGCTGGATGCACAACCGGGCCCGGCTGATCACCGCGGCGTTCCTCACCAAGCACCTGGGTCTGGACTGGCGGCCCGGCGTGCAGTGGTTCTTCCGCTGGCTGCTGGACGGCGACGTGGCCAACAACTCCGGCAACTGGCAGTGGGTGGCGGGCACCGGAAACGATACGAAGCCTTACCGGCGGTTCAATCCGATCCGGCAGGCCGAGCGCTTCGACCCGGACGGCGTGTACGTTCGTCGTTACGTACCCGAACTGACATCCGTCGCGGGCCGGGCGGTGCACCAGCCATGGCGGCTGCCGGACGCGATCCGGTCGCGCCTGGACTACCCGGCGCCGCTGGAGTCCCACCGCGACGAGGCAGTCTGGTTACGTCCGTAGGTTTCCCGTCCGGTCAGCCGGCGGGGAAGCGGGTCCTGCCGACCGGTTGCGTTCGTCCGTTAGGCCGGCAGGGCCCGCGACATCTTTCCCAACGCGCAAACAAGGAAACGTTACGTGGCAACGTATTCCGTCAACCCGGTGGCCGTAGATCACGCCCGGGACCTCATCGACAAGCGGCGGTATGTGCTGGACAGCGACTGGGGTGCGGCCCAGCCGAAGGCCGCCGACGAGAACGCATACCTCGACAAGCATGACTGGACGGCGTACGCCCGGTGGTTCCTCGGCCTCACCGAGGGTCCGGCCGAGGAGACCAAGGCCCGGTACGCGTTCGTCTTCGGCGATTTCCGCCGGCTGCACCGGTCCGGCCTGATCGCCTGCGTCTACCGCGCCGCGGAGTGGCGGCACAAGGACGTCGAGCGGGCGGCGTACGACCTGCTCCAGCTGCTCGACGGGAAGAGCGCGAAGTAGGCGCTAAAAGCCCTCGCTCTGCTTGAGGTAGAGCGCCTTCGCGTACTGGGCGGCGGCGGCCTGGCTGTACATCTGCGCCTGCGACATATACCAGCCGTTGTCCGACAGGGCCTTTTTCGCTGCCGTCGTGCCGGCCCACCGGATGTCGGCGTCCACCTCTGACAGCCCGCGCGCCTTGAACTGCCGGCGCATCTGCATCTTGCCGGCCCGGAACGTCTCGGCGGCCTCCTCGGCCTGTTTCATGCAGACCATGCCCTTTTGACTCAGCGCTTCCGCCAACGTCCAGGCAGCCTGCTCCGCGGCGTTCTTAAACTTCAGCACGTCGCTCCTTCCCTGGTGGCCGACCCTGATGTTCCCTGAGTGCGATACGGAATCAAGACCTTCGCCCGACAGCTGGAAACGCGCATTGCACGAAAGGTCAAATGCCAACAAATGAAGTACATGATCTTGATTCACTCGAACCAGCAGTCCCTCGACCTGTGGGAGACACTGACCGATCAGCAACGGGAAGACTTCGGGCGCGGCCACCTGAAGCTCACCGAGGAGATGGCCCAGTCCGGGGTGCTGGTCGTCTCGGAAGGTTTGGCCGACCCTTCCCTGGCCCGGTGGGTGTCCGCGCGCGACGGCCACACGATCGCGTCGGACGGGCCGTTCGCCGAGGTCAAGGAGCACCTGGCCGGCTTCTACCTGATCGAGGTGGACAGCCAGGAAGCCGCCATCGCCTGGGCCGCCAAGGTGCCCGACGCGCAGTTGCGCGAGGTCGAGGTGCGCCCGGTGCTGGACATGAGCGGCTGGGAATTCTGACCGGGCCGGACCTCGAGCACCTGCTGCGCGAATGTGCGCCGCAGGTGCTCGGCGCGGTGGTCCGCCGGTACGGCGACTTCGCCACGTCGGAGGACGCCGTACAGGAGGCGTTGCTGGCCGCGGCGCAGCAGTGGCAGGTCGACGGGATCCCGGCGCAACCGAAGAACTGGCTCATCACGGTGGCCGCCCGGCGCCGGATCGAGCTGCTGCGCAGTGAGGCCGCCCGCCGCCGCCGGGAGGAGGCGGTGTTCCGGGCCAGCACCGAACCGGCGCCGGTGTCCGAGGTGGACGACTCGCTCACCCTGCTGCTGCTCTGCTGCCATCCAGCCGTGTCCCCACCCGCCCAGGTTGCGCTCACGCTGCGCGCGGTCGGCGGCCTGACCACCGCGGAGATCGCCCGGGCGCTGCTGATCCCGGAGAAGACCGTCGGCCAGCGGATCAGCCGGGCCAAACAGCGGATCCGGGACGCCGGGGCGCGGTTCGCCGTACCACCACCCGACGAACTGGCCGAACGGCTGTCCGTGGTCCGCAAGGTCCTCGACCTGATCTTCAACGAGGGGTACACCGCGAGCGCCGGGCCGCACCTGCATCGGGTCGAACTGTCGGCCGAGGCGATCCGGCTCACCCGGCAACTGCACCGGCAGCTGCCCGACGACGGTGAGGTGACCGGCCTGCTGGCGTTGATGCTGCTCACCGACGCGCGCCGGCCGGCCCGGGTGACCGCGGACGGTGCGCTGGTGCCGCTGGCCGAGCAGGAGCGCTCGTTGTGGGACCGGGCGGCGATCGAGGAGGGCGTCGCGCTGATCACCGGGTCGCTGCGGACCGCCCCGATCGGGCCGTACCAGCTGCAGGCCGCGATCGCCGCGGTACACGACGAGGCGGCGCGGACCGAGGACACCGATTGGCCCCAGATCCTGCAGCTGTACGGGATGCTCGAGGTGTTCGCGCCCGGCCCGATGGTGACGTTGAACCGGATCGTCGCGCTCGCCGAGGTGGACGGGCCGGCGGTGGCGCTGGCCCGGCTGGCCGACGCGGAACGTGCGCTGGCCGGCCATCACCGGGTGGCCGCGGTGCGCGGGCACCTGCTCGAGATGGCCGGCGACCGGGCCGCCGCCCGAGACGAGTATCTGCGGGCCGCGCGCCTCACCCTCAGCGTTCCCGAGCAGCGTTACCTGAAGTCCCGCGCCGGCCGGTTGGCCTAACCGTTCCCCTGCTGGAGGATCCGGATGCTGTTGCCGAACGGGTCCCGGACGTGCATGTCGGTGCCGTAGAAGTGGTCGGTCGGCTCCTGGGTGAAGTCGGAGACGCCGCGCGCTTTGAGGGTCTCGTACAGCCCTCGGGCATCGTCGGTGTTGAAGACCAGGCCGCTCAGGGCGCCCTTGGCGACCAGCTCGCGGAGGAGCTCAGCCGTCGCTTCGTCGTGCAACGGCGCGCCCGGCTGCTCCAGAGAGCACCGGCGCGGCGGTCGCTTCTTCGAAAATGCTCACCCGTGCCGAGGGGTGTCAGGCCGCCCGGTGGCGCAGCGTGGCGACCGTGGAACCGGCCAGCGCGAGCAGGCAGTCCGGCAGCTGGCCGTCAGCGATGGCCGCGCTGAACAGGGCCTCGCCGGTGGGGATGTCGGCGTTGACGTACGCGCTGACGAACCGGGCCACCCAGCGTTTGTCGTACCGGGCGTCGTCGATCCCGGGAAAGTCCAGGGTCCACGCACCGCCCACCGGTACCTGGCCGACCATCGTCGCGGCCAGGCACCAGGCCACGTCGTACGCCCCGACCACGCCGGACCGGTCCACCACCGCGTCGAACGTGCCGACCACGGCATCACTGTCGCCGCTGAGCGCGCAGTGCAACACCTGCGCCGCGTCGTCGAGTGCATGCTGTGGTACGTCGGTCACGGAAGAAAACGTACGTGGTTCCGTCAAGGATTGCAGGTTAAGCACTGCGCAGAAGGCACGTCAGCCGGGCCGTACAGATCCGGTTGTCGTCCTCGTCGGTAATGACGATCTCGTAGGTCACCGCCGTCCGGCCACGGTGCAGCGGCGTGGCGACGCCGGTCACGATGCCGGAGCGGACCCCCTTGTGGTGGGTGGCGTTGATGTCCACGCCGACGGCGTACGGCCGGTCCACGGTCTCGCCGTGCAGCACCGCGCCGGTCGAGCCCAGCGACTCGGCCAGTACGCAGGACGCGCCGCCGTGCAGCAGCCCGTAGGGTTGCGTGTTGCCCTCGACGGGCATAGTGCCGACGACCCGTTCGGGGGATGCCTCGGTGATCTGGACACCCATACGTTCGCCGAGCGCACCGGCCGGCCCGATAAGTTGATCCACGTGGAGTCACCTTACTGAGGAGGACCGCATGACCGAGCCCCAGGAGACCGTCGAGACCCGCGGCGACGACCGCGTCGACCTGCTCGCCCAGGACACCACCGGCGACGGCACGCCGGACGTCTGGGTGTCGGACACCGACGGCGACGGCAAGGCGGACCTGTTCCAGTTCGACACCGACGGCGACGGCAAGGTCGACATCACCATGGTGGACCTGGACCAGGACGGCACCCCGGACGCCGTGGTCGACGGTGACGGCGGCGTCCCGCCGGAAGCCTAGGGACGGCCGGTCATCCGGTGAACTCGAAGACGGCGAGGTAGTACGGGCGGTCCGTGTCGTCGATCGAGACCAGTCGCCACCGGGTGCCGCTGACCAGCGACGCCAGCTCGGCCGGTGAGCAGACCAGGTAGTCGAACCACTCGGTGGCCAGCAGCCGGTACCGCAACCGCAGCCGCAGCTGCCCGCCCAACCGGCCGCGGTCCCGGTTGCGACGGTGGTATGCCACGTGCACCGGGTCGGCGGTGCCGTACGGATCGGTGCCGTGCGCGATGATCCGGGCGCCCGGGTTGGCGAGCACTGCCAGGGCATCGAGGAAGACCGGCGCGCGGTCCGGGCCCTCGAGCAGGCCGAGGTTGTTGCCGAGCAGCAGGAAGGTGTCGTAGCGGGCGGTTGCCGACGCGTACCGGTCGACGGTGGACAGCACGGTGTCCCGCAGGCCGCGCTTGCGCGCCACCTCGATCGCCCCAGCCGAGGTGTCCAGCCCGGTCACCGCCATGCCGCGGCGCTGGAGTTCGATCGCGATGCGCCCGGCGCCGACCCCGACGTCGAGCACGTGGCCACGGCACATCCGCAGGGCCCGGTGGTCGTGCGGCTGCCAGGTGTCCGGCTCGTCCAGATAGTGGTCGGCCGGCGCTCCGTTGATCAGGCCGTCGTCGCGTTCGATGATCTCGATCACCGGCCGCGGCACCCGCCCACCGGCCAGCGGCCGCGGCCCGATCCCGGTACGCACCGCGTACGCGTCCCGGATCATCTCGCCGAACACGTCGCCGATCGCCGGTTGATCCATTGCAACTACTCTTGCGACATGGCGACGCCCGAGCAACTCGGATCGGAGAAGTACGTCCTGCTGACGACGTACCGCAAGGACGGCCGGGCAGTGTCGACGCCGCTGTGGGTGGTGCCCGACGGCGACGGGCTGATGCTCTGGACGCCGGCCGGCAGCGGCAAGGTGAAGCGGATCCGCAACAGCGGCCGGGTCACCGTGCAGGCCTGTGACTTCCGCGGCAACCCGTCGGGCGAGCCGATCGAGGCGCACGCCCGGATCGGCGACGCGGCGGACCGGAACCGGGTCGGCGCGCTGCTCAAGCGCAAGTACGGCCTGACCGGTTGGATGACCCTGATCGGGAGCAGAATCCGGCGTGGCGTGCACGGCACCGTGGCGATCCTGGTGAAATGATCACAGAGTGACGTGATCAGGACAAGAAGAAGGGGCGATCGCCTTCCCCAGCGCTCGCCCCTTGCACGACGTCGGGTCGACCGTGTTCAGTCGCCCTGCCGCTGCGTGGGGATCTGCCCCTGCAGCAGGGCGCGAACCTCCGACTCGCGGTAGCGACGGTGCCCACCCAGCGTGCGGATCGCGCTGAGTTTGCCGGCCTTCGCCCATCGGGTGACGGTCTTCGGGTCGACACGGAACATCGACGCCACCTCGGCCGGCGTTAGTAGCGGCTCAGGATCGTGCGTTCGCGATGCCATCGGTCACTCCTCCACAGGTACCTAAAAGACATCGGCCGGGGTCCCGCCGGCCGGTGCGTCTCTCATGGTCCGGCTAGTCCCCGATGTCCGACATGGGCCGAACGGCCGATCGTCCCTAGATAGACGGTTGAAGCATGCCCGATTTTTGCGTGTTTTCTATGCCAGATAGTGTCGCGTTTAGTCCGAATATCACGCTTCGGTAAGTCGCGATTACGAAGAGTGCTCGCGTTGAAACCGGACTTTCGGCTCGTTTCCCCAGCTCAGTTGCACCGCTCCAGAAGCTGCACCGCGCGCCACCGGGCGACCAGCTTCTCGTACGCCTCGGTGGCCGCGTCGGCGTCACCCCGGGACAGCGCGGACAGCCCGGCGGCCACCAAACCGGGTGAATCGTCCTGCTTCAGGTCGTCACCCGGAAGCAGATTCACCAGGCCGCCGTAGTCCAGCTCGACCACCGAGCGCGGGTGGAACTCCTCCAGCCACTTGGTGGCGTCCTCCACCGCCTCGGTGATCGGCACGTCGCCGAGCGATTTGCGCAGCACCGAAACGGCCCGGTGGGCCCGCCGGCGGGCCTTGGAGATCTCGGTGCGGTATCGCAGGGTGCGCCGGGGAGCCCCCAGGTCGAACTCGCGTTCCTCCAGATCGACGAAGACGAACCAGCGCAGCGGTACCCCCCACGTCGCGATCTGCTCGTGCACCCGGGGCACCCCGCGCTCGAGCACCTTGGCGCCGCTGCGCCAGTCCTCCACCACCGCTTTGGCCTGCCCGGCCAGCACCGGCGGCACGAACGCGTCGGCCAGCACCCGAGGTACGCCGTCCCGGGCGTTGAGCGCCGCCTCGGCGACCCGCAGCCGCAGATTCCACGGACACACCAGCAGGCTGTCCGCCCACTCCAGCACGTACGCCTCGTCCGGCAGGTCGGGCAGCCGGGTCCAGCCGGCGCCCAGAGCCTCGAGCACGGCCGACCGCTGCTTCACCGGACCCTCGGCCAGGCCCAGCGCGCGGCCCTCGCGGGCGTATCGGCGCCAGAAGACCTGCCGGTCGCGGTCGAAGGCGGTCAAGGGTTCGTAAACCCGCAGGTACGACGCGAACAGTGACGGCACGCCGCGATCCTTTCACGCGCGCGACCCGATCGACGAGCACCCTGCGGAGCGGCATCCGGCCATTAGGCTCGACGGTGAAGCCGGCACACCCCAGCCGGTACCCGGACCCCACAAGGGCAGCACCGCGAAGGAGCATCAGCCATGGGCGTGTTCGAAACCGAGGGCAGCGACGCCGGCGGCCACGAACAAGTCGTCTTCTGCCAGGACCGGCACACCGGTCTCAAGGCGATCATCAGCATCTACTCGACCGCGCTGGGACCGGCGCTGGGCGGGACCCGCTTCTATCCGTACGCGACCGAGGAGGACGCGGTCACCGACGCGCTGCACCTGTCGCGCGCGATGGCGTACAAGAACGCGCTGGCCGGTCTTGATCTCGGCGGCGGCAAGGCGGTGATCTGGGGCGATCCGGCGCGGCTGAAGAGCGAGGCGCTGTTGCGGGCGTACGGCCGGTTCGTGCACTCGTTGAACGGCCGCTACTACACCGCCTGTGACGTCGGCACGTACGTACCGGACATGGACGTGATCGCCCGGGAGACGCGGTACGTCACCGGCCGCAGCATCGAGCACGGCGGTGCCGGCGACTCGTCGATACTCACCGCCTGGGGTGTCTACCAGGGGATGCGCGCCGCGGCCGAGCACACCTGGGGCAGCCCGACGCTGGCCGGGCGCCGGGTCGGCATCGCCGGCCTGGGCAAGGTGGGCAAGGTGCTGGCCGGACACCTGCTCGACGACGGCGCCTCGGTGGTCGCCACCGATGTGAACCCGACGGCGCTCGACTGGGCGCGCAGCACGTTCCCGCAGATCGATCTGGTCCCTGACACCGAGACGCTGATCACTTCGGACATCGACGTCTACGCGCCATGCGCGCTGGGTGGCGCCCTGGACGACGACACGGTGCCGGTGCTGCGCGCCAAGGTGGTCACCGGTGCGGCCAACAACCAGCTCGCCCACCCGGGCATCGAGAAGATGCTGGAGGAACGCGGCATCCTCTATACACCCGACTATGTGGTGAACGCCGGCGGTGTGATCCAGGTCGCAGATGAGATCGAGGGCTTCAACTTCGAGCGGGCCAAACTACGGGCTACCGGGATCTTCCAGACCACCCGGCGCATCCTCCACCTCGCCGACGACGAGGGCGTCCCCCCGGCGGTGGCCGCCGATCGCCTCGCCGAGCGCCGGATGGCCGAGGTGGGCCGGTTGCGCAGCATCTATCTCCGCTGAGACACGCCACGACGCGCGTCGTGTCACACGCAACCCGAGGTGCCGAAGGCGGCATCATCCATGTACCGTAAGAGCCACGAGAGATGCCTAACGTCATCGGGGCCCGCCTTCGGGCTGCCCCGAATTCTGTGCGAGGGGGTCGAGCCATGGGGCGCGGCCGTGCGAAGGCCAAGCAGACGAAGGTGGCCCGGGAGCTGAAGTACCAGACCCCGAACACCGACCTCACCGCCTTGCAGCGCGAGTTGGCGGGTGCTGGTAAGTCCGACCACCACTTCGACGACGACAACGATCCGTACGTTGACGACGACGAGGATGACGCGGACGACCAGCCGGACCGCTGGTCGCCTTCGAGGCGCTGACGACTGACCCGCTCGCACCATGAGCACGCGGTGTGCCTTGCCGCGTGCTCCCCTGTGATGTGGGTCAGCCGCGCATCCCGTTCTCACTGGCAACAGCAACAGCCCCACGCGGGCGACGCGTGGGGCTGCCGGTTGTCGTTCAGCGCGGCCGGTTGTTCCAGTTGTAGAACGTCGGGATGTTCTCGAAGTGGTTCCAGGCACAGACCGCCGAGCCGCCGTCCGCCGTCGTGCCTTCCTCGCGCTGCCGACGGGCTCGATCGGCCTCCGCGATCAACGCGGCCAACCCGGTCCGGGTGTCCTGCACGCGCGCGGTCACCGGATCGGTGTCTGCGTGATCAGACGGCCGTGGGCTCGTGATGCTGGGCCTCGTGGGTTCGGGCATGGTCCAGCACTCCCTCCAGTAGGCGAATCTTGCTGTTGCGGCAGTGATCGGTCTCGGTGGCGTCGAACCGCCCATGCTCGAAGTAGCGGTTCGCGGCATGCGCGCCGCCGCAGAAGCCGAAGTACGGGCAGGATGACCGGCACCCCTCGACACCGGCCAGGAACTCCGCGATCCACGGCGTCTCGGCGGCCCGGTCAAGGATCTCGCCGAGCGGCGTGGTGAGCACGTTGCCGCTGGTGAAGTCGCCGTACCGGGGATCGGAGAAACCGGCCAGTTCCGGTGACAGCAGGACCACCGACCCGTCGTACGCCACGGTGGGAATCGGGTCGAGCCGGCGGGGCAGCACCTCATCGGCGGTGCCGTCCAGCACCGCGGCCGCGTACCGCAGGGACCACTCCACCTCGCGCAGGTGGATCCTCGGGTCACGACGCCACGCGGTGACCAGCTCGGCCCAGAACCCGGTCACCGCCGGGGCCGGATGCCGGTTGGCCCGCCGGTTCACGCCCTCCAGCTCCTCGACGTTGATGCCCAGCACGTCGCAGCCCAGGTCGAGGAAGTAGTCGTACAGCTCGGTGGCCAGGCCCGGCTCGGGGCGACCGACCACACACAGCGCGGAGAACGGGACCCCGTGCCGGTGCAACGCGTCCACCCCGCGCCGAATCCGGTCGTACGCCGGCCGGCGGCCGCGGGTGACCCGGTCACCGTTGCGCTCGCGCGGGCCGTCGACGCTGACGCTGACCCGCACCTCACGGGTCCGGAAGAACTCGCACCAGGCGTCGTCGATCAGCGTGGCGTTGGTCTGGATGTGGTGCTCGACGCCGTCGTCGAAGGGGGCGAGCAGCGCGCCGAGATGGTCCCGGCCGGCCGCCAGCGGTTCGCCACCGTGCCAGATGACGGAGAACCGCCCGGTTCGCGCCCACGGCCGGACCGACGTCGCCACGGCCTCCGCGACCGGCACCGGCATGCGCCGGTCCAGCTCGCGGAACGGCAGGTAACAGTAGACGCAGTCGAGGTTGCACAGGGTCGTGGGCTGCATGACGACGTACGTGGGGATCGCAGCAATTCCCCGCATTCCACTCCAGTGCACGCCCCCACCTCCGTCCGTCACCTCGCAGGCTATGTGCTGCGGTCCACCTTCCGTTGTCCCGGCATACCGAATCTCGGCGCATGCCGACGAATCGACACACGCCGATCATTTCATAAACGTGAGGGTGATTCTTACCCGCGGGTGTACTGGCCCATCATCTGCACCTGACCGGTGCCCTCGATGACCTCGCCGACCTGCCACGCCTCGACGCCGCGCCCGGTCAGATACGCCATCGCGCGGTCCGCGTCGTCGGACGAGACGATCGCGAACATGCCCACGCCCATGTTGAACGTCGCTTCCATCTCCTGGTCGTCGATCCGGCCCTTGGCCTGGATCAGGTCGAAGATGGCCTGCGGGCGCCAGGACGAGCGGTCCACCACCGCGTCCACGTGCTCGGACAGGATGCGGACCAGGTTGCCGGGAATGCCGCCGCCGGTGACGTGGGAGAACGCGCGGACGTCGGTCTCCTCGATCAGGCCGAGGCAGTCCTTGGCGTAGATCTTGGTCGGGGTGAGCAGCTCCTCACCCAGCGTGCGCTGCTTGCCGAAGTCGTCCACGACGGTGTCCAGCCGCATCCGGCCGGCGCCCAGCAGGACGTGCCGGACCAGCGAGTATCCGTTGGAATGCAGGCCGGAGGAACGCATCGCGATCACCGCGTCGCCCACCTCGACCCGGTCACGCCCGAGGATCTCACTCTCCTCCACCACGCCGACACCGGTGGCCGACACGTCGTACTCGTCCGGGCGCAGCACACCCGGATGTTCGGCCGTCTCGCCGCCGAGCAGCGCGCAGCCGGCGTACCGGCAACCGTCGGCGATGCCGGCGCCGATCTCCGCCACCTTGTCCGGCACGACCTCGCCGCAGGCGATGTAGTCGAGCAGGAACAGCGGCTCGGCGCCGCAGGCGACCAGGTCGTCCACCACCATGGCGACCAGATCGATGCCGATCGTGTCGTGGATGTCCAGCTGCTGAGCGATGACCAGCTTGGTGCCCACGCCGTCGGTGGAGGAGGCCAGGATCGGGCTCTTGTACTTGCCGGTGTTCAGCCGGAACAGGCCCGCGAAGCCGCCGAGGTCACCCATCACCTCGGGGCGGGTGGTCTTCTTGACCTTGGACTTCAGCAGCTCGACCGCCTTCTCGCCGGCGTGGATGGAGACGCCGGCGTCGGCGTACGTGACCGTGCGCTTGCGGGCTCCGCGACCACTGCCGGCTGTCCACGGCTGACGATCGGCGTCGTTCGCTCCGGCACTGTTGCGCTCGGACACGTGCGTCACGGTTCTCCCCTTTGTGTCGCTTCGTCGCTCACGGCCGCTGCAACTCGTACTCCGTCTGCAGCTCGGCGACCGCAGCGGTTGCCTCATCCGCGGTGGCGTCCGGCATGGCGGCCCGCACGCCGAACCCTTCCAGCAGGTGCTTGCCGATCAGGTTGCCAGCCGGCAGCTCGATCGGATAGTGCCCATCGAAGCAGGCCATGCACAGTCGCGTCCTCGGCTGTTCCGTCGCCTGGACCAGCCCGTCCAGAGAAACGTAGCCCAAAGTGTCCGCGCCGATCGAGCGCCGGATGCCCTCGAGTTCGAGACCGTTGGCGATCAGTTCGGCCCGGGTGGCGAAGTCGATGCCGTAGAAACACGGCCATTTCACCGGTGGCGACGAGATGCGCACGTGTACCTCGAGCGCACCGGCCTCACGGAGCATCCGGACCTGCGCCCGCTGCGTGTTGCCGCGCACGATGGAGTCGTCGATCACCACGATGCGCTTGCCGCGAACCACCTCGCGCAGCGGGTTGAGCTTCAGCCGGATGCCCAGCTGGCGGATGGTCTGCGAGGGCTGGATGAAGGTGCGGCCGACGTACGCGTTCTTCATGAAGCCGGCGCTGTACGGGATGCCGGACTGCTCGGCGTATCCGATCGCGGCCGGGATGCCCGACTCCGGCACACCGATCACCAGGTCGGCCTCGACCGGGTGCTCCTTGGCCAGCCGGCGGCCCACCTCGACCCGCGCCGAATAGATGTTGCGGCCGGCGATCGTGGTGTCCGGGCGGGCCAGGTAGACGTACTCGAACAGGCAGCCCTTCGGCTCCGGCGCGGCAAACCGGGTGGAGCGCAGGCCGTGCTCGTCGATCGCCAGGATCTCGCCCGGCTCCACCTCACGGACGAAACTGGCGCCGACGATGTCCAGGGCGGCGGTCTCGCTGGCCACTGTCCAGCCCCGCTCCATCCGGCCGAGCACCAGCGGCCGGACGCCCTGCGGGTCGCGGGCGGCGTACAGCGTGGTCTCGTCCATGAAGACGAAGCTGAACGCGCCGCGCAGCCGCGGAAGCACCTCCACCGCCGCGGCCTCGACGGACAGATCCGGCCGGCCGGCCAGCAGCGTGGTGACCAGCGCGGTGTCCGACGTGGCCGCGATCTCAGCGGACCCAGCGGCCGCCAGGCCGCGGTCGGCCACCTCACGGGCCAACTCGGCGGTGTTCACCAGGTTGCCGTTGTGCGCCAGCGCGATCGTCGTGCCGGCCGTGGTCGCCCGGATGGTGGGCTGGGCGTTCTCCCAGTTGGAACCGCCCGTGGTGGAGTATCGGGTGTGCCCGATCGCCAGATGGCCACGCAGGCTGGCCAGGGTCGGCTCGTCGAAGACCTGAGAGACCAGGCCGAGGTCTTTGTAGACGACCACACCGGCGCCGTCGCTGACCGCGATACCGGCCGCCTCCTGCCCGCGGTGCTGCAAGGCGAAGAGGCCGAAATAGGTGAGTTTGGCCACCTCTTCCTCGGGTGCCCAGACACCGAAGACGCCGCAGGCATCCTGGGGGCCACGCTCCTGGGGGTCGAGATCGTCGGTCAACCGGCCGTCGCCTCGGGGCACAGGCTTTGCTCCCTCGTGCTGATCTGCTCGAACGTTGCTGGGCTCCAACCGCCGAGTGTACGCGAGGGGGAAGGGCCCGGCTCAGCTCACTCGGCGCTCCCCAGCGGCAGGAACTCGCTGAGATCGGTGCGATTGCCGCTGGCCCGCACCCGTCCGGAGGACACCGCGTCGGCCCAGGTCAGCCGTCCGGTGGCGACCAGCAGCCAGGTCAGCGGATCGGCTTCCACCACATTGGGCGGTGTACCGCGGGTGTGCCGCGGTCCGGTGACACACTGAATCGCCCCGAACGGTGGAATCCGGACCTCCACCGATCGGCCCGGCGCGACCCGGGCCAATTCCTGGAGCAGCGCGCGGACCGCGTCCCGGAGTACCGTGCGGTCCGGTTCGGCGCCACGGTCCAGCGCGTCCAACGCGTCGTTCACCGACTCGGATTTATTGTGCGCAGGGGACACGTCGGGACGATACGACTCGCTCCGGCGAGATTCCCCGGCGGCCCTGGGTCGCGCGAATGACCCACGACAAGGCATAGTGGCCGACGGTGTATTCGTCGCCGGATCTACCGGACACATCAGCGGCCGGGGACCGGGCGACCGGAAGGCGGTGGACGTGACAGCGCACCTACGAGCCCGGGTGGTCCAGGCCGGTGCGTTACTGGCGCTGGTCGGCGGCATGATCGTCGCCACTTCGGCGCCGGCACAGGCCGACGAGCCGGTGGTCCAGATCCTCAACGTCTCATCGACCGACATCGCTTCCGGCGAGCGCACGACGGTTCAGTACCGGGTGATCAACCCGAACCCGCCGGGCCAGGTCGCCATTCAGGTCAGCGGCATGGCGTGCCGCCGCGACTGCTCTCCGGCGGTCAACATGAACCCCGGCGAGCAGCGGGACTTCGCCGCCGAACTGACCGCGCCGAACGTCAACGCCGGCGACACCCGGTCGGTGCGGGTGCAGATCCGGGCCACCCTCAACGGCGAGACCGGCACCGCGGATCAGACGATCACCGTACGGGGCCCGGACAAGCCGCAGACGGTGCGCCAGATTTCCGGCAAGGTCCGCGACGAGGACGGCGAGCCGATCTCCAGCGCCCAAGTGATCATGAAGGACAGTGCCGGGCACACGTACGAGACCAACACCAACGGCGACGGCGGTTACTCGTTCACCTCGTCCGACAACCGTCCGATCACACCCGGCTCGGTGTCGGTCGGCGCCGGTAAGGACGGCTTCCAGCCGGATGCGGTGTCCGTGGACGCGCGCGCCGGCAGGACGGTGAACGTGCCGCTGACGCTGAAGGCGATCGCGGCGGCCACCCCGGCGGCCACCCCGACCGCCGCGGACACCGCCAGCGCCGAGCCGCTGGACGAGGAGAGTGCCGCGGCCGCCGACCCGGAAACGGCCGGCGCGGACACCGCGGCGGCGGCCGACGCCTCGGACAGCGGCAACGGCTCGCTGCTGCTGATCATTCTGGGTGGCCTGCTGGTGGCGGCCGGTGTCGGCGCGATCGTGCTGGTCATGATGCGCCGCAAGAACAATGGCGGCGACGAGGACGACGACCTTCCCAACGGTGTCATGCCGCCGGGTCCGGGCCGGTACAACGACCCCACCCGGGTCGCCGCGCCGGTCGGCAGGCGGGCCGGCGACGCGACCATGGTGGCCGGCATGCCGGCATCGTCGATGTCGGACGCTCCGACCATGCTGCAACGGCCGGTCGCGGCCGAGGACGAGTTCCCCGACCCGTACGGCGCGCCGGTCCGGCCGCAGCCGATGTACGGCGGCGGCACCTACGGCGGTGCCACGCAGGTCCCGGCCCAGGGCGGCGGATACGACGACGCGTACGCCGGTCCGCCCACCCAGTACGGGCGCCCGGTGCAGGACGAGCAGTACGCCGGCTACGGCGGATACGACGGCGGTCAGCCGCAGCAGCGGTACGACGAGCCGACCGGTTTGTACCGGCCGGAGCCGGACTACGACCAGGGCGGCTATCGCGCCGGTGGCTACGACCAGGGCGGTTACGGCGCGTACGGCGCGCCGGCCGGCGGCGTGGACAACGGTGACACCTACGGCCCGGCGAGCGGTGGCGGTTACGGTGGCGCGCCGGCCAGCGGTGGCGGGTACGGTGCCGAGCCGGCCGGCGGTGGCGGGTACGGTGCCGCGCCGGCGGCCGGCGGCGACTACGGTGCCGCGCCGGCCGGCGGTGGCGGGTACGGTGCGCCGGCCGACGGTGCCGGCGGCTACGACCGTGGTGGTGCGTACGGTGGCTATGACCAGGGGTACGACCAGGGCGGCTACGACCAGGGGTACGACCAGCACGGTGGTGGCTACGACCAGGGTTACCAGCCGCCGGGCAGTAGCTACGACCAGCGCGGCGGGTACGACCGCGGATACGACCAGGGCGCATACGACGACCAGGGCGGCCGTCACGGTGGACAGTCGCGGCCGGGTCAGCGGCGTCCGGTGAACTGGATGGACGACTGAGCCAACCACAGAAGAGGCCGGTTTCCGCGGAAACCGGCCTCTCTTGTGGTTACTTGGCTTCTCCGGGTTCGCCCGCCGCCTGGGGCTCCGCGGGTTCGGTCAGCTCGAGGGTCACCGAGCGCACCGGCGGTTCATCCTTCGCCACCCCCGGCTGCGCTTCGGCTTCCGCCGCCCGTTCTTCGCCTTCCGCCGCCGGTTGGTCCTCGTCTTCCGCCGCCGCCGGCTGCACCTCCGCCTCCGCCGGCTGCTGCACCTCCGCCTCCGCCGGCTGCTGCTCCTCCGCCTCCGCCGGCTGCACCTCTTCCGCAGCGGCCGGTTGGTCCTCGGCTACCGTCGGCGCTGCCTGCTCCTCCGTGGCCTCGGCCGCCACCGGGACCTCCGCCCACGCCGTCCCGCGCTCCTCCGGGCGGCGGGCCTTCTCCGGGTCGCCGTGCCGGTTGGCCAGCTCGGCCGGCCCGCCGAACAGGTCGCGCAGCGTCGCGGTGTACGCCGCCCGGAGCTCGTCCAGCGGAATGCTGAATTGTCCCCGCACCTCGAGCACCGGCTCCTCGGCGGTGACCCCGATCGCCGTACAGCTCACGTTGTGCTCCTGGGCGAGCGCGCGGAACGCCTTGTCGTGCCCGCGCGGCACCGCCACCAGCACGCGCCCGGCCGACTCGCTGAACAGCCAGACGAACGCCGGTTCCGACTCGGGCAGCGCTACCCGGGCGCCGATGTTGCGGCGCAGGCAGCTCTCCACCAGCACCTGGGCCAGGCCACCGTCGGAGAGATCATGCGCGGCGCCGACGTGCCCGGCGCGCGACGCCTTGGCCAGCATCGCGCCGAGGGCCTTCTCGTGGGCCAGGTCCACGGTGGGCGGACGGCCGCCGAGATGGCCGTGGGTCACCCAGGCCCACTCCGACCCGGACAGCTCGCACCTCGTGTCGCCGAGCAGGAACAGCAGGTCACCCTCGGCGGTCGGCGGCGGTGGGAAGCCCATCGGCACCCGGCGGGCCACGTCGTCCAGCACCCCGAGCACACCCACCACCGGGGTCGGGTGGATCGCGGCGGCGCCGGTCTGGTTGTAGAAGCTGACGTTGCCGCCGGTGACCGGGATGCCCAGCTCCAGGCACCCGTCCGCAAGCCCGCGGACCGCCTCGGCGAACTGCCACATCACCGCCGGGTCCTCGGGCGAGCCGAAGTTCAGGCAGTCGGTGACCGCGGCCGGCTCGGCACCGGTGACCGCGACGTTGCGGTACGCCTCGGCCAGCGCGAGCTTTGCACCCTCGTACGGGTCCAGCCGCGCATACCGGCCGTTGCCGTCCACCGACAGCGCCACACCCAGGCCGGTCTGCTCGTCGAGGCGCAGCACACCGGCGTCCTCGGGTTGCGCCAGCACGGTGTTCCCGAGCACGTACCGGTCGTACTGCTCGGTCACCCAGGTCTTGTCGCAGAGGTTCGGTGAGGCCGCCATCCGCAGGACGGTCTCGCGCAGCTCGTCGCCGGTGGCCGGTCGCGGCAGGGTCTCCGCGCGGTCGGCCTGCAACAGGATCAGGTCGGCCGGTTCCCGCAGCGGGCGGGCGTACACCGGGCCGTCGTCGGCGAGCGAGCCCGGCGGCACGTCCACCACGACCTGGTCGTTCCAGCTGATCACCAGCCGGCCCGGCACTCCCGGGGTGTCGCTGGCGGTGACCTCACCGATCGCGGTGGCCCAGACCCCCCACTTCTCGGCCACCTCGAGCACCCGGTCGAGCTTGTCCGGCGCCACGATCAGCAGCATGCGCTCCTGCGACTCGCTGGCCAGGATCTCGGTCGGCGACATGGAGGGCTCGCGCAGCGGCACCCGTTCCAGGTAGATCCGCATGCCGGTGCCGGCCGCCGCCGCGGTCTCGGTGAGCGCGCAGGTGAGGCCCGCACCGCCGAGGTCCTGGATGCCGACCACCAGACCGGCGTCGTACAGCTCCAGGCAGCTCTCGATCAGCAGCTTCTCCATGAACGGATCGCCCACCTGCACCGACGGGCGCCGCTGCTCGGTCTCCTCGTCGAAGGTGGCCGACGCCAGCACGGACACGCCGCCGATGCCGTCCCGGCCGGTCCGCGCACCGAGCAGCACGACCACGTTACCGACGCCGGCGGCTTCCTTGCGCTGCAGCCGCTCGATCGGCAGCACCCCGATGCTGAGCGCGTTGACCAGCGGGTTGCCCTGGTACGTCGGGTCGAAGACGATCTCGCCGCCGATGTTCGGCAGGCCCAGGCAGTTGCCGTAACCGCCGATGCCGGCCACCACGCCGGGCAGCACGCGGGCGGTGTCCGGGTGGTCGGCCGCGCCGAACCGGAGCGGGTCCATCACCGCGATCGGCCGGGCCCCCATGGCCAGGATGTCGCGGACGATGCCGCCGACACCGGTGGCCGCGCCCTGGTACGGCTCCACGAAGCTGGGATGGTTGTGCGACTCCACTTTGAAGGTCACCGCGAGCTCTTCGGAGACCTGCACCACGCCGGCGTTCTCCCCGATGCCGGCCAGCATCCGGGTGTTCTTCGGCGCCTTCTCGCCGAACTGGCGCAGGTGCACCTTGCTCGACTTGTACGAGCAGTGCTCACTCCACATGATCGAGTACATCGCCAGCTCGGCGGCGGTCGGGCGGCGCCCGAGGATCTGCCGGATCCGGTCGTACTCGTCGTCCTTGAGCCCCAGCTCGGCGTGCGGCTGCAGCTCGCCGGGGGTGTTGCGGGCGCGCTGCACGGTGTCCGGCCCGCCGTCGAACTCGTCGACCAGGACGTCGGTCGCGGCGAAGCCGGTCAGGCGGCCCCCGAACCCGGCCGGCGGCTGATTCGGCACGGTGCGCGGCGTGGCCGCCTCCCCGGTGGCCGTGTCGTGCGGCGTACTCATCAGCGCTGTCCTTCTGCTGCGTTGGTGCTCCCGGCCGGCTGACCGCCCGTGGACGCCCCGGCCAGGCTCCGCAGGACGGAGGTGAAGAAGCCGAGGCCATCCAGCGACGGGCCGGTCAGCGCCTCCACCGCGTGTTCCGGGTGCGGCATGATGCCGACGACGTTGCCGGCCTCGTTGGTGATCGCGGCGATGTCGCGCTGCGAGCCGTTCGGATTGCCGCGCGTGTACCGGGCCACCACCCGGCCCTCGGCCTCCAGCACGTCGAGCGTGGCCTCGTCGGCCACGAAGCAGCCCTCACCGTTCTTGACCGGGATGAGGATCTCCTGGCCTTCGACGAACTGGTTGGTCCACGCGGTCGACGCCGACGTGATACGCAGGAACTGGTCGCGGTTGCGGAAGTGCAGATGCTGGTTGCGGGTCAGCGCGCCGGGCAACAGGTGGGCCTCGCAGAGGATCTGGAAGCCGTTGCAGATGCCCAGCACCGGCAGACCGCCGTGGGCCGCGTCGACGATCGACTCCATCACCGGGGCGAACCGGGCGATGGCGCCGCAGCGCAGATAGTCGCCGTACGAAAAGCCGCCGGGCAACACCACGGCGTCCACCCCGTGCAGCGCCGGATCGCCATGCCAGAGCCGGACCGCCTCGGCACCGGCGATCCGCACCGCACGGGCGGCGTCACCGTCGTCGAGTGAGCCCGGGAACGTAACGACACCGATTCGCATGGTCACGCGTCCTCGAGCGAACGGATCTCGAAATCCTCGATCACCGGGTTCGCCAGCAGCTTGTCGGCTATTTCCCGGGCGGTGTCGAGATCCGGCTCCCCGGCGAACTCGATCTCGATGCGACGGCCGATGCGTACGGAGGAGACATCGGTCACGCCGAGCTTCGGCAGCGCGTTCGCCACCGCCTGGCCCTGCGGATCCAAGATCTCCGGCTTGAGCATGACGTCGACGACGACGCGAGCCACGGGCCACTCCTGAGTCTTGTGTACATTGCATTGCGGCCGAGCCGCCTTGGGAACTCTGGGACAGCAGCCGAAAGCCTACCCTGTCGCTTTCACGATCAACCTATCGGCAAGTGTCGCCCAGCCGACGCAACCGCTGGTGAACCCGGTGGCCGATCGGGTTATTCGGTCAACGCTTCAATCAAGGTGAGCACCGCGAGCGCCGAACACACCGCCGCGGCCACATACCGCACCAGGGACAGCCGGACCCGGCGCAGAAGCCAGCGGCCCAGCAGGATGGCGAGGCCGCTGACCACGGCCAGGCCCGCCCACGCGCCGACGAACACCGGCACCGGCGCACGGCCGCTGGCGACCAGACCGGCGGTGAGCAACTGCGAGAGGTCGCCCCACTCCGCCGTGAACAGGACCAGGAAGCTGGCCAGCGCGGCCCGCCAGCCCGCACGCGGGTCGGCGAGCTTCTCCCCGTACTCCTGCTCGGCCTCCGCCTCGGTGGTCTCTCCCTGCCGCGCCCCGCGGACCAGCACCACCGCCCCGATCGCGAACAGCGCCGCCGCCACGAACTCGACCGGCTGCCGGGGCAGTTGCGAGATCAGCGTCCCGGCCGCCACCGCGATCAGGCATTGGACGCCGAACGCGGCCAGCACGCCGATATAGACCGGCAATGCCCGATACCGCGTGCTCAGCACGAGGGTGGCGACGAACGTCTTGTCCGGCAACTCCACCGGAACGATCGCGACGAACGCCACCAGAGCGGCGGTCATAGCCTCCACGGTGGTCCTTCCATCACACGGTGATAGGTGTCGATTGGGTTCTATGCCGTGCACCGGGCGGCGCATACGGTCCATCAATATCCCCGTCCGACCACCCCGCCACCGCCCTTGACCGGGCTGAAGGCATCCTCGAACCCCGGAAGGAGCCCGGCGTGCGCATCCGCATCGTCGTCGCCTCGCTGGCCACCGCCCTCACCGGTGCGCTGGCCATCCCCGCCGCGGCCACCGCCGCGCCCAGTGAACCCAGCCAGATCATCGGCGGCAGCACCGTCTCGTCGGCGCCCTGGGCCGCCGCGGTGTTCAGCAACGGCAGCTTCACCTGCTCGGGCACCATCATCTCGGCCAACTACGTGCTCACCGCCCGGCACTGCATCAACGGCTCCATGTCGGTGCGGGTGGGCAGCGTCAACCGCACCTCCGGCGGCGTGACCCGCACGGTGAGCTCCACCTCCAGCCGGTACGACCTGGCCCTGATGCGGCTGAGCAGCTCGGTCTCCACCAGCTACATGCCGCTGTCCAGCGCATACCCGCCGGTGGGCTCGACGAACTCCATATACGGGTGGGGAATGACCTGCTACAGCGGCTGCAGCGCGTCCACCGTCCTGAAGACCGCGACCGTCCGGGTCACCTCGACCAACCAGCGGGACGCCTACGGCGGCCGGGCGATCGGCAGCACCCGGATCAGCGGCAACGCGTGGCGCGGCGACTCCGGTGGCCCGCAGGTCTACAACGGCGCCCAGGTTGGCGTGGCGTCCACCGCGAACGGCACCACCGCGCAGTACTACGGCAGCGTCGCGTACAACCGCGCCTGGATCCAGAGCGTCTCCGGCGTCTGACCGATGATCTCCGCCCGGGGGTGGTGTGGCCCACGATCCGCCATCCCTGGGCGGGCTGTGCTTGCCGGCTTCGCCTCCGGCTCGCGGGATTTCGCCCCGGGAGCCGCTGTGTTGGCGGCCCGGGACCTCGCGGCAAGCCGCATTGGTCCCGGCCGCCAACACAGCGACGGGCGAATCCGACGTGGGTGCGCTGACCACCTAAAGAATGGGTGCCGGGGTGTACTTTGCGGCCTCGGGGTGCTCGGCCACGATGGCGGCGACCCGGTCGGCGATCACCTGGACCTGAGCCGGAGCCGCACCCACGAAGGCCGCCCGGTCCGCCACCAGCGCGTCGATCTCACCGCGTGACAACTGCAGCCGGCCGTCCGCGGCCAGGCGGTCGAACAGGTCGTTTCCGGTCGAGCCCTGCTCCCGCATGGCCAGCGCCACCGCAACCGCGTGCTCCTTGATCACTTCGTGCGCCACCTCCCGGCCGACACCCCTGCGCACCGCGGCCACCAGGATCTTGGTGGTGACCAGGAACGGCAGGAACCGGTCCAGTTCCCGGGCGATCACCGCCGGATAGACGCCGAACTCGTCCAGCACGGTGAGGAACGTCTGGAAGAGGCCGTCGGCCGCGAAGAACGCGTCCGGCAGGGCGACCCGGCGCACGACCGAGTCGGAGACGTCGCCTTCGTTCCACTGGTCGCCGGCCAGCTCGCCGACCATGGACACGTACCCGCGGAGCACCGCGGCCAGCCCGTTGACCCGCTCGCTGGACCGGGTGTTCATCTTGTGCGGCATCGCGCTCGAGCCGACCTGCCCCGGCTTGAAGCCCTCCGTCACCAGCTCCTGCCCCACCATCAGCCGGATCGTCGTGGCCAGCGACGACGGGGCGGCCGCCGCCTGGGCCAGCGCCGACACGACGTCGAAGTCGAGCGAGCGCGGGTAGACCTGGCCGACGCTGTGCATGATCCGCTGGAAGCCAAGGTGCGACGCCACCCGCTCTTCGAGCGCGGCCACCTTGGAGGCGTCCCCGTCGAAGAGGTCGAGCTGGTCGGCGCCGGTCCCGACCGGGCCCTTGATGCCGCGCAGCGGGTAGCGCGCGATGAGCTCGGCCAGCCGGTCGTACGCGATGAGCAGTTCCTCGGCCGCCGACGCGAACCGCTTGCCCAGCGTGGTGGCCTGGGCCGCGACGTTGTGCGAGCGGCCGGTCAGCACCAGGTCGTCGTACTCGACGGCCCGCCGGGCCAGCCGGGCCAGCGCGGCGACGACCCGGTCCCGGACCAGCTCGAGCGAGGCCCGCACCTGGAGCTGCTCGACGTTCTCGGTGAGGTCGCGCGAGGTCATGCCCTTGTGGACGTGCTCGTGGCCGGCCAGCGCCGAGAACTCCTCGATCCGGGCCTTGACGTCGTGCCGGGTGACCCGTTCCCGGGCGGCGATGGACGCGAGGTCAACCTCGTCCAGCACCCGCTCGTAGTCCTCGACCACTCCGTCCGGCACCGGGACGCCGAGATCGCGCTGGGCCCGTAGCACGGCGACCCAGAGCCGGCGTTCCAGCCGCACCTTCTCCTCAGGCGACCAGAGCGCGACGAGCTCGGGCGAGGCGTACCGGCTGGCGAGGACGTTCGGGATGGTCACGTGCCTCATTCTGACACCCGCTCCATTGGACAAAATGATTTGTCAAGTGGGAACCTGACAAGCGTGACGGTGCACGTACTGGACGACGCCGGGCTGCGCGGCCCGCTCTCGCCGTTGCGCCGGCGCCTGCTGTCCGAACTGCGCGAGCCCGGCTCGGCCACCGGCCTCGCCGCCCGCCTGGGCCAGACCCGGCAGCGGATCAACTACCACCTTCGCGAACTGGAGAAGGCCGGCCTGGTCGAGCTGGTCGAGGTCCGGCAGCGGCGGGGGCGCGAGGAGCGGCTGTTGCGGGCCACTCCGCGCACGGTCGTGGTGACGCCGGCGATCGTCGGCCCACGTACCGTGGCCGACCAGGACCGGTTCGCGGTCGACACACTCCTGACCGCCTCGGCCCGCACGCTCGACACCGTGGCCCGCCAGCGCACGGCCGCCGCCGCGACCGACAAGCGGCTGGTGACGTTCACCATCGAGGCCGAGATCGGGTTCGAGCGTCCGGCCGACATCGAAGACTTCGCGAGCCGGCTGGCCGCCCTGATCGCGGGGTACGACCGACCGGCCGCACCACGCCGCTACCGGGTGGTCGTCGGCGGCCACCCGTCGTCCGAGGAGCACTCATGA